>NZ_JBVYOJ010000004.1:0-359068 GCF_056120465.1 Paenibacillus sp. sgz302148
CGCACCTGCGCCTCCAGCTGCCGCAGCTGCTCGTGCAGCGGCTTGCCGAACGCCGCCTGATGCAAGGCGCCGACGGTGGCCGGCGTTACCGGCAGGCCCCGCTTAAAAGCAAGCACCGCCGACTGCAGCCACTCCTCGCGGTCGACTTGCGAAGGGATCGCCGCCGCGGCTTCCTTCAATGCGTTCGCGTTCTCTTTCGTTACCGCGACGCCGTCCCGGTTCATTTGCTGGACGAGCATCCGGTTGTTTTTGTCGTCGGAGAGCCCGACGTTTCGCAGCAGGTCCGTTAACGATTCCTCGGCGATCTGCACATGCGGAGCGGAACCAAGCGGTTTCAGCACGATCGGCCCGTCCGCCGATTCCGGCTGTACCTGCAGCATCGTCGCTTGCCCTTGCTTCATCGGCGATTCCAGCCTCGCGCGAACTTGCATGCCGTTGATGTTGATCATCGCGTCATGCTCGTCCAGCATTTGCAGCAGGACGCCGCGAACCACCTGACCGATTTTCAGCTCCAGCTGCTTCGATTCGCTCACCTGCGCATCGCCGATGATGCTGCGCAGCATTGCGCCAATATTCATCACGGTTCCCCTTCCTATCCGTTTCCTATGACAACCTACTCCGTATATCGGACAAACGCCGCCGGATCATGAATTCCGACAATGGCTGCTCGCCGCCCCAATCAGAACAGCTGTTGCTGCACAGCCATGATTTTGCCGATAAAAGATCGCCGGTGCATCGGCGTCGCCCCGAACTCGAGGAGCCGCTCGCGATGCAGCTTGGTCGCATAACCTTTATGTATGCCGATCCCGTATTCCGGAAATTGCAAATCCCATTGCAAGCACAGCCTGTCCCGTGTGACCTTCGCGACGATCGAGGCCGCTGCGATCGATTGGCTGAGCGCGTCGCCGTGGATGATCGCGAGCTGCGGCGTATCCGCTTCGACCCGTTCTGCGTCAACGAGCAAATAGTCCGGTTTGACGTCCATCGACTCCAGCGCTTTTTTCATCGCCAGTCGGGATGCCTGCTTGATGTTGATCCGGTCGATAATGTCCGCCTCCACTCGTCCGACCCCAACCGCAATCGCCTTTTCCAGGATAATATCGTACAGTTCCTCGCGTTTTTTTTCGCTTAGCTTCTTCGAATCGTTAATTCCTTCAACGACAAGCCCTTCCGGCATAATGACGGCCGCCGCAACGACGTCCCCGAACAAGCAGCCCCGTCCGACTTCGTCAACGCCCGCGATATATGTAAATGACTTCGCCCATAAATCGTATTCATATTCCAGCATGAACTTCCCTCCCTACTCTATTGTAAAGGGTTGTCGAATTTTCGCCAACTCGAATCGAAAAATGTTCATCCGGACCCCACTTGCCGATTCATGAGTTACCTCCTACAATAGGCTTATCCTTATTCGAACGGAAGTGGACAAAATGGATCTGGAATCGTTGTACGAGCGATATTACAAGAAGTTGTTCGGCATCGCCTACCGGATGCTGGGCACCGTTACCGACGCGGAAGACCTTGTGCAGGACCTGTTTGTCGCATTAAAAAAGGTCGACTTCGGGTCGATCGACAACGCTGAAGCCTATTTGACCAAAATGATGACGAACCGGTGCCTGAATTTTCTCGGCTCGGCTGTCCGCCGGAGAGAGCTGTATACCGGTCCTTGGCTGCCGGAACCGTTATTCGGGCTAGCGGAATCTCCGGCCGAAACGATCGAACGAACCGAAACCGTATCCTACGCATTTATGGTTATGCTTGAACTTCTGACTCCGGTCGAACGGGCGGTATTCGTCTTGCGCGAAGCGTTCGGCTACGATTATGCGGATATTGCCGCCATCTTGGAGAAGTCCGAAGCGAATTGCCGCAAAATCATGAGCCGAGCCAAATCCAAACTACCTTCCGGCGTTATGCCGTCCATAAGCGAGCCCGACATCGTAACATCGCAGATGTCCGACATGGTTTCTGCGTTTATGGTCGCCGCGACGACGGGAAGCTTCGCGAACTTGCTCGGGCTGCTGACCGACGATGCGCAGCTGATCAGCGACGGCGGAGGCAAAGCCCGTGCGGCGCTGCGTCCGATATACGGGAAAGGCCGTGTCCAAGCCTTCCTGGAAGGCATTTCGTCCAAAGGCTCGCTCGGCAGCCTGCTCCGCATTTCAATGAACGGTCAAGAGGCCATCGCGATCGTGCAGGACGGACGTCCGACGAAGGTCATCGGCTTCGGGTACGATGTGCAAGCCCGCGCGTTCAGCCGTGTTTTTCTCATATCCAACCCCGATAAGCTGCATCATTTGCCGTTTTTCACAACACGATGAAAAGCATGTCACAAATCATTTCGCTGTTTTGTCTTACTTGTATAGCAAAGCAAATCACTTCATTTACGAGGAGAGAAACCGATGAAAACAAGAATGAACTACCGTACCGCCAATCCTGCCGCATTTCAAGCGATGCTGAAGCTGGAGCAATTCGGAAGCGTGAGCGGGATCGAAGCGAGCCTGAAGGAACTGATCAAAATCCGGGTTTCGCAAATAAACGGCTGCTCCTTCTGCCTGGATATGCACACTGCGGATTCGCGCAAGCAAGGCGAGACCGAGCAGCGCATTTATGTGCTCCCTGCCTGGCGCGAGGCTACTTTTTATACCGATCGGGAACGCGCGGCGCTTGCTTTGGCCGAAGCCGTTACGCTCGTCGCGGATCAAGGCGTCTCGCAACAGGTTTACGATCAGGCGATGAGCCAATTTACGGAAGCGGAGTACGTCGCATTAATCATGCTGATCAATACGATCAACAGCTGGAACCGTCTTGCGATCTCGACCGGCATGTTCCCGGGATGTTTTGACGAAACGAATTGACAGAAAACAAAAATCAAGTATAATATGTAACAATCTCATGATCAATTGGCAATGAAAGGGAGAGTACGCAGATCGGAAGTTGCAGAGAGCCGATGGTTGGTGCGAATCGGTACGGATGACATGCGGAAACACCCCCTGGAGCTGCGGCCCGAACATGATCCTTCAGTAGGCGCCGCCGGTATCTTCCTCCGTTATTCGGGAAGCGGGATTGTTAGATCCCTGTAGAGCGGTCGCGCTTCGAACGGAATGCGCGGCAAATTGGGTGGCACCGCGAGTAACCTCTCGTCCCTTTGTGGACGAGAGGTTTTTTGGCGTTGATGCGCTCCTCTGCTCGCTTGCCGATCTGCCGCCCCCCTTCTTGAGCATAACGGATCTTTTCTTTATACGACGAGGAGGCTTGTGTACGATGAAAATTTACCGATTAAGCGACTTGACGATGGAGCAACGAGAGCATTTCCGGCAGCGGTCCGCCAAGCAGTCGATGAACGAATCGATGTTTGAATCCGTTCGCGCTTTATTCGAACAGGTGAGGTTACACGGCGATGAAGCCGTGCTTGCGGCAACCGCGCAGTACGACGGCGTCCATTTGGAACGAAGCCAACTGCTCGTCGAGGCGGAAGAAATGAACCTTGCCTGGCGCCAACTGCCGGAGCAGCTTAAGCGCAGCCTGGAGCAAGCGATCGACAACCACCGGGCCTATAATGAAAAAATAAAGCCTCCCGCGCTCCGGATGCATGCGCTTCAACCCGGGGTCCTCGCCGGTCGCCGTGCGGTTCCGCTGGATCAGGTCGCATTGTATGTGCCGTCCGGCAAAGGCTCGTATCCGTCCACCTTCGTGACGCTTGCCGTCCCGGCTCTCGTCGCCGGCGTTCGCAACCTCAGCGTCATCGTCCCGCCCGGACCCGATGGCCGCGTCGACCCGGCTATTCTGGCAGCCGCCCAGATGCTCGGCATCGCGAATATTTACCGCGCGAACGGCGTAGCCGCAACGGCCGCCGTCACCTATGGCACGGCAACCTTTCCGCGCGTCGATCAAATCGTCGGCCCCGGCAGTCCCTTCATAATGGCGGCCCAGATGTTGGCGCAGCTGCATGGCGTAGCGGCGAAACCTTATTTCGGCCCTTCTGAATGCATGATTATCGCCGACGATAGCGCCGACCCGGAGCTCGCCGCAGCCGATTTAATCAATGAAGCGGAACACGGGATGGAAAGCTCGGCCATATTGATTACTGATAGTATGTCTTTCGCCGTCCGAACGGCCGAATGCATTCGCATGCAGCTTCCGCTGCTGCCGGAACGCCGCAGACAATTCGCCGAATCGGCGCTGGGCGTATATGGCGGCATCATCGTGGTCGACCGGTTGGACGAAGCGGTCGAACTCGCTAACGCATGGGGCAACGAGCATATTCAAGTAGCGACCGCCGACCCGTGGCCCGTCGCCGAACGAATCACAAGCGCAGCGGAGCTGCTGATCGGCCAACATACAACGTTTTCCGCCATCAGCTATGCCATCGGCGTCCCGGCATGTTTGCCGACCGGGGCGTTTACGCGAATCCACTCCGGCGTTACCGTCGATACGTTCTTGCGGTATAGCGCCGTAGCCGAACTCACCTCGCAAGGCTTGGCTCAGCTTGCGGAAACGATTGTGCATATGGCCGATCACGAGGGCTTCCCGGCACATCGCCGCTCGATCGACCTGCGTATCAGTAAAGGCTCGATTGCCATGCCGTAGAGCGCGCTTGCCGGAACCCGAACTTTTTTCCGATGCCATTATCCGCAAATCCAATATCAGGTCGCTCGTGAAAAGCATTATCGACATGCTTTTTTACCGATTTAGGTCACGAAGAAAGGAAACGACCTCCGACGAATAGAATCTATCCATCGATATAGCTATCTTCGATTCTGCTACAAACGCCAATAAGGAGGTGCCGCATGTTTGATCAATCGCCATACGCATGCCGCGTCGAGTGGGGGCAACGCGGTGCGAGGGAAGCCGCGGAGCGGGGAGATATTACGATCATCGTAGATGTGTTAAGCTTTTCTTCAACCGTTGTCACAGCTTTAAGCTTCGGGGCGATCGCTTATCCATTTCCGCCTCCGATCAACGACACAGCGAGAGCTTATGCCCTTCGTATCGGCGCGGAACTTGCTTTAGGCCGAGCGGAGGCGGCGAAATCCGGAGGACATTCGCTTTCCCCTGTGTCTTTTACTCCCGATGATAACGGCAAAAGTTTTGTACTGTGCTCCTTAAACGGCGCAGCCTGCTCCTGGATTGCTTCCAAAGTGCCGTCCCTACTTGTCGGGAGCTTCTTGAACGCGACGGCCACAGCTCGAGCCGCCAACCGAATCCAAGACGAAACCGGCGCCAATATCACCGTAGTTCCTTGCGGAGAACAATGGTCGAACGCTCTGGACAACGAAAATCGTTTGCGCCCCGGGATCGAGGACTATTTGGCCGCAGGCCTTATATTGTCCAGGCTGAATGGCGCCAAATCGCCGGAAGCCATAGTATGTATCGGCGCTTACGAATCGTGCAAAACCGATTTGCATGACCTGGTTTGGGACTGCGGAAGCGGACGCGAATTACGGGAACTAGCCTACGAGCAGGATGTACGGCATTGCATTCAGCTCGATGCTTTGGACCTAGTCCCTGTTTTGCAAAACAACCGATTCGTTCGCTTCTCCTAAGATAGAATGCCTTGTTCACGGTAGAAAGACTAATGCACGAAATTGTCCATTCAAATGTGGACACTGGCAGGTACGTTTCGATTCCGTTCGATAGTCCATACAGAACAATCACCGATTTTCGAGGCAGTTGTATCCCTATGATGGACAAATGCATGAAAATGTCCATTCAAATGTGGACACTGGCAGTACGTTTCGATTCCGTCCGACTGTCCGCGCCGTGTGAACAAATCGCCAATTATTGATGCAATTGTATCCCTATGATGGACAATTCGTTTGCATCTGCACCTCCTCCTTGTGTCCACCTTTCAAAAGACATTTACAATAATATGTCCACTCATCATGGACAAAAAGATATGCACTTGATCTCATTTTTCAATTACTTTGGTTATGCCGATTAGCTTCGGGTCGATGCCTCTTCTATGTAGATTTCATTCTGCGGAAAAACTTATGCATTAAATTCAATTTTGGTAACAAAAAAGCCTGGCAATCGCCAGGCTTTCACATTATTTATACAACTCAGGCGCCTATTTCAACCGCTTCTTACGGCAGCTCAAGCGTTACACGCCCGATTTTGCCTGCACGCAGCTCGCGAAGCAGCAATCCCGACGCTTTGTCCAGATCGATTCTTCCTCCGCTGACGACGCAGCCCCGCTTCCGGCCGATCTCTTCCATCACTTGTACGATTTCATTGATATCGGTCAAATCGTTCGGCTCGTTTTCCAGTGCAAAACGGTTCTGCAGCGCATCCCAATAATGCTCGCACAAATATTTCATCGCGTAGAAAGCAACCTCATCGACATGGAGCACATCTTCCTTAATGGCACCCGTAACGGCTAACCGGTAGCCCACGTCTTGATCCTCGAATTTAGGCCACAAAATTCCCGGCGTATCGAGCAGTTCCATTTCCGTGCCGACCTTGATCCATTGCTGTCCCTTCGTGACGCCCGGCTTGTCGCCTGTCGCCGCGATGCTTTTGCCGGCCAGCTTGTTGATCAGCGTGGACTTGCCGACATTCGGTATGCCCACGATCGATGCGCGGATCGCCCGCGGGTTGATGCCTTTGCGCAGCTGAGCTTCGATTTTGGCCTGCATCAGCTGCTTGGCGCGAACCGGAATTTCATTCACCTTCGTCCCCGAGGAAGCATCGATCGGCAGTGCGGTCAACCCTTCTTCGGCAAAAAATTGCAGCCACCGCTCCGTTGCCCGCGGATCGGCTAAATCTGCTTTGTTCAGCAGAACGAGCCGTGGCTTGCCTTTCAAAATCTCGTCAATCATCGGATTGCGGCTCGATAGCGGGATACGGGCATCCAGCAGCTCGATCACAAGGTCGATCAGCTTCAGCTTCTCCTCGATTTCTCTGCGAGCCCGTGTCATATGTCCGGGAAACCACTGAATTGTCATGCCGCTCACCTACTTTCGTCAATTTCATATTAGGATTAATGTTTCACAAAACGCAAATCTTGAATCGGCCAAAATACAAAATCTGCTCGGCCGACGATTTGATCCATCGGGATAAAGCCGAGATATCGGCTGTCTTTGCTGTTCGGCCGGTTATCTCCAAGTACGAATACTTTGCCTTCCGGCACTTTTGTTTCTTGGACGATATCGTTCGGGAACGAAAAATCCCCGCCGGTTCCGTTATAGGTTCCGCCGTTCGCGGCCGCTTCTTCTTCCACGCCTTTAATATAGCTTTCCTCAATCAATTTATCATTGACATATACGTTGTCGCCTTCGACCTTAACCGTTTCCCCAGGCAGCGCGATCACGCGTTTGATCAAATCGCGTTCCTCCTCGGGAACGTGAAATACGATGACCTCGCCGTGCTCAGGTTTGCGGATGTCGTATATGATTTTGTTCACGATTAGCCGTTCCCCGTTCTGGAAATTGGGGTGCATCGATTCCCCGTCGACGATGTAGGGGGTAAAAATAAACCAGCGAATGATAAACACCAGCACAGCCGCAATGGCCAGCGCTTTGATCCATTCCCACGCTTCTTTTTTAGCCGATTTGACGTGGGCCGAGGCAGCACTCGGTTCGGTTTGTTTGTGTTCCTGTTCCTGTTCCATCGACATCCATTGAACCTTCCTTCCTGAATCTCTACTATGTAAGAGATGAAAGAACCTAATATTGTTAAACGAAAAGGGGACTTGTATCCAACCAAGCCCCCTCTTGTTTATTAACGGATTTCTTTAATTCTTGCTGCCTTACCGCGAAGTTCACGAAGATAGTAGAGCTTCGCACGGCGAACTTTACCACGGCGAGCCACTTCGATCTTATCGATTTTCGGCGAATGAAGCGGGAACGTTCTCTCAACGCCTACGCCGTAAGAAATTTTTCTTACCGTAAACGTTTCGCTGATACCGCCGCCGCGGCGTTTAATGACAACACCTTCGAACAGCTGAATCCGCTCGCGAGATCCCTCGATAACTTTAACGTATACCTTCAGCGTGTCGCCTGGGCGAAAGCTTGGGATATCTTTGCGAAGTTGTTCCTGAGTAATCGCTTGAATGATATTCATATATGACTCCCTCCTTCCACAACAGGTGTTCGTACCGCTCTGACGAGCTTATTGCCCGTGCATCATCGCAAATAGAGGACCACCGTATTCGAACAAAACTGCAACAGAATTTATTCTACCATACAAATTCATGAAATTCAACGTTTGATATTGAACTTTTTGTTCAGAGCATTATAATAATGTAGTGCTTATTGTATCCTATAGATCCAATAAAGATGTGTTTCAAGCGGTTAGTATCCATATTTTATGACATCAAAGGTGGGAACACAATGAAAATGAAGAAAATGGTCGTATTCCTGGCAATTATGCTGCTCGCGGCACTTGCCGCAGGATGCGGAGGATCGTCGGACAAGCTTGCCGCGATCAAGGAAAAAGGAAAAATAACTCTCGGAACAAGCGCGGATTTCCCTCCTTTCGAGTTCCATCTGCCCGTGAACGGCAAAGATGAAGTCGTTGGCCTGGATATCGCTATCGCGAAAGAAGTAGCCAAGGAGCTCGGCGTGGAGCTGGAAATCAAAGACATGGATTTCGACAGCGTGCTGCTCGCTCTTGCATCCGGCAAAGTCGATTTTGCGATGTCGGGATTAAGCGTCACCGACGAACGCAAGCAAAGCGTCGATTTTACGAAAGATTATTATCAATCCGAGCAAGCGATCGTCGTCCGCGCGAACGATAAAGCCAATTATAAAACTTTGGCCGATTTTAAAGGCAAAACGATCGGTGCCCAGCTTGGTTCCGTACAAGAGGAAGTTGCCCATACGCAGCTGGCCGACGCAAAAACCGATACGCTGCCAAAAATCCCGGACCTGATTTTGAAGCTGAAAAGCGGCAAAGCAGACGGCGTAGTGCTTGATCTGCCGGTTGCCGAAGCGTTTGTTTCCAAAAACAGCGACCTGGTTATCGCCGACGCGAAACCGGACAACCAAGGCGGTTTTGCCGCTGCGGTGAAAAAAGGCGATGCCAAGCTGCTAACGGCGATCGATAACGTGCTGGACAAGCTTGCCAAAGAAAACAAGCTTGACGAGTTCAAAAAAGAAGCCGCCGAGCAAATGCTGCAGCAATAAGTTAACGGGAGGAACAGCGATTGGATTTTTCGTTTTGGAACAAATATTCCGACTTTTTCATTGAAGGCGTCAAGCTGACGATTCTGCTGTCGCTCGGAACGATCATCCTGAGCGTTGTTTGCGGCGTTCTGCTGGCGCTGATGAAGAGGTCAAGAATTGCGCCGCTCCGCTGGTTGGCCTCCTCTTATATCGAGATCATCCGCGGCACGCCGATTTTGCTGCAGGTTTACATTATCTTTTTCGGCTTGCCGTATTTGAATATTAACTTGCCGGATTACGTTTCCGGCGTTATGGCGCTGACGATTAACAGCTCGGCCTACGTCGCCGAAATATTCCGGGCCGGCATTCAAGCGGTCGACAAAGGGCAGATGGAAGCCGCTCGGTCACTTGGCATGCCGCAGCGATTAGCAATGACACATATCATATTGCCCCAGGCGGTACGTAAAATTTTGCCCGCGCTCGGCAATGAATTTGTCGTCGTTATCAAGGAATCCTCGATCGTTTCCGTCGTTGGGCTGCACGAGCTGATGTTCGGCACGAAAAACGTCGTAGCGGGCATTTATCGGCCGTTTGAGCCGCTTCTTATCGCGGCTGTGATGTATTTTGTCCTTACGTTTACGCTGACGAAGCTGCTCGGCGTTGCCGAAAGGAGGATGAGCTCCGGTGATTGAGGTACGTGGACTAAACAAATCGTTCGGCAAGCTCCATGTGTTGAAAGACGTTGGGATTCAAATTGAGCGCGGCGAGGTTGTTGTCGTGATCGGTCCGAGCGGCTCGGGCAAAAGCACCTTCTTGCGCTGCCTGAACCTGCTGGAACAGCCGACATCGGGAGAGGTACTCATTGAAGGCGAAGCCATAACAAGCAAAAAAACCGACGTCAACAAGCTGCGTCAGAAGATGGGCATGGTGTTTCAACAGTTCAATCTGTTTCCGCACCTTACCGTGCTGGACAACATTACGATTGCGCCTCGGAAGCTGAAAGGCAAAACAAAAGAGGAAGCGGAAGCAACGGCTCGCAAGCTGCTTGCGAGAGTCGGCTTGGCCGATAAAGCGTCAAACTACCCCGGACAGCTGTCAGGGGGACAAAAGCAGCGGATCGCGATTGCCCGCGCCCTTGCGATGGAGCCTGACGTCATGCTGTTCGACGAGCCGACGTCGGCGCTTGATCCGGAGATGGTCGGCGAAGTGCTCGACGTCATGAAACAGCTTGCCGGCGAAGGCATGACCATGGTCGTCGTCACGCATGAAATGGGCTTTGCCCGAGAAGTCGGCAGCCGTATCGTCTTTATGGACGGAGGCTCCATCGTGGAGCAAGGCGATCCGGCTCAATTGTTCGGCAATCCGCAGCATCCGCGGACCAAAGATTTTCTGAGCAAGGTATTGTAACATATCCAAGCGGCCTTTATTACGTTAAAAAGGATTCCTGCGTCTCTTGATTCCTTTTTAGCGTGAGGGGTCGCTTTTTTATGCAGGTTAGTTCGTTGACCAATTTGTTGATTTGTGGTCTGTTAGAGTAGCTTAGCCATTCAGCGGACAATGATGAAATGAGACGGGTTATTGCCTAAACATAAACGTGAACGTTCATAACTGCAAAACTACATTTATAAAATTGACTTTACCTCAAATAGTCGAAATAAATGTGATAATACATTTATTCTCCTCGATCCGGAACGCAAAAAGGAAATTCCCTGTAAATAGATGTACTTTTGCAGGCTTTCGTTCTTCTTATCATTCCCATCAGTAAATAACTGCATTTTATCATTTACTGGATTTTCCATTTGCTGTTTTCAACCCATATACAGTTGTCACATTAATAAAAGGACCTCATATCCCGCCAACATAGGGGAAACGAGGTCCTTCGCGTATATTTATTGTCCGCCGCCGTTTTTTATTTCCTCCAACCACTTTTTGTCCTTGGCGGTCAACGGCATATCATTCAGCAGATCGGGACGGCGTTCCCACGTCCTGCGCAAAGCTTGCTTGCGGCGCCATTCTTCGATCTTCACATGGTGGCCGGATAACAGTACCTCAGGGACCTCCCAATCCCGGAATACAGGGGGACGCGTATAATGCGGATGCTCAAGAAGCCCCGTGCTGAACGAATCCGTGATCGCCGACGTTTCGTTGCCGAGTACGCCTGGCAATAGCCGAACGACGCTATCGATAACGACCATCGCCGGCAGCTCGCCGCCGGTCAGCACGTAATCGCCGATCGACAGCTCGTCCGTCACCAAATATTGGCGAATCCGCTCGTCATAACCTTCGTAATGACCGCAAATAAAGACGAGATGCTCTTCCCGAGACAGCTCCTCCGCTTTACTCTGGGTAAATGTTTCTCCCTGCGGGCACATCAAAATAACGCGTGGCTTCTTTATCCGAACATGAACAGGCTGTTCGTGTTCTAGTGCGTGCTGCCGCTCAACATCCTGAACAAGCTGCTCATCGGCAGTCAGCGCATGCTGATCCCTATCTCTCGGCATGTGCTCCTTAGCATCATCTGCTTCTTGTCGCACGGCTCCCTGCGCAAGCGCCCGCGCCGAATCCGAAGTCACCGCCCCCTTGGAAACCTCGGCATCGAGCCACCCGATTTCCTGCCCTTGCTCCTGCCTAGCATCATGCGAATGTTGCAAAACTGCATCCCGCGAAAGATGATGTTCCGCGTCTTGCACGAGCTGCTCCACTGCGGCAAAAATCGGCTCCGGCTTCAATACCATGCCGCCGCCTCCGCCATAAGGATAATCGTCGACCGTATTGTGCTTGTTGTTGGCATAATCGCGAAAATTAACCGTATGTAACGAGACGATGCCTTTTTCCTTCGCTTTGCCCAAAATGCTGGCCCCGAATACGCCCTCGAACATTTCCGGAAACAACGTCAATACATCGATGCGCATCGTTACAGGAGCCCTTCCATGAGATGAACGAGCACCTTTTTGTTCGAAACATCGACGTCCAGCACAACTTCATCGATCACGGGAATGAGGAGCTGCTTGCCGTTCGGGCGGGTAATCGTCCATACGTGGTTGGCTCCCGGCGTTAAAATTTCCGTAATGGTGCCGAGCTCCTCGCCTTCCTCGGTTACGACCGTACAACCTACGATTTCATGGTAGTAATATTCGCCCTCGTCCAGCTTGGCCAAATCGCGTTCGGATACTTTCAGCATCCAGCCTTTATACGGTTCGACCTGGTTGATGTCCGCATATTGCTTGAACTTGACGATGAACACGTTCTTATGCTCCCTGGCCGACTCCACTTCGACAGGAACCGTCGTTTTCAAGTCCGGTGACTGCATGATCAGCTTGCTTTTGGGTTTGAATCGAATATCCGGAAAATCCGTCTGCGAAAGTATTTTAAGCTCGCCCCGAAGGCCGTGCGTATTGACGATTTTTCCAACCGAATATAAAAGTTCGGACATGACGCCCTCCTAATCAAGACAAATACAATATATAAAATCGTTCTGTTACAAGCATGTACGAAAAAAGGCTAGGAAATTCATCCTAACCTAATCTCTTCATTCTGTTAAGAATCGTTATGAAACGATTTCCACGGTAACCCGTTTAGTTTCTTTCACTGCTGCTGATGTGACGACCGTGCGCAGCGCTTTGGCGATACGCCCCTGTTTGCCGATCACTTTGCCGACATCGTCGGGGTGAACGGATAATTCGTAAACAATGGCGCTATCGCTTTCCACAGCCAGAACGCGCACGTCTTCCGGATGATCGACTAAAGCTTTGGCGATAACCGTTACTAACTCCTTCATCTCGGACCCTCCGCACAACAGTTTACATCTTACTTCTGTTGCTTCAGCTCGTGGAATTTCGTCATAATTCCAGCTTTGCTGAACAGGTTACGAACCGTATCGGACGCTTGCGCCCCGGTTTGCAGCCATTTCAACGCTTTTTCTTCGTCAAGCGAAACTTGAGCCGGTTGAGCTACCGGATTGTAAGTTCCGATTTCTTCAATAAAACGTCCATCGCGCGGGGAACGGGAATCCGAAACAACGACGCGGTAGAACGGAGCTTTATGAGCACCCATGCGTTTCAAACGAATACGTACTGCCATGAAGTTCACCTCCTTTAAAAAATATGAAAAGCTTCTATTCGAAGCCTTCTCCACGAAGAATGACCCTGCGTAAGAGGAAGCTTTTCATGCCAATAAGAATTTCGGTTCCCGTAAAGCTCGGAAACTATAAATTCTTATGTGGTAAACATGCTTTTCAATTACCCGAACGGGAACTTGAAGCCTTTGCCGACTTTATTCTTCAGGCTCTTCATCATTTTGTTGCCTTTAGGCCCCATCATCGACGACAGCTGTTTCATCATTTTGCGCATATCCTCGAATTGCTTGATCAGTCGGTTTACGTCGGCGATCGACGTGCCCGATCCGGCGGCAATCCGTTTTTTGCGGCTGATGTTGATGATTTCCGGCTTTTGCTTTTCTTCCTTGGTCATCGATTTGACGATCGCTTCGACGCGGCCCATCTGCTTCGGATCGATCTTCGCATCCTTCAGCCCTTTCATGTTGCCCATGCCGGGCATCATGTCCAGCAGCTGATCGATCGGCCCCATCTTCTTGATTTGTTCCATCTGATCAAGGAAATCCTCGAACGTAAATTCGGCGTTGCGCATTTTGCGTTCCATCTCGGCCGCTTTTTCCGCGTCGATGTTCGCTTGCGCCTTCTCGATCAGCGACAGCATGTCGCCCATGCCGAGAATCCGCGACGCCATCCGCTCCGGATGGAACGGCTCCAGCGCCGAGTCCATCTTCTCGCCCATGCCGGCGAACTTGATCGGACAGCCGGTTACTGCCCGTACCGACAAGGCGGCGCCGCCGCGCGTATCGCTGTCCAGCTTCGTCAGCACGACGCCGGTCAGCGTCAGCTGCTGGTTGAAGCTTTCGGCCACGTTCACGGC
This sequence comes from Paenibacillus sp. sgz302148, assembly GCF_056120465.1. Lineage (NCBI taxonomy): Bacteria > Bacillati > Bacillota > Bacilli > Caryophanales > Paenibacillaceae > Paenibacillus > Paenibacillus sp. sgz302148. The sequence continues at coordinate 14,036 of NZ_JBVYOJ010000004.1, forward strand.
CTCTTGCCCCGTCATGGCGTCTACGACGAGCAGCACTTCATCGGGACTTGCGAGCTTGTGGATTTCTTTAAGCTCTTCCATCATCGTCTCGTCGATATGCAGGCGTCCCGCCGTATCGATAATGACGTAGTCATTGTTATGCTCTTTCGCATGCTGGAGACCCGCTCTCGCAATTTCAACCGGGCTCACCTGGTCGCCCATCGCAAAAACCGGCACCTTGATCTGCTCACCGAGCACCTGCAGCTGTTTGATCGCCGCAGGACGGTAAATATCGCCTGCAATAAGCAGCGGACGGTTATTTTGCTTCAGGAGCAGCTTCGCCAGCTTGCCGCTTGCCGTCGTTTTGCCGGCGCCTTGCAAACCAACCATCATAATGACCGTCGGCGGTTTGTTCGCCTTCGCCAGCTTGCTTTGCGTGCCGCCCATCAGAGCGGTTAACTCTTTGTTTACGATATCGATGACGACCATGCCCGGCGTGAAGCTCTTCATCACTTCTTGCCCGACGGCGCGTTCCTTCACCTTGGCGATGAAATCTTTGACGACTTTGAAGTTAACGTCCGCTTCCAGCAAAGCCAGGCGCACCTCGCGCATCGCTTCGTTAACGTCATCCTCGCTGACCTTGCCTTTGCCTCTCAGCTTATTGAATACGCTTTGCAGTCTGCCTGATAATCCTTCGAAGGCCATGCCCGCTTCACCTCCAGATCGATCGTACGTTAATCGATGTCAAGCAGCATCCGAATCGTAACCTTCAACTCTTCCGCTTGCTTGCTTTCTATATGTTGAATCTGATCGTTTAATTCTCGTATCAACTGCGTCCGCCGCTCATGCTTGCCAAGCAGCTGCAGCTTCTGTTCGTAATCCTCCAGTACATGCTCGGCCCGCTTCACATGCTCGTACACGGCCTGTCGGCTAATGTCGAACTCAGCGGCAATTTCGCCAAGCGAGAAATCCTCATGAAAATAATGCCGGAGCACCGTACGTTGTTTCTCTGTCAGCAGCGGTTCATAAAAGTCGAACAGCAGATTAATTCGGTTCGTCTTCTCAAGCACGTTGTCTTCCGCCATAAGTGCGCTCCCTTCTGTCAAGGAAAAACACTTTACACAATTCAACCTTCATCATCATACTGAAAATAAAAAGAGATGTCAAGCATTTGTACTTGTCATCTCTTCGATTCTTTCGACGCTATCGAATTACGATTCGGATTCGCCCGAAGCTTCCGTTTCTTCCTGGATCAAGCCGGCGAATAGCGCATGCACGAACTGTTCGGAGTCGAACTGCTGCAGGTCGCCCATCTTCTCGCCCAAGCCCACGAACTTCACAGGCAGGTTCAGCTCTTGGCGGATCGCGACGACGATACCGCCCTTCGCCGTGCCGTCGAGCTTCGTCAGAACGAGGCCGGTGACGCCGCTTTTTTCTCCGAACAGCTTCGCTTGGCTAAGCGCGTTTTGCCCGGTCGTTGCATCCAGCACTAGCAGCACCTCGTGAGGCGCCGTCGGAATTTCCCGCTGAATGACGCGGTAAATTTTGTTCAGCTCCTCCATCAGGTTCGTCTTGTTCTGCAACCGACCCGCCGTATCGCACAGCAGAATGTCCACACCGCGCTGCTTCGCCGCCTGTACCGCGTCGTACATGACCGCGGCAGGGTCCGAGCCGGCCTGCTGCTTGATCACGTCAACGCCGACGCGCTGCCCCCATACTTCGAGCTGCTCGATCGCCCCTGCCCGGAATGTGTCGCCCGCGGCGAGCAGCACCTTTTTCCCTTGCTGCTTGTAGCGGTGCGCCAGCTTGCCGATCGTCGTCGTTTTGCCGACGCCGTTGACGCCAACGAACAAATAGACCGTAATGCCGGATTCGGCGACTTTCATCGAATTGTCCTGATCGCCGCGCAGCAAGCCGACAAGCTTCTCCGACAGGATCGGCTGAAGCTCCGAGGCCTCCTCGATTCTGCGTTTGCGCACTTCGGTGCGAAGCTCGTCGATGAGCTTCAGCACCGTATTCACGCCAACGTCGGCGCCAATAAGGATTTCCTCCAGCTCCTCATAGAACTCCTCGTCGATTTTTTTGCGGCGCATGATCAAATCGCTTACTTTTTCGACCAAGGCGGTTCTCGTCTTGCTGAGACCGTCCTTGAAAATATTCGTGACCGCTTCGGTTTTGGCCGCGATGCTTTCTTTTAATTTTTTGAAAAAGCTCATAGTTTCCCTCCATCTATCAATTACGATCCAATAAGGATGATTGCTTTATTCGGCCTGGACGATCAAGCGGATACCGGCTCGTCGTCTTCGAGTCGGACGGATACGAGCTTGGACACGCCGCCTTCCTCCATCGTTACCCCATACAAGACGTCGGCCTCTTCCATCGTTCCTTTGCGGTGCGTAACGACGATAAACTGCGTCTGCTGCGAGAAATCGCGGAGATACTGGGCGAATCGGGAAACGTTCGCTTCGTCGAGCGCCGCTTCCACCTCGTCGAGCACGCAGAAAGGCACCGGCTTCACGAGCAAAATCGCGAACAACAGCGCAATGGCCGTCAAAGCCCGCTCTCCGCCGGATAGCAGCTGCAAGTTTTGCAGCTTCTTGCCTGGGGGCTGAGCGACGATATCTACACCGGATTCCAGGATGTTATCCGGCTCCGCGAGCACGAGATCGGCACGGCCGCCGCCGAACAACCTGGCGAATACGACGACAAAATGGCCGCGGATCGCCTCGAACGTCGTGCGGAACCGTTTCGACATTTCGTCGTCCATTTCCCGGATGACTTGGTACAGCGTCGTTTTCGCTTCGATAAGATCCTGCTTCTGCTCGCTTAGGAACGAATAACGCTCGCTCACGCGCTCATATTCTTCAATCGCTCCGAGGTTGACGATGCCGAGCGAAGCTATTTGCCGCTTCAGATCGCGCACGCTGTTCTGCGTGCCGAGAACATCCTCGGGAACCGGATAACGTTCCTTGGCCAGCTCGAAGCTCAAGTCGTATTCTTCGGCCAGCTTCTTCAGCAGGTTCTCGAGCTCGACGTCAAGCCGTCCGGCACTGACTTCGGCATGACGGAGCTTGTCTTCGACTTGGCGCAGTTCGGTCCGCTGCTCTTTCGTTTCGTTTTCACCCTGCTCCAGCTCACTCAGCCAATCGGCCCGCTCCGCACGCTTGAAGTCGATCTGTTCGGTATATTGCTGTCTCTTGATCCGGTAATGGTTCAGGTCCTCGATTTGTTTGACGCTTTCCTTCTCGTTCGTTTCCGCATCCGAATCGGCCTGCTTAAGCAAATGCTTCGTCCGTTCCAGCTCCTGCTCCTCATGACGAAGCTCTTCCTTGATCCGGGCGAGCTGCTCCGACAGCGATTGCTGCTCCTGGCTGAGAGCGGCGACCTTGACCTTCATGTCGGTCATTTGCGTCTGCAGCTCTTCCTTCGCCGACTCGTTCGCCTTCCGCGACAATTCCGCATCGCGAATCATCTGGTGCAGCCTCTGCTCGCTAGCTTGATGCTCGGCCAGCTTCGCCTCGGCTGCCGCTTTAGCACGCGCATGCTCGGCAATTTCCTGCTCATAGACGCCGCGATCTTGCGCGTACAACAGCAGCTGCTCCTCGGCATGGCGCATTTCGGTTTCGAGCTGGTTCAGCTCGGCCCGCAGTTGTTGCTCCTCAAGCCGCTTCTGCTCGCTCGATTCGCGAAGCTGCTCGATGGATTGGCCCGCTAACGACAAATCCTTCTTCAGATCGAACAGCTTATTGCGCAGCTCGGAAATTTGCTTCGTCGTCGTGGCGATTTCGTCCTCCAGCTGGTCGATCTGCCGTTGTCTGCCGAGCAGGCTCGCGCCTTTCTTCTGCACGCTGCCGCCCGTCATCGAACCGCCCGCGTTGACAACGTCGCCGTCGAGCGTAACGATCCGGAACCGGTATTGGCACTTCGCCGCAATCCGGTTCGCCTGCTCCAGCGTTTGCGCGATAACGACATTGCCGAGCAAGCTGTAGACGATCCCTTCGTAGGTCCGGTCGAACGAAACGAGCTCCGCACCGATGCCGACGAATCCTTCCGCGCTTGCGATCGACCGCTTGTCCGCGTCGCTGATGTATCGGCCTTTGATGACATCAAGCGGCAGGAACGTCGCCCGACCGAGCTGGCGTTTCTTCAGGAAGCCGATCGCTTCCCGGGCCGTCAGCTCGTTTTCCATGACGATATGCTGCAACGCCGCGCCAAGCGCCGTCTCCATCGCGGTTTCGAGCTCCTGAGGCACTTTGACCAGCTCGGCTACCGCACCGCGGACGCCTTTAAGCCCACCGTCCTTGCCGCGCGCCTTCAGCACTTCCTTGACCCCATGCATAAAGCCGTCATAGTCGTTCTGCATCTCCTGCATCGTGTCTTTGCGAGAAACGAGTGCATCCATCTTCTGCTCCCATTTGCGCAGCGTCTGCTGCACTTGATCGAGCATCGTTTGCGTATTCCGCTGCGTGTCGCCCAGCGCTATGTATTTGTTGCGCATCTCGCTTAGTTCGGCGGCGGTTGCGGAGATCGCGGCTTCGAGTTCCTTCTTGCGCTTCTCCACCGTATCCTTCTGCTCTGTCCATTTACCACCGTCTTCATTCAGACGCTCAACCCTGCGGCCGATCGTCTCCGTCTGCTGCTCCGCGTAGCGAATCTCGTTGCGGAACTGGGCCATCTCGTTCAGCATTTCCAGCAATTCGCCTTTGAGACGCTCCTCGGTTTCGCTGCTTGTCCCGCCCGCGACGCCAAGCAACCTTTCCTCTTCGGCATATAAGCTCGCCTTTAGCTTCGTCAGCTCCGCTTGGATGGCCTGATGTTTCGTCTCATACAGCAACTGCTCGCTGTGTTTGTCTGCGATCCGCTTCGTGGCCGTAGCGGCCGCAATCGTCAGCTGCTCCCGATTCTGCTTCAGGTTTTTGCTTCGTTCCTTCAGCAGTTCGCCATAGCCTTCGCACTTCTCCAGCTCTTCGATGACTTGCACCATAGCCGTTTGGAGCTGTTCCAGCTCATCCTCCAACCGCCGTGTCTCCAGCCGATGCTTCTCCAGCTCGGCGTCATGCTTGTTGACGACGGAAGCCAGCTTCATTTGCTCTGACCTGAGCGCGGTCAACTTTTCATTCGTTTCCGTCCACGAACGGTGAATTTGCTCGATCTGAAACACGTACATCGAGATTTCTTTGGATTTTAACGTATCTTTAAGTTCAATGAAATGCCTTGCTTTCCCCGACTGTTCCTTTAGCGGCTCGATCTGGTCCTCCAGCTCGCTGACCAAATCGTGAATGCGCAGCAAATTTTGTTCCGTTTCCTCAAGCTTGCGGCGCGCATCTTTCTTGCGCGATTTATATTTAACAATGCCGGAAGCCTCTTCGAATATTCCGCGGCGATCTTCCGATCTTGTGCTTAAAATCTCTTCAATTCTCCCCTGTCCAATGATGGAATACGCTTCTTTCCCGATGCCCGTATCCATGAACAATTCGGTAATGTCCTTAAGCCGGCAAGGCTGCTTATTGATCAAATAATCGCTGTCGCCGTTCCGGTGCACGCGGCGCGTAACCGTCACTTCGCTATAATCGAGTGATAGCGCTTGATCGGTATTGTCGAGCGTGAGCGACACTTCGCCGTAATTAACCGCTTTCCGCGCGTCGCTGCCCGCAAAAATAATATCTTCCATTTTGCCGCCGCGCAAGCTTTTCGCGCTCTGCTCGCCGAGCACCCAGCGGATGGCGTCGGAAATGTTGCTTTTTCCGCTGCCGTTCGGGCCAACGACGCCTGTAATGCCTTGCACGAATTCAAGCTCCGTTTTATCGGCAAACGATTTAAAGCCCGAAAGTTCTAGACGTTTCAAAAACATCCTTCTTCTTCACCTCATTGCCTATTGTACCATAAGTACGGTATTTTCACAGCGGACCGGGAAAAGTAGGTCTGCGGGTCGCGTGGGATTGGTTCCATGGACGGAAGGGCTTTTTAGGGGATTGGGTTGCTCGTCGTTCGATAAAAAAAACAAGCCGCAGCGGCACTCGGGCCGAAACGGCTCTGACAAACGAATCGCCAATACCGTTAGGTATTGGCGGTCAGCTTTTCCAGCGCCATGGCTGCGGCTTGCTGCTCGGCTTCCTTCTTGGACCGTCCGGTTCCCGTGCCCAGACGATTGCCATCCATGTGCACTTCGGACACGAATTCCCGCTCATGGGCGGGACCCCGCTCATCGACGATCCGGTATTCTACGATTCCGAGTCCGTGCTGCTGCGTCAGTTCCTGCAGCTGCGTTTTGTAATCGTTCAGCTGCGTTTTGCCGTCGAATATAATCTGAGCGAACATGACCGACTGCAAAAACTGCTGCACGGCGGCAAAGCCTTGATCCAAATACAACGCGCCCACAAACGACTCGAATACGTCGGCCAGCAAGGCGGGACGCGTTCTTCCTCCCGTCAGCTCTTCCCCTTTGCCGAGAAGCACATAGGTGCCAAACTCCAACTGCTCGGCAAACCGGACGAGAGACGGCTCGCAGACGATCGCCGCACGCAGCTTCGTCAGTTCGCCCTCGGGCCGATTCGGATACGTACGGAACAAGTGCTCCGAAACGGCTAGTTCCAGTACCGCATCGCCTAAAAATTCCAAACGTTCGTTATCCTTAAACGAGCTTGCCCGATGTTCGTTTACGTAAGATGCATGCGTAAAAGCTTGCTTCAGCAGCACCTGATTCTGAAACCGGATTTGCAGCCTTTGCTGCAGCTTTTTTAAATCTGCACTCACTGCCATCACCGTCCTATCGTGAAACTTGAGAACCGTAAGCGATCCGCATCGCAGTTGCGGGACGAGATGCTACGGCAGGTTCGCTCATTAGGATACCCAACATCCAAGAATAAACGACTTTCGCCGTTCGATTCGGCGGATCCGAAACCGCCTACTGAACAAAAATCCCGGACCCGTATGCCGAGATCCGAGATTTCATTCATGCAGCGTTATTCCGCGAATTTCTTGAGCACGATCGTCGCATTATGCCCGCCGAACCCGAACGAGTTCGACATGACGATATTGAGGTCGGCTTTGCGCGGCACATTCGGAACATAATCGAGATCGCATTCCGGATCTTGATTGTCCAAATTAATCGTAGGCGGGATGACCCCGTTTTTGATCGCCAGTCCGCAAATCACCGCTTCAACGCCGCCCGCCGCGCCAAGCAAGTGGCCGGTCATCGATTTCGTCGAGCTGACAGCCACCTTGTAAGCGTGGTCGCCAAGCGCCAGCTTGATCGCCGTCGTTTCCGACTTGTCGCCTACCGGCGTCGACGTGCCGTGCGCATTGATATACTGCACGTCTTCAGGTTGGATGCCCGCGTGTTTGATCGCGCGAGTCATGCAACGCGCCGCGCCTTCCGGATCCGGCTCGGTCATGTGATGGGCGTCTCCGCTCATCCCGTAGCCGATCACCTCGGCGTAAATATATGCGCCGCGTTTTTTCGCATGTTCGAGCGACTCCAGCACGAGAACCCCTGCGCCTTCGCCCATAACGAAGCCGTCGCGGTCGATGTCGAACGGGCGGCTCGCTTTCTCCGGCTCGTCGTTGCGCGTGGACATCGCGCGCATCGCGCAGAAGCCGGCCATCCCCGTCGGGCGAATCGTCGCTTCCGCGCCGCCGCAAATCATGACGTCCGCATCGCCGTATTGGATCAGCTTCAGCGAATCGCCGATGGAATGCGTTCCGGTCGCGCATGCCGTCACCGCCGTTGTGTTCGGGCCTTTCGCGCCGGTAGCGATCGATACTTGTCCGCTCGCCATGTTCGCGATCATCATCGGAATGAAGAACGGGCTCACGCGCTTCGGACCTTTCTCCAGCAATATGCTGTGTTGGTCCTCCCAAGTGCCGAGACCGCCGATACCGGACCCGATCATAATGCCGACCCGCTCCGGATCGGTATCTTCCCGAACGTTCAGCTTGGCGTCTTTAAGCGCCTCCAAAGCCGCCGCCGTCGCGAACTGGACGAACCGGTCCATCCGGCGGGCTTCCTTCTTGTCGAGGAAATCTTCGGGATTAAAATCTTTTATAGAAGCCGCGATACGCGTCGGATATTCACTTACATCAAATGACTCCACTTCGGAAACGCCGGACTTGCCTTCCATGAGGCTGTTCCACAAAGTGTCCAAATCTTTGCCGAGCGATGTCATAACGCCCATGCCGGTAATGACCACTCTATTCTTCAAACCAGTCACCTCTATCTATGCACCGTCTACGACCCGCCTGTAAAGCTGGCTGATAACGAAAAATGTTTTGCCTGAGCGAAATGAGGAGAAGTCCCGTTACTTTCGAACGGGACTTGCAATCGATGTTACACGTGTGACTTTATGTAATTCACAACTTCTCCTACACTCGTAATTTTCTCTGCGTCTTCATCAGAGATTTCCAGGTCGAACTCATCTTCTAATTCCATCACCAATTCTACAACATCTAGAGAATCAGCGCCCAAATCATCTTTAAAAGATGCTTCTAGAGTGACTTCAGCTTCGTCGACTCCGAGGCGATCGATGACAATACGTTTCACTCGATCAAAAATATCGGACATCCGGCTCACCTCCTCTTTGGTATTATACGAGAATTGTGGACAAATTACCATAGTGCAAATTTTGTTGCCCGCAATTGCGGAAAACCCGCTTCCTACATGTACATTCCGCCATCGACGTGAATCGTTTGACCCGTCATGTAAGCGGCATCGTCGGACGCCAGGAAGCGCACCGTACGAGCGATATGCTCAGGTTGGCCAAGTCTCGCGAGCGGAATTTGTTTCAGCATTTGCTCCTTCAGCTCGTCTGTCAGCTTATCGGTCATATCGGTTTCGATGAACCCTGGAGCGACGCAGTTGACCGTAATGCCGCGGGAAGCCAGCTCGCGCGCCGAAGCCTTCGTCAGGCCGATGACGCCCGCTTTGGCCGCCACGTAATTCGCCTGGCCCGGATTGCCGAGCACCCCGACGACGGAAGAAATGTTGATGATTTTGCCCGAGCGCTGCTTCATCATCGGCCGGGTTACGGCTTTAATGCAGTTGAACACGCCCTTCAAGTTCGTATCGATCACGTCGTCGAATTCTTCTTCTTTCATGCGCATGATCAGATTGTCTCTTGTAATGCCGGCATTATTCACTAATATATCCAATTTCCCAAAATGGTCTAACGTAAACTTGACCATTTCTTCCACATCGTCGGCTTTTGCGACGTTGGCGCGAATTTTGACCGCTTTGCGGCCCATCGCTTCGATCTGCTGCACGACTTCGGCGGCAGCGGCTTCACTGCCCGCATAGTTCACGGCAACGTCGGCGCCGGCTTCCGCAAGGGTCAGCGCGATCGCCCTGCCGATGCCCCGGGAAGCGCCCGTGACGAGCGCTACTTTACCTTCCAGCATGAAAGTTCCTCCTCGCATGAATGGAGTTAATAAAATCGAAACGTCCGGTTAAACGGCAGAAGCGACGGCCTCGGCCGACTCCGCGCTGTTCACCGAGATGACGCGAACGTTGCGGTCGATCTTCTTGATCAGCCCGGCCAGAACCGTACCCGAGCCGATTTCGACGAAAGTGTCGACGCCTTCCGCGATCAGCCAAGCGATGCTATCCTCCCATAGTACAGGGGAATACACTTGCTCGACAAGCAGCTTGCGAATGTCAGCCGCCCCGGATACCGGACGTGCCGTCACGTTGGCGACGACATGAATTGCGGCTTCTTGCATCGATACGCCTTCGAGCTTCTCGCCAAGCTTCTCGGCGGCGGGCTTCATGAGCGAGGAATGGAACGGACCGCTCACTTCGAGCGGAATAACGCGCTTCGCTCCGGCTTCCTTGCCCCGTTCGACGACGGCTTGTACACCCGCTGCGCTGCCGGATACGACGATTTGCCCCGGGCAATTGACGTTCGCCAGCTCAACAAGGGCACCGCCCTCGGAAATGGAGGCGCACAATGCCGCGAGCGCTTCGCGTTCCGCCCCAAGCACGGCCGCCATCGCGCCTTGTCCGCTTGGCACGGCCTGCTCCATATATTCGCCGCGCGCCCGCACGATGCGGACGGCATCGTCGAAGGCGAGAACGCCGGCAACGACAAGCGCGCTGTATTCGCCCAAGCTGTGTCCGGCGACATAGTCCGGAGCAAGTCCTTTCGCCTTCATCGCCTCGTACAGCGCAATGCTCGTTGTAAGCAGCGCAGGCTGCGTGTTGTAAGTGATTTTCAACTGATCGTCTGGCCCATTAAAAATAATGTCCGTCAGCTTGAAGCCAAGCGCTTCGTCCGCACGATCGAATATTTGACGCGAGCCTTCGTATCCTTCGTACACGTCGCGTCCCATGCCGACCGCTTGGGCACCTTGGCCCGGGAATACAAATGCAATTTTACCCATTGATGATGAGGCTCCTTTCTTCTACCAAATCAATACGGACGCGCCCCAGGTCAGGCCGCCGCCGAAGCCTACGAAGACGAGGCAGTCGCCTTCCTTCACCCGGCCTTGCTCAACCGCTTCGGCAAGCGCGATCGGAATCGAGCCTGCCGATACGTTTCCGTACCGATCCAGATTGGTGACGCATTTCTCCGGCGGCAGCTCCAGGCGATTGATCGCCGATTCGATAATTCGGATATTCGCTTGGTGCGGGATCAGCAGGTCGATATCTTCCTTGCTCTTCCCGGCTTTGCGAAGCGCCTCTTCCGCCGCGGAGCCCATGATGCGGACGGCGAACTTGAACACGTCGCGGCCGTCCATGTGAATGTAGTGCAATTTGTTCTCCAAGCTTTCCGCCGAAGCCGGAACGCGCGAACCGCCGCCGCAAATTTTCAGCAGCTCTCCGCCGGAGCCGTCCGCGCCGAGCTCGAACGACTTGAAGCCGCGGCCTTCCGGGACGCGTCCGAGGATAACGGCCCCCGCGCCGTCGCCGAACAAGATACAGGTGTTGCGATCCGTATAATCGGTAATGCGGGATAACGTTTCAGCCCCGATGACGAGCGCGTATTGGTACGTGCCCGTAGCAATGAAATTCGCCGCGTTGGCCAATCCATAAATAAAGCCGGAGCAAGCCGCCGACAAATCGTAAGCCGCTGCTTTTTTCGCGCCTAGCTTATCCTGCAAAATGCAAGATACGGAAGGAAACGCCATGTCCGGCGTAATCGTCGCGACGACGATCAGGTCGAGCTGATCGGCCGTAATGCCCGCAGCCTTAAGTGCTTCTTCGGCAGCAGCCAGCGCCAGATCGGAGGTCGCTTGCTCGGGAGATGCAATTCTCCGTTCGCGGATGCCCGTACGGGTGACGATCCACTCATCGTTTGTTTCAACCATTTGTTCAAGCTCTGCATTCGTTAAAATACGTTCGGGCGCATATTTGCCCGTTCCAATAATGCCGACAGGATGCAAATTCATTATGACACACTCACTTCCCGCTGATTTCCTTTGAAATTGCTCGAACCAAGTCGCTCTGCACCGCTTCTCTCGCTTGCCGCACGGCGTTTTTGATCGCTCTAGCGTCAGAGGAGCCATGGCTTTTCATGCAGATGCCGTTAATGCCGAGAAGCGGTGCGGCGCCGTGTTCCTTGTAGTCGAGCTTTTTGAAAAATCGTTTTAAGCCCGGTTTTAGTATGGCCGCCGCAAGCTTCGTATACCACGTGCTCATAAATTGTTCCTTCAGCGCGGAGATGATAGCCCCAGCCGTTCCCTCCATCGCTTTCAGCAGGATGTTTCCGGCGAAGCCGTCGCATACGAGCACGTCGCAGTTGCCGTCCATGACGTCGCGCGCCTCGACGTTGCCCACAAAACGGATCGGCGCCTCGGACAAAACCGGAAACGCCGCTTTGGTCAGCTCGTTGCCTTTGTTCTCCTCCGTGCCTACGTTAAGCAATCCGATCCGCGGGTTGCTCACTCCGCCGACCTTCTGGCAGTACAGGCTGCCCATGATCGCGTATTGCCTCAGTTGCTCGGGCGTTGCATCCATATTGGCGCCAAGATCGAGCGCCAAAATGCCGCGGCCGTCCTTCGTCGGCAGCATCGGCGCGAGCGCCGGCCGGTCGATGCCGTCGATCCGCCCGACGATGAGCAGCCCCATCGTCATGAGCGCCCCGGTATTGCCGGCAGAGATCATCGCATCGGCCGCATTTTCCCGGACGAGCCTTCCGGCAACGACCATGGACGCGTCCTTCTTGCGGCGAACCGCCTTCACCGGCTCGTCGTCGGCGGATATGACTTCACTGCAATGATGGACGGTGACATTGACGGGCTTCGAAGTCAGCAGCGGCTCAATGCGCGCCGCGTCGCCGACGAGAATAATCTCGACATCGCTCCATTCGGCGGCGGCTTGCAATGCTCCAGCCACGTTCGCCTCAGGGCCGAGGTCCCCGCCCATTGCATCAATTGCGATCCGCATTCATGTCTCTCCCTTCGTCAGTATGTTCCTTTGCAGAACGATAAATGATGAAATTGCCCTGAAACACCATCTCTTCAACGACATATGTAAACACTTCGACCTTGGCTTTTCCCTTCTGACCCGAAATGGATCGTACGTAAGCTTTGGCGATACATTTCTCGCCCAGATGCACGGGACGGATGAATCGAATGTCCGCGGATGCGGTCAAAGCGATTTCTTCATTGATGATCGCGACGGCAAGCGAATTCGCTTGGGCGAATACATGATGCCCCCGCGCGATTTTCGTTCTGGAGAACACGTGCTCTTCGCGAATTTCGAATATGGATATGCCGCTTTTGTCCAGCTGCAAGTCGACGATTTCGCCGATCACCTCGTGGAGCGGCAGCGAGCGTACTTGGTCATACGATCGTTCGGCCATCATTTTAATGCGTTCCCGCAGCTCCGGAATGCCAAGCTCAAGCCGATCCAAGCGAATCGTCTGGATGCTTACCTTCAGTTGGCGCGTCAGTTCCTGGTCGGTTATAAACGGGTTGTCTTCGATCAGCTTTGTCAACTGTTGCTGGCGTTGTCGTTTTGGCAGCCGTTCGATGGCGGGCACCACCTTTTACTCGGATAATTTTCCAGGGTATTAACTTTTTGGGGTTTTTATTACCTGGTGCTAAAGGTAGTATATATAATTCCCCGCGAAAAGGAAAGCCGATTCTCAAATCCCCTCAGAACAGTCGGGCTTACGGCAAGTTCCGCACAAAAAAAATAGCACCTCACCAAAGATGAAGTACTATCATTGCGATTATTGCTTGATGATTTCTCTCGCTTTATACGTTCCGCAAACGCGGCATACGCGGTGAGAAAGTTTCAATTCTCCGCATTGCTCGCATTTTACCATGCCCGGAACTTCCAATTTGAAGTGAGTACGGCGCTTATCGCGGCGAGTTTTGGACACTTTTCTAAATGGTACTGCCATATTCCCACCTCCTTAACAAATATCCGAACGCTTCATTCCTTGAAAAAATCTTTGAGACCTGCAAGTCTCGGGTCGATTTTTTCGCCTTTGCAGCCGCAAGACTGCTCGTTTCGATTCTGTCCGCATTCCGGACATAAGCCCAAGCAGGCTTCGTCGCAAAGCGGAACGAACGGAAGGTTCATTAAAACACTCTCTTCAACAAAAGGCCGCAGATCGAATTGCTCGTCCGCAATTTCAATCACGTCGTCTTCGTCTTCTTCCTCGTCAGAGAGCTCACTGACTTGCTTGAATTGTTCGTGGAAAGGAATGTCTAGCGACTCCTTGACCGGATTCAAGCAGCGGGAGCAGACGAGCTCGACGTCAGCCTTAATTCGGCCGTCGATGTCGGCGATGCCGTCTACGACTCGAACGGATAAATCCGCCTCGACCGGTCCAATGCCGGTTATATCTCTGCGCCCGCTAATCAGCGAGGTCGCATCGATTCGTTCTTGAAACCGGACAACGTTCCCTTTGGAAGCTAAGTCACGAAAATGAATTCGCATAGGTTATCACTCCAAACAAACAAAAATAATTATAGCGATTTTGCCGGCCTTTTGTCAACATTTCCACGTTTTTTTGTAGATGAAAGTTTTCCAAACGTTCTGGCGCAGCATCCTTAATAGTAGTTTTGCTTCCTCCATGGTATAGTGTTGGCAGGAGGTGCCCCATGCGCACAGTAGGGATTATCGTAGAATATAACCCTTTACATAACGGACATTTGTATCATTTCCGGCAATCGAAAAAAGAATCCGGCGCCGACGCAGCCGTCGCGGTTATGAGCGGACATTTCCTGCAGCGCGGCGAACCGGCGATCGCGAGCAAATGGGCGCGGACGGAAATGGCGCTCGCCATGGGCGCCGATCTCGTCATCGAGCTGCCCGTCGCTTACGCTTCCCAGCCGGCGGAATGGTTCGCCTATGGCGCCGTGGCTTTGCTGGACGCGACAGGCGTCGTGGACAGCCTCTGCTTCGGCAGCGAAAGCGGAGATATCGATTCGCTGCGCAAGCTGGCGAAGGTGCTCGCGTCCGAGCCTGAACCGTTTCGCCAGCTCGTGCGGCAGCAGTTGAAAACCGGGGCGAGCTATCCCGCCGCCTACAGCGAAGCGGTCCGGCTGTACGCGCAGGAGCATGCCGTGCTGCCTCCCGAGCAGCAAGACGCGGCGGCGATGCTGGCGATGCCGAACAATTCGCTTGGCCTTCATTACTTGTTGGCTCTCGAGCGCATCGGGAGCCAAATCCAGCCGCTCACCATTACCCGGCAAAAGGCCGGATACAGCCAAACGGACATTACCGACCGGGATATCGCCAGCGCCACCGCGATACGCCGTTTAGTATTCGAGCGGGGCAACCTGGAGGAAGCCGCCGCTTATATGCCGGAAACGACGTTGGCGATTTTGCGCCGCGAACGGGACGCCAGACGCGGGCCGATGAGCTGGGACAACTATTTCTTGCCGCTGCTGCATCAGCTTGCGAGCAGGTCCGCAGAAGAGCTTACAGGCGTCTTCGAAGTCAATGAGGGGCTTGAGCACCGACTGAAAGCCGCCCTTCCGGAGCTGCGCGAGCAGATGACGTTCGAAGCGCTGCTAACCGCATTGAAGACGAAGCGGTACACGCGAACGAAGCTGCAGCGCACGCTGCTCCGCATCCTGCTGAACCATAGCAAATCCAGTTTAACGTCCGATTCGCTCCATAACGGAGCCAACTACTTGCGCGTACTCGGCTTTAGCTCAGCCGGCCGGGAGCTTCTGCATCGGATGAAAAAAACGGCTTCCGTGCCGGTGATCGCCAACGTGACGAACGAGGCTTGCGAACGTCATCCTTTCCTCGCAATGGACGTTGCCGCATCGCAAATTTATGCATTAGGGTACGCAACGCCACGCCGGGACGAAATGTTCCGCGACTATTTTCAGCCGCCGATCAAGTTCTAGCCGCTCAAGCTGCAAGCTCAAACTTCATGAAGCTTTGGGCTGCAGCTTCTCCAAGTAATTCAGCGCGTCGTCCATCTTATCCACGACGACGATTTTCATCTTCGTCCCCATTTTTTTCGCTTGATCGGTCGCTTCCTGCAAGTTTTTGCGCGGGGCGAAGAAAATTTCCGCTCCTTCGCGGTCGGATGCCATGATCTTGTACTTGATGCCGCCGATCGGGCCGACCGTGCCGTTGGCGTCGATCGTCCCGGTTCCCGCGATCTGGTAGCCCTTCGACAAGTCGCCCGGCGTCAGCCGATTGTACATTTCCAGCGAGAACATCAATCCGGCCGAAGGTCCGCCGATCGCCCCCGCGTCGATATGAATTTGCTTTTTGGCATCGTCGGCTTTGACCGACAGCATTTGCCCGATGACGATGCCGATCGCAGGCGTCTTGCTTGCCGGTTTTCCTTTCTCCGGAGGCAGCGTGGATAAAGGCAATGCAACGGTAACGTTCTTTCCTTTGCGCTCGACCGTGACGTTGACGGTGTCGCCGACTTTTTTCTTCTGCAAATACGCGTGCAAATCATCCGCGCTGACAATTTTGACATCGTCCACGCTAACGATGCGGTCTCCCGCTTTCAGCAACTTTTCGGCGGGCATACCCGCCGTCGCCTGCATGACCAGCACTCCTTCGGGAGTGAGCTTAAACGGCGTACCCGCTTTGCTGTAGGCGGCTTGCATCGCGTTCGTTTGCGAGCCCTGCATGATGAACACTTGCCGGGTGTCGTATTCCGCCGGCGACTCATCTTTGAAAATATCTTTTTTGTTATATACTTCGACATCGGGATTAAAGGCCGTCAACATGTAATTGAACAAGTTCGTGTACAGCATCCGCACCGTCGTCAGCATGAACGCCCCCTTCTCTTCGGGATCGTCCTTCTCGATCTTCACCATCGGCTTGATCGATTCGGCCGTTCCCGCCGTATAGATGACGTATGGCGTCGGCATGTAAAACAATACATAGAGGATCGCCGCACCCAATACGAACAGCGGTACGATCCGCAGCATTCGCTTCCTATTGTCTCTCTCCATGATCGTTTTGTCTCCCTATAGCTTGGTCTAAACGTCCCGCCGGACGCGTAAACATGTACAATCACGAACCCCTACGAAGAGGTGAAGCCATGATTCGCGCCGGTTTACACCGCGAAAGTCAGAATATTACGCTCCTGACGGGCATTTCGGCAGCCGTTCTCGTTGTTTGTATCGTCTTGTTCCCGGAACAAGCTTTTTCCGCATCGCTGCAAGGTTTAACCGTATGGTGGAAAATCGTCTTCCCGGCCTTGCTGCCGTTTATGGTTGCTTCTGAGCTGATGCTTGCATATGGACTGGCCCAAGGGCTTGGCACCTGGCTGGATCCGCTCATGCGCTTCTTGTTCAAGATTCCCGGCATTGGAGGCACCGCTCTCGTCATGGGGCTCGCGGCAGGAAGTCCTGCGGGCGCCGAAATGACGGTCAAGCTGCGCAAGCAGCAGCAGCTAAGCCAAAGCGAAGCGGAGAAGCTGCTCGCGC
Source organism: Paenibacillus sp. sgz302148 (assembly GCF_056120465.1). Lineage (NCBI taxonomy): Bacteria > Bacillati > Bacillota > Bacilli > Caryophanales > Paenibacillaceae > Paenibacillus > Paenibacillus sp. sgz302148. The sequence goes on from NZ_JBVYOJ010000004.1 coordinate 30,875, forward strand.
TGTCTCATGTAAGCAGCCCGGTATTTATCGTCCTGGTCGTCGTAACGGGATTTATGCAGAAGCCCCAATACGGGTTGTTTCTTGCCGTTGTTTATTATATTTCCGCGATCGTCATGGGATGCCTTATGCGGAATGTTTCTTCTGCTTCTCAAACGGACACGCTCCCCGGTGAAGCAAGCGGTGCACCGCCCGCCATTCCGACCAAGAGCAAAGCCGCAGCATTGTCGTTCCGAAGCGCAGGGGCCGCCATGCGCGATGCGCACCGGCTTGACGGCCGTACGTTCGGAAAGGTGCTTGGAGACGCCGTCGGAACAGGTGCGCAGAAGCTTTTTATGATCGGCGGACTCATGATGATGTTCGCTGTTCTCATTCGCGTGCTGCAAATATTGCTTACGCCGCTTCACATACCGGATGCTTGGCTGCAGCCGCTGTTATCCGGTTTGCTGGAGGTCCATATCGGCTCGTATTCGCTCAGTCAAGCTTCGGCCGAGCCTCTCGTCTGGCAAATGGCGGCAATCGCGGCGATTCTGGCCTGGAGCGGCATTTCTTCTCATGCGCAAGTCCAAAATTTGATTCAAGGTACCGACCTGCGATATTCGACGTTTCTTCGAGCGAGACTGGTCCATACTCTGATCGCCGCGATTTTGGCCGTCGTATGCTGGAAACCGTTTATCAGCTTCATCCAGCCGAAGTTGACCGGCTTTTTGACATCGAAGCTTGCAAGCTGGTCTATGCCAACCGGATTCGCGCTTGACGACTTTGCCGTCACCGCGTTTGCCGAGCCGGTCGACATTTGGCAGTGGAGCGGCTGGAAGCTGTTTTACCCCATGGCGCAAAGCTTGCTGTGGATCGTCCTTATTTTAACCGGATTGTCGTTATGTATCGCTTTCGTTCAAAAAATAACCCGTTTGTTCCGTTAAAATATTTCCGTTACGCTTTTGGGTATTTGCTCTTGAGCGCCTCTTGAACAACATCCGGCACCAATTCGTCGACCGGCCCGTGGAACCTTGCAATCTCCTTGACAATGCTCGAGCTTAAGTAAGAAAACTTCGGATTCGTCATCATAAAAATCGTTTCCACATCGCCGTTCAGCTTATGGTTCGTAGAGGCCATCTGCAGCTCATATTCAAAATCGGTGACCGAGCGGATGCCGCGGACGATCACTTGCGCCCGTTTCGAACGCATATAGTTTACGAGCAAATCGCGGAAACTGTCGATTTCCACATTCGGCATGTCTTGCGTTACTTGCTTCAACAAACGAACCCGCTCTTCCACCGTAAAAAGCGGATTTTTGCTGGAATTGTTCAATACGGCAACGATCAGACGGTCGAATTGCTTCGCGGCCCGTTGGATAATGTCCTCATGTCCGCAAGTTACCGGATCAAAGCTGCCTGGATATACTGCGATTCGTTCTACTGGATGTACCGAGTTCACGGTTCGTTCGCCTCGCTCTCAATCTTAGGATCGTGCGCCCTATGCGCGTCGTAATGATATATCGTAACGGCGATTTCGCCGTATACCGCCTTCTTGCCGCAACGGAAACCGGAGAAATTCTCCGGGTACACATGGTCCGAGTCATGCTCGACCATCATGATCGCCCCGTCGTTCAGAAGCTGCTTTTCGGCCATGTCGAGCATGAGCTCGTCGACGTTCTTCAATTTGTACGGAGGATCGAGAAATACAAGATCGAACCGCGCTTCGCGTTTCATCAGCGCCTTGAGCGCTTTCGTCGCTTCATTGCGGTAAATCTCGGCCCGATCCGCCACTCCCGCAGCTTGTACGTTGTGACGAATGACCTCGATGCTCTTCGGCTCCAAATCAACGAAAATCGCGCGATCGATTCCGCGGCTTAATGCTTCGATTCCTAAGCCTCCGGTTCCGGCGAACAAATCAAGCGCTTGTCCCCCATCGAAATACGGTCCGATCATGCTGAATATCGCTTCCTTGACCTTATCCGTCGTCGGCCTCGTCCCGCTGCCGGGCACCGCTTTTAACGGCCTGCCTTTGGCCGTGCCTGATATGACCCTCAACCTTTCGTTCCCCGCTTCCTTCTATGGATGTCAGTTTGCTTTCTGTATCGTATCACATTCGGAAAAAATTGAAAAACGCATCCTGCGATGCGCTTTCGTGAAAATTTTTTTTGGCCGATGTATAAAAGTGCTAATATCGGCAATGATATGATTATCGACATCACAAATGTCGTAGACAACCGCGGAGAAGACTTACGTTTCCCCATAAGTTCTTCGTCCGGTTTCTCCTCTCCCATGAATGGGCGTCCCGAAAGGGGCGCCTAATTCGTTTTATTCGAGTTAATCTTGCGCAAAAGGCTACCGATTTCCGGCAGCCTTTTGACGTATACTTCTGATTATTTTGTATAATGACGGTAAAACGCCGTATGCTTGTCAAACTTCCTTGATTGTTCAACTGCTTGTTCAAGCGTCATTCCTTGGACCAAAAAATAAAATAAATGCATACAAAAGAAAAGCGTAGCATCGCCACGAATACCTTCTGTCGGAGCGATATAATGATTGCATCCGCCATCAATAAACGCTTTGGCAATATGTTCTCTGCCTGTTTCGCAACCCATGTTGACAAAAAGTCGTCCAGGTAAATGAACAATACGCGATAATTCTTCAGCGCCGAGCGAAGGCTCTCCAGACCCTGGAATTATTCCATCCTCGTCACCGTGACAGTCCAAAACAATGATATTGTGTGTTGGAATCTCGCCGCTCAAAAGCCCGTACACGCGACCCCTTATTTCGGATCTAACAATGTTACTGTCTTATTCGACTTATCCCATTGCACCTTTAAGCCTAATGCTTCCGCTAACCGCCGCACCGGAACATAGCCGGTATTTTGAATGAGCCGCGTCTCGATCGGAACGCCGTTAATCAGAACCTGTTTCCCGTCCCATTCCACCAAGGCTCCCGCCGCTTGGCCAATCACCCTCGCGGGTACCCAAGTCAGCGAATCCAACAGTTGACCGCTTACGGTCATATCTTTATAGAATACGTCCACTTTTTGCTCGACTTCAGCTTCCTCCTCCGTCACGTCGAATCGCGTTAATTGATAACGGCGGACGACCGCCATTATTTTTTCGACGTAAGTCGGATCCGTTGCATATCCCGCTTTTTTAAGCGCATCCGCATACGCTTCCGGCGTTCTGGCTTCCCAAACCCCGGCTCTCACATATCTCGGTTTTTTCAGCAGCTGCAGCTGATCGTCGATCGATTCGCCATAATTGTGATACGCCTTGAACGTATCCATGATGAGCACTTCCGTTAATGCCGGATTTTTTTTGGCGGGACCAACAATTCTTACCAGCATTCCGGCTGACCGCACCCATTCGACTTGCCTTTGCGTGTAATACTCCCTCGTATAAATGACGACACTCCCCGCCGGACCTACCCCTTTTATATTGCCGAGGTTATATGATTCCCGTCCCGTAACGATATCTTTTGGCGTCTTCAGTTCAAAGCCGACCTCCAGGATCAGCTGACCGATCGCTCCCGAAGGACAAGGGTATTTGCCTTTGACAAGCGATGCGAGCAGCTCTATGACTTCCCACGGTTTCATTCCGCTTCCTCCTTCCATGACCGAATCTTGTTTAGAACAAGCTCTATGCATCATATTCGGAAAAAGGCAATGAGGAAACGGCGGATATGGGGTAAAGCTCATTCAGAAAAGATTTTCTTAAATTCAGCACTTTTTTTCTGAATTTTACGGCAAAAGTGCGATTCAGAGCATCATTCAGAAAATATTTTCTGATCTTAGCCAAAAATTTCTGTATTTAAGAAAAAATTTTCTGAACGATCGAGAAAGCGGGATTTCTGGGCATTATTTAAGCCAAAATTTTCTGATTTTCAGCCAAAATATTCTGAATTGGTGCCTGCCCAACTACCTCACTCAAGTCATCAGCATCCCTGCCGCTGCGGCAAGCAACACGACGATCCATGGCGGAGTCTTCCATAGCGTCAGCAGCGCAAAAGCGACAAGAGCGATGCAAAAATCCATCGGCGTGGAAATCGTGCTCGTCCATACCGGCGAATATAGGGCTGCAAGCAATATGCCGACAACCGATGCATTGACACCCATTAACGCGGATCGGAAGCCGGAATGTCTGCGAAGACTGCTCCAATAAGGCAAAGCTCCGACGATCAGCAAAAAGGACGGCATAAACACGGCCAAAACAGCTATTGCGGCAAGCAAGGCCCCCTCCCATCCCCCGGCCATCGATGCTCCTAAATAAGCCGAGAATGTAAACAACGGACCGGGTATCGCTTGGGCTGCGCCGTAACCGGCAACAAACTGGTCTTCGGTAATCCAGCCGGCAGCCACGGTTTCGTGCTCCAGCATCGGCAAAATGACATGCCCGCCGCCAAACACAAGCGCCCCAACGCGATAAAAGCTGTCGGTCAGCGCAATCCATAGACTGGGTACCGCAAACCGAAGAAGGGGCAGCGCCGCAAGTAAGCCAAAGCATAGGATCAATGATGCTTTTGCGGTTGTTCTGCTCATACGGCTCATACGGCCCTCATCCCGATCTTGCGAGGGGTCTGCCGTTTCTTCCGCACCAGGCTTGAAAATGAACCAGCCAAGCAGTCCCGATATCGCTAACGGCACGATTTGCCCCCAGCCTGCAGGTAGCAGCAAAGCGGCGATCGCTGTAGCGGCCGCAATCGACCCGCGCACCCGATCCGGCGCTAAGGTCCGGGCCATTCCCCACACGGCTTGCGCAACGACGGCAACGGCGACGATTTGCAGTCCGCGGATCCATCCGGCCCCGGCGAAATCCCCACTCCCGACCCAATATGCGAACAGCCCCATCGCCAGCGCCGAAGGGAGCGTAAAGCCAAGCCATGCGGCGATGCCGCCGGGAAGCCCGGCCCTGCCGATTCCGATGGCCATGCCCAACTGGCTGCTCGCCGGACCGGGTAAAAACTGGCATAGCGCAACGAGGTCGGCGAAGCTGCGTTCGTCAAGCCAGCGGCGGCGTTTGACATATTCGTCGCGGAAATAGCCGATATGGGCGATCGGCCCGCCGAACGAAGTTAACCCGAGCTTGAGGGCGACAAGAAAGGTTTCGATAAACGAGCCGCCTTCTTTTGCCGAAGCAGCTCCAATTTGATCATCCACTTGTTTTTCCAAAAGTTTCTCTCCCCACTTTGGTTGATCGGAAGGTCAATCTGTCTCTCCTAACGACGTCCTTCATTTTTAATTCCAGCCGAATTGATGTACAATGTGAAACGTGTGTAAATAGATGCCAATCCCATTAAACTTTGCAGGAGGAATTATCATGACAGAGCAACTGCCGCCAAAAACATGCTCCATCGACCGTCTGATCACCGTACAAGCCGATATCGAACGCGTACTTCGCGGCGAAAAAACCGCAACGCGCCGCAACGGGCGCTATGCCGATCCTGGCGAGGTCATGGAGCTGGAAGGCCGCTCCTTCGAAGTCTATAACGTCTTCCAGCAGCCGCTCGGCGAAATAACCGATGCGGATGCGCAAGCCGAAGGCTTCGCCGATTTTGAATCGTATAAGCAATATATTTTGTCCATGCACAAAGGCATGCCTTGGATTCCGCAAGCAAAAGTATGGGTTCACGAATTCCGTCCGGTGCAGCACGCGCAATAATCAACGAAACCGATCCGCGAGCCCGGAGGAAAGTCCTCTTTCCAGCCGGCTCGCATCCCTTACTTCATCATGCGGAGGTCATCTATGTCCATCGATTTGTGGCTGTACAAACTCATATTATACGTGCATATTGTTAGCGTTGTGTTATCGCTTGGTCCTTTTTTCGTCCTTTTTCCGCTGCTCAAAAAGCTGAAGACGATCCCGCAGGACTTTCTGGATACGTCCTTGCAGGCATTTACCGTCACGGTGACGCTGTCCAAGCATTCGGGCCATTTATTAACCGTATCCGGCGTGCTGTTATGGATGCTGGGCGGCTGGTCGTGGAGCGAGTCCTGGATTATCGTGACGCTGGCAATCCTGCTCGGATCTCTCTTCTTTATCGCCCGTGCTTTCTCGCCGATTATACGAAAAATGAAAAGCACGGAAGCAGAGAGGCACTTACTCGTTGCCAAACTGTCCCGCGCTGTTTTATGGTATGTGATCATTTTGCTCGTGATGATGTGGTTTATGGTCGCCAAGCCTACCTTATGGTAAATCCGGTTCAATCGGCGCTTAGGACCTTTGAGCCGCCTTGTGCGACCATTCCTCAACGTCCCAAACCTTCGTAATCCAATCCTCGTAAAAATCCGGTTCGTGCGATACGAGAATAATCGTGCCTTTATACTCTTGCAGCGCCCGCTTCAACTCCGCTTTGGCGACGACGTCCAGATGGTTCGTCGGTTCGTCGAACAGCAGCCAGTTGCTTTCGCGCATGAGCAGCTTGCACAGCCGGACTTTCGCTTGCTCTCCGCCGCTCAGCATGTTCAGCGGCCGCGTAATATGCTCGTTCTTGAGTCCGCAGCGCGCAAGCGCGGCACGAACTTCATGCTGGTTCAAGCTTGAATATTCATTCCATACGTCGTCGATCGGCGTAATATTTCCCGCTTTCACTTCTTGCTCGAAATACGCCGGGAACAGGAAATCGCCCAAATACGTTTTGCCGCTGAACGGCTCGATTTTTCCGAGAATCGTCTTGAGCAGCGTTGATTTGCCGACGCCGTTGCAGCCGACGATGGCGATTTTGTCGCCCCGCTCGATCGTCATGCTCATCTTAGGCAGCAGCGCATACGTGTAGCCGATTTCCATATCGACGCCTTCGAATACGATCCGGCCGCTTGCGCGCGATTCTTTGAATACGAAGGTCGGCTTCGGCGCCTCCTCCGGACGATCGATCCGTTCGATCCGGTCCAGCTGCTTCTCGCGGCTTTTGGCCCGGCCGGACGTCGAATATCTCGCTTTGTTCCGTTGAATGAAATCTTCCGTCTTTTTGATAAATTCCTGTTGTTTCTCGTAGGCGTCGATATGCTGCGATTTGTTCATATCGGCCATCTGGAGAAACTTCTCATAGTTCGCCGAATAACGGGTCAGCTTGGCAAATTCGAGATGGTAAATGACGTTAACGACATCGTTCATAAATTCCGTATCGTGAGAAATGAGCATGAACGCGTACGGATATTCCTTCAAGTACGTTTTCAGCCAATCGATATGTTCAACGTCCAAATAGTTCGTCGGCTCGTCGAGCAGCAGTACCATCGGCTTTTCGAGCAGCAGCTTCGCCAGCAGGACTTTGGTCCGCTGTCCGCCGCTTAATGCGGAAACGTCCCGTTCCAGCCCGATCGCGTTTAATCCGAGTCCGTTCGCCATCTCTTCGACTTTTACGTCGATCAAATAAAAATCGCCGATTTCCAGCTGCTCTTGAATATCGCCCATTTGCTCAAGCAGCAGCTCAAGCTCCTCGGGACTCGCATCGGCCATTTTGGCCGTAATGTCGTTTAATTCGTTCTCCAGCTCAAGCAGCGGCAAAAAAGCGTCCTTCAGCACGTCGCGGATCGTTTTGCCCGGCGTCAGCTTCGTATGCTGGTCCAAATATCCGTAGCGGACCTTCGGTGTCCATTCTACCTTGCCGTTATCTTTCAACAATTGACCTGTCAAAATATTCATCATCGTCGACTTGCCGACGCCGTTCGCCCCGACCAAACCGACATGCTCTCCGGCCAGCAGCCGGAACGATACGTCTTTGAACAACGTACGGCCGCCAAAGCTATGGGATAAATCTTCTACCGTTAAAAGACTCATGATTCGTTCGAATACCCCTATCCTATTAATCTATTCGCATTAATTCGCATTATAGCACAGGCTACTGCGATTCCGTGAGCAAAATTTCTTCCACACCGATTTCCGTCTTGAACAAGTTGTCATACGCCGTTACGCGAAGCCGCTGCGATTTGTCGATCGCATACGTCACGCGGATTCGGCTCAAGTCCATCGTTTGCTCGTGCGGCTTGATGTTCATCCGCCAACAGACGGGGCTGCCGTTCTGCCTCAGCGGTTCGAACCGGTCGCCTTTGCGTACCATCGGCACGATTTCGATGCGCGTCTGGTTCGATTTCGTCGTGGCGACCCGCTTTACCTTCTGCACCGGATACGGCTCGTTATGGTCGATCATGACGATCGTTTCTTTCCCTGCGTGGTTGTATATGCCGTAAGCGGCGCCGATGAAATCGCCGACCAGAATTTCGCCTTCGCTTCGCGTATAGCGGGCATTCCCACGGGCGATCCGCGTTTGCAGATGTTCTTCGTCCCAGACGATTCGCGCGTTCGGATATAGCTCTTCTAGCAAATCGGGCACGAACGAAACCAAGCTGCTCCCCCCCGACAACAGAACCGCTTCGATGCCTTCGCGGGATAATCCCGTTTGTTCGTGGAACAAGTCGTTCAGCTGCTTCAAACCGTGCAGCATACGTGCGCGGATCGACTCCGTCGCAAGCATAAACTGCTCGTAAGTGACGGTTACGCCTTTGATCCCTTCGTCTACGCCGGGAATAAGCGGCGGGATATTGACCGCGAACTGGTCGTTCGACGACAAATACCGCTTCGCTTGCTCGGCAATATGCTTCAATTGATAATAAAACGTAAACTTCGGATGGTTTTTCAGCTTGTGCAGCCGCTCCGGATCGTCGAATACATCGAGGCTGATGCTCTCGCACACCGGATTGCCCTGCGCCTTGCCTTGCTCGACGAATAGCTTGACGATGACGTCATCGAGATCGTCGCCGCCGAGGTCCAGCCCGATTTTGGCCGTCACTTTGCCTTTGTACCGGTTGTCGCCTTGTCCGGTCAGCTCGCGCAATGCACGGGAAGCTCCATCCTTCATATCTTCGGTTTCGTATTTATCGATGATCGCGAGGTCAAGCGTACCGCCGCCAAAATCAAAAATAAGCGCGTAATGGGCCTGAATCTGCTGGCAATCCCACAATACCGAAATCGGCTCGTCGAGAAACCAGACGTTTTCGACCGGTATGCCAAGGCGAACGGCGGCGCGCTCCATGACGCTTTTGCGATTGTCGTCAAAATTGACCGGAACGCTGAGCGCAAGACGCTCCACCCGCCGCGGATTGTCGATGCCCGCTTTGCGCAGCAGCTCGCGAATAAAAATTGCATATAGCTGTTCCAGATCGTACGTCTCGCCATCAACCGTTAACGTATATTTCATATCGCGGCGCAGCTCGGTTTTGATCGAAAAGACGGAACGGTTCCGCAGCCGGTCGATCGCCGCCGCTTGATTGCCGATCATCCATTCGCCGTTTTCGTCGATCGACAAAATCGAACGGATCAAGTTCGGCGTTTCGCCGACGTCGACCTTTTTGATTTCCACCTTATCCGAATGCGGGTCGAATACGGCTACCGACGAATTCGTCGTGCCGAGGTCGATGCCGACATAATATTTGTTCATGGGAACCTCCTAAAAGTTTTCCGTAGGAAAACTACTTCACCTATATCATACTCAAATCGTCAAGCACCTGCTGCACCTCGTCCGCCGATTTCGCGGAGTATAAAGCGATTTTCGCCTTCACGAGCGCAGCTTTATTTATCGTATCGCGAATGCCGGGGGCGACGACCTGGATGGTCGCCTCCTCCAGCCGAACGTCTGCATCATGCGTAATAATCGTATAATTCGCGGGATATCGGCCGATGTCTTCACGGATACGGGCTTCAAACGCCTTCTCGCCGGAAGCGTCATCCGTGCCGCCGGGAAACCATTCCCAGCCTACCCCGGATTGCCCGAGCAAGCGGACGGGAAACGCGATGTCCGGAAAATGCTTCTCGAGCTCCGCTTCGCGCAGTTTATAGCTTGCGAGAAGCTGAATCAAAGCTTCGGCCTGCGCCGTATTTAAACGCACAGTGCCTTGCCGATTCACGTCGCCCCGAAAAGCTTCCTTTCCCGCCTTCCACGCCCTTTTCCATCTTTCCAGCATATCGAACGTTCATCCTTCCCGGTTGCCTGCAAAATCGTCACGTTCTATTCTAAATGCTGCGCAAATCGTCCAACAAGTCTACAATTTGTTTTTTATCCGAAATTTCCGGCCGTACGATCATTCTGGCAATGACTTGCCCGCTCCATTCATCCAGCGCGCCCGGGCGAACGATGCGGTATTTCACCGAATGAGCCGAGCTTAACGCGCCGGCCGCATCCGTCTCGAACTTGATCCGTTCGCTATGTCGGTCAAGCCATTCGCGAACGAGCGAATCGTCGTCCCGCCGCGAATCGGGTTCTCCAAAAAAGCGGACGCCAAGCGCCTCCGCCAGAAGCTCCGCTTGGTCCGCCGGCCAGCGCAGCGGTTCGCCGTCTGCCGATAACCGGTCGAGCCACAAGGCCGCAAGCTTTTCTTTATCCTCCGCAAGAAGCTTGCCGAGGCGCAGCAAACGATTTCGATCGTCGCCGGAGGCTGATCCGCACCATTGCAGAAAAACATCCCAAACCGACTGCCGCGCGGACTGGGCCCGAATCCCTTCGCCCCCGAACAACGACGAAGCCGAGGGCATATCCAGCTCTAGCAGCGGAGCCAGTTCTGCCGGCTGCTTGATTTTATAAATATACGCATACACAGTATCTTTGCCGTGGGCCGTCAAGTAAGCGAATATCGGCACGATAAGGCTACTCGGCAGCCCCGCTTTGATCCCGTCCGCAAAAATATCGCAGCACCGTTCCATGATCGATTCCCGGTCGAACCGGCCCGATTGCCCGGTTGCACCCCGGTCAAGGCGGAGCAGCCGCTGCTCGATGCTGATCGGATCGAGACAAAGCACCCAGCTTAGCGAGTCGAAGGAATACTTCGGCTGCGCGAACAAACCCGCGAAGACGTTCCAGTGGCGCAGGATGATTTTGTCCTGCAGCCATTTGCGCCGTTTCTCGTCGTGCAGCGACCGGCGCACAAGCTCGGGGAAATAGGCTGGCAGCTCGTCGCCTGCGATTAGATAATCTTCGAAACCGATCGTTTCATAAATGGCGGCAAGACATTCGATATGTGCCTCTGGAAAACAGTAAAATGCATCCTTGTCGCCCAACAGCTTGTCGAAAGCCGACTGCCGGGGCTCAGGGTCGATCGTCCCGCGGGTCATGTTCGTCTTCGATGCGTACGCCGTCAGCCATCGCAAAAATCGTCTACGCTCCAGGTGCTGCGGAAAAATTTCCTCGCGCAGCTTCCCGTTGTTTTCCTGCCGGAGCGCATCGACATAAGACGGACTAGCGGCCGCATGAAGACGCTCGAGCAACCCTCGTATTCGTTCTTCCGGACGGTCCCATTGCTTTCTATGAATAAACGCGACGAAAGGCCACTCCGCAAAAGGTTTGGCAAGCAGCTTGCGCGGCGCCTCTTCTTTTTTCCGCTCATGCGACTCGAAAGCCGTACTCTTCCGCTCGCGCTGCTGCTCCTCATCCGCTGCGTACTCGATTTCGATTTGACGAATATGTTCTTTGTATTCGTTTTCCAATTTGTCATATTCCTTCTGCAGCTGCTGCGCGAAGGCGGCGTGTTTCTCCACCGATTCAGTCATGCGCTGTTCGAAGGCATCAACCGCCCGTTCCCAAATCAGGCTATGATAGTACGCCTTCATATCGAACAGGGCCGTATCCAGAAGCGGCTCTTCATCGGCATCGGCCATCGCCGCGAAAGCGATGTCGTACAGCAGCTGCTGGAAAAACACTTCATGGAAGGAAACGTAGCTGTTCTTCCACATTCCCGGCGAACGAGGATACCGAAGCTCCTCGACGATTGTAGACGAAGGCGGGAATAGCAGCCATTCCAACAAATAATAAGGGTTCTTCTCCGCCCGGATTTGGGCGAGCTTGTCGGCATACGAGGCATTGCGGTACAAATTCGTATATTTGCGAAGCCAATCGTACGTTATCCACCGTTCCATCCGTTCACCTCCGCATGATTGTCGCGATGCGAGTTCCCGTCGCCGCCCAGAAGCCGTTCCGCCGCCTCCGCAGCGCGGCGGTAAGCCGGCGCCAGCACCTGATGCAGCGGCGTCGGCTTGTTCCAGAACTTCGGCGGTGCCGCCAAGGCGAGCGGCGGCGCGGCTTGCGCTGCCGGAGCCGCTTCAGCCGGCGGCACGGCGGCGTCCTGCGCGGCCGGCACGTTCGCGCCGAAGGCGGCTGCGCCAGGCGCGTGCGCCTGCGCGGCGAGCTCGCTGCGACGGCGCCGGAGCGCCGCGGCGAACTGGCCGCGGCTTAGCCCGCGCAGCGCGAGCAGCCGGAGCGGCGATGCCGCCAGCTGCGGCGCAAGCGCGTGCAGCGCGGCGGCCGCGTGCGCGCACAGCTCCGGCGACGCCGCGCCGCAGGAGCAGCGGATGCGCCAGGCGGCGCGCTCCGCCGGAAACAGCGCCGCGCCCGCATCCTCGAGCCGGGCGGCGTGGCGCTCCAGCAGCCGCCCGTTCCACAGCGCGGCGCCAAAGGCCGCCTCGGCGGCGGTAACGCGGCATGCGGCATCCCGCTCCGCTTCCGTGAACGGGGCGAGCCCGATGTCCACGACATACGGCCGAGTCGCGTCGCCTTTCACCTTCGCGGAAACGGAAAACCATTCGCTCTCGGCGTCAAGCTGCACCTGGCCCTGCTCGGCTAAGCGCCGGCCCTCCTGCATGCGGCTCGTTCCCGTATAGGCAAGCGCGGCTTCGAACCAACGCTCCGCCCACCATGCGCCATGTTCCATCGTTAATCCTCCCCTTCCACGAACAACTCCCGCCTAAGCGTGACGATTTGCTTCAATTCCTCGGTCGACAGCTCCGTGAGCCATTGCTCGCCAGTGCCGACGACATGCTCGGCAAGTTCTTTTTTCGCTTCGATCATGCCGTCGATGTTCTCCTCAAGCGTACCGGAGCAAATAAACTTGTGCACCTGAACGTCCCTTTGCTGCCCGATGCGGTATGCACGATCGGTCGCCTGGTTCTCGACGGCGGGATTCCACCAGCGGTCGTAATGAAACACATGGTTCGCCCCGGTCAAATTCAATCCGTACCCACCCGCTTTGAGCGACAACACGAACAAACGCGGCGAATCGGGATCATTCTGAAAATGCGACACCATCTCGTCCCTGCGTTCTTTGCGCGTTCCTCCGTGTAGCAAATAAACTTCTTGCCCGAAACGCTGGGCCAGAAATTGCTGCAGCATTTCCGCCATCTTTGCATATTGCGTAAAAATCAATGCTTTTTCCCCGTTCGCGACGACTTCGTCAATCATTTCCGCCAGCCGGATCAGCTTGCCCGAACGCCCTTCGCTAACGCGCCCGTCCTGCAAATAATGCGCCGGATGGTTGCAAATTTGCTTCAGCTGCGTAATCGCCGACAGAATCGCCCCCCGGCGCTCCATCCCTTCCGCACGTTCGACGCTCTGCAGCATGCTGCGCACGCAAGCTTCATAGAGCGTGACCTGCTCCCGCGTTAACGGACAATATTCTTTCATTTCTTGTTTATCCGGCAAATCTTGAATGACATTTTTGTCCGTTTTCACTCTGCGCATGACGAACGGCTGAATCATCCGCTGCAGCGTTCGCGCACGCTCTTGATCACGCTGACGTTCGATCGGCTGCACGAATTTGTGCCGAAACTGCTCCTGCGAGCCGAGGTAGTCGGGATTAAGAAAATCAAGGATCGACCAAAGCTCCGACAACCGGTTTTCGACCGGGGTGCCCGTCAAAGCAATCCGGTGGCCGGCGCGCAGCTTGCGGATCGATTTCGTTTGCTTCGAAAAAATATTTTTAATGTTCTGCGCTTCGTCCAGCACGACGACGTCCCACACAACCGCTTCCAATTGTTCCGCATCCCGCTGAGCAATGGAATACGAGGTCATGACGATGTCGCACGACGCCAGCTTCTCCTCCAATTGCTCCCCGTACAAGCGGGAAGTACCGTAATGCAGCCATACGCGCAGCGACGGCGCAAACCGGGCCAGCTCTCGCTGCCAGTTGCCGAGCACCGAGGTAGGACATATAAGAAGAGCCGGTCCGTGAAGCTGTCCGGTTTCCTTTAAGCGCAGCATATAAGCGATCCACTGGATCGACTTGCCGAGCCCCATATCGTCGGCCAAGCAAGCGCCCATACCGAGCGTACGCATCGCCGCAAGCCAGGAATAGCCCTTCTGCTGGTAGGGACGCAGCAAACCTTGCAGCCCCGCAGGCTGTTCCAGCATCGGCACGGCATCCATCTCGCGCAGCTGCTCCATCCATGCGCCCAATTGCGCATCGGCCGTCACGCCGGCGAACGGCATGCGCGGCAAGGGCAGCTCGTCGACCAGCTCGTTCACCGCGAGCGGCTTGCTTCCCTCGGCGCGGCCGCCTTGCAGCGAAAGATGGAGTGCTTCCGCAAACGTCATCCTGCCGAATTCGTTGTTCGCCGCATATTCCAGCATTGCCTTCGCGACGTACGGCTGGAATTCCACCCATTGTCCGCGCAGCTGGACTAGCGGCATCTTCAGCTCGGCCAGCTGCTCCAGCTCCGATTGCGTCAAAGTGTCGCCGTCCATCGTCATTCGCCAGTCATAGTGGACCAGCGAATCGAATCCGACCATGCCGGGAGCGAAAGAACGGTCCGCAGAACGGTCTCCCGGCTCATCGGCGGTATCGGCCGCTTGCAGTCTCATCTGGAGGCCGAAACGAGATCCGCGGTTTCGCCACCAGGCGGGAACGTACACCGAGAAGCCTTCGTTTTGCAGAAGGGACGCCCCCTCGCGCAAAAATAAATACGCCTCCTCCTGCGTTAACGTGCAGGCTAGCGGAATCGCATCTCTCAAGCATCGCTCCAGCGGGGCAAATTTCCGTGCCGCGGCATCCAAATCACGCAGAAGCCGCTCCTGCGGTTCATGCCATAACGCGCTTGCCGCACGTCTGTCGCCACCGGCTTCCTCATCCCGCCAAATGGACTCGGCCGGATACAGCAGACCCGGATCATCCTTCGACTGAAGCATAAATTCGAGCCGCCATCCGGCCGAGCCGTCATTGCCGGAAGTTTGTTCATCACCGCGCGGCGGCTCTGCTAACCGAAAACACGTCGTAACCGTCCGTTCCGCCTCGGCATCGTTTAATCGCTGCCGCCATTCGGCCGCATCGCCCGCGATCCATTCCAGGGCTGGAACGTTAAGCGGCGCTTCCGGCGAGAGCAAGGCCGCCAGCCAATGCTCGATAGGGGTAAGCGGCGAAGCGTAACGGGGATTTAATGTTTTGATCATCTGCCGTGACTCTTCTTCCGATTGGGCACTTCGAACGACTGCATCTACGATCGTACGTACAAAATGCTTGACGGTATCCTCCCATGGTTCGGAATCGCCGCGCTCTGCCGCACCCGATGCCCGCTGCGCATTTCGGCTAGACAAAGGCATCGTCACCGCCAATCGTTCGATCTGATTCTTAACCGAAGGCGCCTCCAGCAAAGGTTCCCAGACAGCCTGGTGCTTTGTCGTCACGCCGAGATCATCTTCGACTTTCCCGGACATCGTCCGGACCGCAGGAACGTACTGCTGCTTCGCAACTAATTCAAGCGCGAGCAGCACGCATTGCCTCCAATACCGAATGCTGTCTCCTGCCGCAATTCCTTGTTCCTCCGCAGTATCGGCGCCAAAAGCAAGCAGCATACGTACAAGATCAAGCGCATATTCCGCTTGAAATGTCAGTTTTAAAGCCTCCATATCATGATGCTGCAATCCGTCCGTGTAAGATACCGGCACAACTTCACGGGCATGCTCGAATAAAGCCGGATCTATAGCATCCGACCTTTCGGCCAAAAGAGCGACGAGTTCTTCGGAACGGGCCATCCTCCGCTCCGAGCCCGTTCTATCGCTTTCTCCCCATACGGCGAAAAAAGGTCGCTCGCCAGGCAACGGCGATGCAACCCAAGAACCATGCAGCTTGAACAAATGCTCTACCCCTTATCCGAACGGAATTAGTTATTCCTTCAGCTTATCAAACTTACGACCCGGAAACAACGGGTAAAGCTCATTTTCAGCGATGAGAGTCATTTTTTCCATAATAGAATTTATAAGTTTTCCGCAGATAACGCAGTAGTCAGCTCAACGTCTCCCATTTCGCCCAAATTTCCCGCGGGTTCATTTCATAAATTTCCTGCTCGCGATACAAATACTGGTGCATGATGAATTCCCGGCGAATCGTCGCAAAATCGGGATGAAACCGCTGAATGAACGCGTTGATCTCTTTTTCGGCATATTTCTTTCCATGCTCCAACTGCTCCACCATATACTCCAGTACGATCAGCTTTTTCTTCAGTTGAGATGGAATTTGCTTTAACGTGCCGTCCTTTGCAAAAAAATTACGCAGCACGGCATCGCGAAGCTTGTCGTTTTTTTCGGTTGCCGATTCCATGTCCGTTTCCTCCTTTCCCTTGTAAATAAAATCAAGCAGCGCCGAGGAATGCGCGCGGAGCATGTAATCGTGCAGCGAAAAATAAATCGTATTCTTGTCTCTGCGCTCCGACACGATGCCGACTTCGCGAAGCTTGGCCGCATGATGCGTAACGGTTGCCGGCGTAACGCCCAGCTTATCCGCGAGCGTTTGTCCGTTCAATTCCCCGCCGGACAACAAATGCAATATTCGAATGCGGTTCGGGTCGGCCAGCGCTTTATGGAATTGAACCAGCTTCTGCAGCTGCATGAGCAGGCATCTCCTTTCACAGCCATCTAATTTAATAACTATCTAATTAGATAATAATCTAATCTCGAGTGCGCAGTCAAGTTACTTTTCCGGCCACATTATAACGAACAAATACCTTTGACCGTATAGCTAACGTTTATTCGATATAATTTTTCCCGCGAATGTCTATACTGCTGAACAAAGGCATGTTTTTCCAATCGGGGAGCAGGTAAAACGGGCTCTATGCAAAGTACAAAAAAGAGGTGATATTCGTGATGAATTGGATGAACCGCGTCCGAATCGCAGTCCTATGCAGCGCATTGCTTGCGATGATGAGCTTTGGGTTCGAGACGGCAGCCTTCGCGGCGGAAACGCCGTCCGAACGACACGAGGAAATCTTTTCGATTCAATTCCTGAACGCCAGAGTGGGCTTTGCCGGCGGAAATGGTTTTATATCCCGAACATCGGACGGAGGGCGGAGCTGGAGCAAGCAATACGAAGGGAAAGAACGGATCGGAAGCTTGTTTTTCCTTAACTCGAAGCTCGGTTGGGCGATCGGAACGCCGGAAGATGGACAAGAACCTCTCACCGTGCTTCATACGACGGACGCCGGGCGGCATTGGGCGCCCATAGCCCGAGTGGACATCGGCTCGACAATCCGTTTCGTCAACCGGAAAGTCGGATTCAGCGGAGGCTGGATGACGGCAAACGGGGGCAAAACATGGGGACGGCTGCATGTGCCCGACCAAGTCGTAGGAGAACCGTTTTTTTATGACCGGATGCATGGCTGGGCCGTAACGTCCGATGCTAGCCGTTTCCGCATCGCGTTCACGACAACGGGAGGCGAACAGTGGAAAACCGTTCTCGAGAAAAAAATAGAAGGACCGCTTGGCGGAGCCGTCGTTCGGTCTACCGGGCAGAAAAATGCCTGGGTCCTGTTGATCGGCGGTTCCGGCATGTCGCAGACGTCCTATACGCTGATGCATACGCCCGATGGCGGACGCAGCTGGACAACGCCGGTAGTCCAATCGACCGCAGGCGGAGGTCCCGCCCCTGGATATGCGACCGGCGAGGCAGTCGATCGTCCGGGACCGAACATAAAGCCCGGCATGCTGCTGGCTTTGAACGGCACAACCGCCTTCTTAACAGGCGAATGCTCACCGTGCGGCGATGCAGGGGAAATTACGATCGGCTGGACACATGACGGGGGCAAGTCTTGGACGAATCAAGCCCGGAAGCTTCCCGGCCAACAAGCTGCGATCAGCTTCGTGGACGCGAAACGCGGTTGGCTTGCGACAAGAACGTACGGCAAACCGTCGGTGCTTTATGCAACGGATAATAGCGGACAAAGTTGGAAACCCGTCTATTTGTTTCGATAAAGCACGGTTACGGCTTGTTTCGCGATTTCGACGGCGAGCGGTGTTTCGCCGAACAGCTCTCCGTCGCCATGCGCCAGCATCGGACTTGCCGATGTGACTTCAAGTCGGCCTGCCCGATACATGGACACCGCGGGATGGCTCACATGCGTCCCGCGAAACACTTGCGGAAAAACGCGGAGTAATTCCATTCGTCCGACTCCGCTTACGACACACACATCCATGATGCCGTCGGATACCGAGGCTTGCGGGCATATGTTCATCCCGCCGCCGTAGGATGTAAAGTTCGCGGCGGCGATCAACCAAACATCGCTTACGGTTATGGCGCCGCCCTCGTCGAGTCGCAACGTAACGGCCCGCGTCTTGTAGCGAACTAGCACCTTGAGCAAACTGAAAACGTAAGCGAGCGAGCCGAGCCGGAGCGTATTAAACCATTTTTTGAGCGACGATTGATTGACCTCGTAAGCGACCGTGCCGTCGATCCCTATGCCAATGACCGTCACGCATAGTCTGCCGCCTACCTTCAGCAGGTCGATCCGCTGGCCGGCGGCGGTTAGAAGCGCTTCCAAAGCTTCCAATGGCTTCAGCGGCAGCTTCAGCCCTCGGGCGAAATCGTTGCCTGAACCTGCCGGAATAATGCCAAGCGGAATATCCGTATACGCGAGCTCTTGGACGACGCTTTGCACCGTGCCGTCCCCGCCGATCACGATAAATCCTCGAATGTCCCGTATATCATCTTGTTTCATGGTATGTATAAAGCGGGCAGCCTGCTCTTCGTTTTCGCTGAATGCCGCATGATAACGGATCCCTTTGCGCCGTAGAGCCCGCTCGACTTGCTTCCAAGCTTTTCCGCCTTTTCCGCTGCCGGATTTCGCATTGATCAAAAAGTAATACAAAAGGCGTTCCCCCTGCCGATGTCTCTATGTACATTCAAGCTACATGGGGAAACGCCTTTTGTCAATCGTTTCGGCCTCGGTTGTTTTTTCGGTTATGTTGCTCGTTAGTTTTCGTTCGTTGTTTTGCTTCGGTTCGTTTACCGGTTCCGATTCGCGTATGCTTCAAGCACGTGCCCGATTTGACCGATGTGGCCTTCCAGGTGCGTGACGGCTTTATGCGCGATATCGGAGAAGGTTAGCTTGCCCGCCTCCGTGTGGATGCCCGCGCGCTGCCAATCCTCAGGCTTCAAGCGGCGAAGTGTCGGCAGGAAGCTTTCGCGCTGCAGCCGAATCAGTTCCAAGGAAATGAATACATCCGCGCCTGCGTAATCCAGGCGTTCCGCCCATAAATCCTGATCGAACGCGGTCAGCAGCGGATTGTCCTCCGCGAGCACTTTTTTCATTCGTTGGATGAGCACTGACTCGGTATCGGCCAAATGAACGATAATTTCTTTTACCGACCACGAGCTCGGATTCGGTTTGAAGTTGACCGCCTCCACAGACAATCCCTCGACCGCTTGCGCGACCTTCGAATACCCGCTTGCGAAACTTTCGACAACCTGTTCCATTCCCCCACAATCCCTTCCGCCGCCTTCGGCATTATTGTTTCCGCAAATATAGGGTGAATTCTTCGCGGTTATGAAATAATTGCTTCGCCTTGACCAGCGTTAGCGGCGGACTCAATTTATCGAGCACGTCTCTCAGCGTCTGGAAAGGCTTCTTGTGCATCAGCTTGACGGTGATGATCGCGATGCCGCCCGGTGCGAGCGCGTAGAGCAAATCGGCGATCAGCTTCGCCATCAGCTTCGGATTCCAGCTCATATCGCATACGAGCAATTCGAATTGATCGTCTTGAAATTTGACCGCATCCGCCGTCTTTCGCAAGAAGGTTAACCGCGGATGGCCGTTCAAGGACGGGTGCAATGCCGCGGGATCGATCGCCGTGACGCGCAAGCCGCGCTCAAGCAACAGCGATGTCCAGCCGCCCGGCGCCGCGCCGATATCGACTGCGTTCCGGCAGGAGGCGAAATCGAGTCCGAACGCCCGCTCCGCTTCCAGCAGCTTGAATTTGGCACGGGATATTTGCTCTTCTTCTTTTTGGAAGCGAACGGCGCCGCCCGCCCAATCGGATAAATTATCCTCCGGCCGCGAAATGCCGAAGTACACTTCGTTTTTGCCGGCAAACACGGATACGATCCAGTCGGCATGGCGCACGGCCGGTTCCGCCTCGATCGCGCGCAGCGTCTCGTCCAGCGCCGCTTTCGCTTCATGCGCCGCGAACTCGAACGGACTGCCCGGCGCTTTGCGGATTTGTGCCGCGACGCGCGAACCCGACAAGTCCACCCGTCTTGCGGTCAGCAATGACGCGAGCCGTGCCAGATCGGCTCCAGGCTCGGTCAAGGCAAACCGCTCCTCCACCGGCTGGATGTGCCGGATGAAGATCGGTTCATTGTCCAATATCGTGCGGACGGCCTCAGCCCGCGGTACGGGGACCTCGAACATGAAAATTTCCGCAGGAACCAATAAGGTCACTTTGATCTCCGGAAACAATCGCCGGATTTCCTCTTGGCCGTATTGGGCAAAACCGCTGTTCGCCGTCGCGATCCAGGCCGATCCGGCGTTCCCTTGCTCCGTTATGTAACCGCCCACTTATTCAACCCCCGATAATACGCGTATCCAAGGACGTTCGCCGAACCATTCCATCTCTACTGCCACTTGGTAAGCCTTCTGCAAGTTTTCCGCGTTTAGGACCGATTTTTTCGGACCCGCCGCAACAAGCTTGCCGCGTTCGATCAACGCAACGTGCGTGAACACTGACGTTATCTCTTCGATATGATGCGTCACGTACACGAGACTGATTTGCTTCCGGCCAAGGGCATTAATGTCGGCCAGCAGCTTTTCGCGTTCGTACAGGTCGAGTCCGGCGCACGGTTCGTCCATGATCAGCACTTTCGGCTCCGACATGAGCGCGCGGGCCAGCATCACTTTTTTGCGCTCGCCTTGCGACAAGGAGCCTAGCGTGTTGTTCCGCAGGTGGCCGAGCTTTACTTCATCGAGCAGGGCGAACGCCTTCGCTTGAACCTCGTCCGGAATCGCTTCGTAAAACCGGAGGAAGCCATATTCTCCCGTCGCTACGACCTCCCAAACCGGATCGCGCAGCGTCATTTTTTCCAGCAGCGATTGGCTGATGTAGCCGATTTTTTTGCGCACCTCGCGGACGTCGCATTCGCCATACACGTTGCCCAGCACCTCGATCGTACCGCTCGACGGGAACATGTACCCGGTCATCATTTCCAGCAGCGTCGTTTTGCCTGAACCATTTTTGCCGAGGATAACCCAATGCTCCCCTTCTTTCATCTCCAGCGAGACGCCGTCCAAAATTTGATGCTCCTCGCGGCGCAAATATAAATTCGATAATTGAATCATGGCATGAATCATCCTTCCTCTATCAGTAACGGCGTAAGCAGCCGGAGCAAATGATCGACCGATCGCATGGCGTACGTTTTCAGCACCGGACGGCCTTGATGAATGACAAGCAGGCAGGGAATGCTTTCAATTTGCCATTCTCTGACGAATGCGGGCATGTAATTGACGTTCGCCTGAGCAATCGGCCAAGCGGGTCGCATATGCTGCACGACCTCCAGCATCCTGGCCCCTGCCTTGCACGTTCCGCATAGCGGCGTAAAAACGAATAGCGCAAACGGCTCCGAGCCGCCGCTCATCCGATCGCGCAATTGTTGTTCCGACCATTCGGCGATCATCGCGCCCGCCTCACTTGCTCCAGAAGCGCCTCCGGCATCGGCCCGTTGACCAGTTGAACGTTCTCCGGTTTATGCTGGTAGAGCAGCTGGTACATTTGCATCCTGCCCGATGGACTGGAGGTGTGCAGGTAGATTCGCTTGGCGAATACCCTGTTCTCCACCATATGGCGGACGACGTCAAAGCCGTTCGGCTGCCCCCATCCCAGATCATAATCCAGCGATAAAATGTCGACCTCACAGCCGTTTAGCAGCTCGATGCACTCCATCACGTTTTTCGCGGCAACAAAACCTTCGGGACAAGTCCGGTAATCGTCCAAATAGACGTGTATCATAAAAATCTCATCCTTCCGTCAAGGATTCACGGTCGGCTCCAGCCTAATTGGCGCCGCATCCGATCCTGTCGTTCCCCGCCGCGGTACCTGGCATTATTCCGTCAGCCTTCGCAATTGCGCGATCTGCCCCCGATGCGTGCCGTCTTCGTCATAAGGCGTTTCCAGTACGATCGGGATGTGTGCGGCAAACGGAGAACGAAGCAGCTCCGCAATCGGTTCGGCGCCGATAAAACCATCGCCGACGCGGGCATGCCGATCTTTTTTCGAACCGCTCGGGTATTGGCAATCGTTCAGGTGAATCGCGCGCAAATGCTCGAAATACCCAAGCTTCGTCCCTTTCTCAAGCAGCTCTTGCCAATTGCGTCCGTTCCAAATGCCGCTGGCAAATGCATGGCACGTGTCGAAGCAAAAACCGATCCGGTTCGGCGCGTCCGTCAAGCTGCGCACTTGAGTCAATTCCTCGAACGTCGTGCCCATGTCGCCGTCGCCCGCCTGGTTTTCAATCAGGATTTGGGCGTTCCCGCTCCAACGCGCAATGACTTGATTTAAACATTGTATTATATTTTTGTAGCCTTGTAACCTATCTTTCCCTTTCTCCTTGTAGATGCCGAAATGAACGACGAGGCCTACGGAACCGCAAGCCTCGGCGATCGTTAAATCGTTGAGCAAAGACTCCGCCTGCAAATCCCGGCGATCCGCCGATTCCGCCGCCAAATTGATCGGATATGGAGCGTGTGCGATGGACCGAATGTCATGCTGCCTGCAGTAGCTTGCACAAGCCTCGGCGTCTTGCGGATCAAACGATTTGATCGTAACGCTTCTCGGATTTTTCGAAAAATATTGAAAGGCGTTCGCGCCTAGCGCATGCGCCGTGCGCGCCGCACCGGAATAGCCGTTGCGAATGCTGACATGACTTCCGATCCAATACACGACATTCACCGCCCGTGCTGGCAGCCGGCGCAATAAAACAGCTTTCTGCCCGATAATTCCTCTTGAACGACAGGCGCTCCGCATCGGTAACACGCTTCGCCTCCGCGATCGTATACTTTGCACCGATCATTATAGCCGCCGGTCAGCAAATCTCCGGCATATGTAGGGGATTCGATATAACCGCCGTGCGCCATCGCCTCCCGCAGCACCGTCCCGATGGAGCGGTACAGCCGTTCGACGGTTTGCGGCTCCAAATCCGGCCACTTGGCATGCGGCAGCACGCCTGCGTCAAAACAGATTTCGTCGGCGTAACAGTTGCCGATGCCGGCAATAAAGCTCTGGTCGACAAGCGCCGTCTTGAGCGTGCCTTTTTTGGCGGCAGCCATCTTCGCGAATTTCTCCGGCGTAAAGTCCGGCTGAAGCGGTTCGGGGCCGAGCTCGGCCATTTTTTCCTTCGCTTCCTTAGCCGTCAGCAAATGCAAATATCCTAATCGGAGACCGATGAAATACAAATGCTCCTCGCCAAAAGAAAGAACAATTTGAGTCGTCCGGTCCGGTTTCTCCTGCTCCGTTCCGTAGAACATCCAGCCGCCGAGCATCAAATGCAGAAGCAGCCGTTTTCCGTTGTCCAAATGAAATAATAGGTGTTTCGCTCGCCGTTCGATGAACAAGATGCGCGTATGCAGCACGTCCGCTATAAACGCTTCGGGATCGACGTTGATCGATTTTGCCCGGTTCACTTGGACGGCGGTAATCGTTTTATCGACAACGCGCTCGGCCAGCAGCCTCCGGTACGTTTCCATTTCCGGCAATTCGGGCATGGGAAATCCTCCTAAAAGATTATAAACTTCGAACTTTTATGATCACTTATTGCCCAATCGTCTTTGAAATATACACGCTTAACGCCTCTAGGTCGGCGCAGGTGACATCCGGCTCGCAGCCCGCCTGATCGGCCATCGCGCGGTAGTTGTCCTCCGTCGTAATGCCGGTCATGACAAGAACGGTGCGACAGTCCGCAGCATACCCTGCCGCAATATCGGTCAGCATGTTGTCGCCGATCACGATCGTATGCTTCGCGTCGCTGCCGAGCCGCTCCATCGCATACCGCATAATAATATTCGAAGGTTTGCCGATGACGACCGGCGTGACGCCGGTTGCCGCGCGAATGGAAGCCGACAGCGTACCTGCGCCGGGGACGAGCCCTTCGTCGGTCGGCAGCAGCAAGTCGGGATTCGTCAGCACGTAAGCTGCCCCCTCGCGGATCGCCCGAACGGCATGCGCCAGTTTTCCATATGTAAACGAGCGGTCGATTCCTTGTACGACAAAATCCGGTTGCTCCGCGCCCATCTCGAGCACGTTCAGGCCGGCAGCGCGCAGCGCGGTTTCCAGTCCGATTTCGCCGATCATGGCGATGCGGGCTGAAGGCTGATGCTCGGCAATATACTGCGCCGCAGCTTGTGCAGCCGTATAAACATCGTCAGCCGACGCCTCGATTCCCATCTCCCGCAAATGCTCGGCAACCGCCTCCGGGGTACGCGACGAATTGTTCGTGACGAACAAATACGGCACGCCGTCTTGCTTCAACTGCTTCACGAATCGGTCGGCAAACAGGATCATCGATTTGCCGCGATATAGCGTTCCGTCAAGATCAATCAGTAACGCATCACGTTTATTCATGCTATGCTCTCCTGTTCTTCCATGCGGCCGCCCGGGGCTTCGACGTAAACAGATAAACGCCCGCAATGACGATTGCGGCGCCTGCGATCTGACTCGCCCCCATGTTCTCCCCAAGCAGCACGAATGCCAGTATCGCTGTAAAAACCGGATTAAAATTAAGAAATATGCCGGAGTTCGTACCGCCGATCGCCTGTACGCCGATGTTCCAGAACAGCATGGCCAGCACCGTCCCCCCAAGGCTCATATAGATCACGGCAATCCAGAATGTCGCCGTCCCGTTCTCGATTCCGAATGTAGGAAGGTTAAACGGGATTAGGATCAATGAGCCGAAAATCCCCGCCCATAACGTCGCCATGTAGGGTGACACATGCTGCATCGCTTTTTTGCCGGCAACGGAGTAAAGCCCCCAAATGCCTACCGCGGCCAGCATCCATAAATCGCCGACATTAAAATGGAACCGCAGCAATATGCCGAGATCGCCATGCGAAATGACGACCAGCACACCGATCAGCGATACGATCACGGCCAGCAGCTGACGGCGCGTCATTCGTTCCCGCAAAATCAAAAACGATGCGATTGCAATCGCAACCGGATTGAGCGCCGACAGCAGGCCGACATTGTCCGCCGTCGTTCGTTCCAATGCAAAAAACATAAATACATTAAACAAAACCACCCCCGTCAGTCCCATCAGAAAAAGCGGCAGCAGCGCCCGAACCGGCGGCAGCAGCCGTTTCTCTTTGAACCAAACGATCGGCAGCAGGAGCAGCGTTGCGGAAATCCAGCGCAAATTCGTTAATGTCATCGAGTCCGCATGGCCTACCGCAAATTTGCCGGCCACAAAATTTCCCGCCCATAGCAGGCTCGTGCATAACAGTAGCACGTAATAAACGACTTTCATCGAAGTCCTTCTTTCAAGTTATCGCTTATTCTGCTGCAATACGCGTTCGATCCATTCTTCAGTCTTTAAGCAATCCTCGAAGGATGGTGCGATACCTTCCCAGCGGTCTTCGCCCGCAATGCGGTGCAAGAAATGATTCAATGCGCCGAAATGGCTGTCGAGCGACATGCCCATCGTCGATTTGTCGTCCGGAACAAGGACGAGTTCAGCGGGAACGGGGAGCTTCGGCGACGAACCGTCGAGCAGCTTGACAGCCGGGACGTATTCCTTCTCCAAATCGCAAACGATGCTGCCCTTCGTGCCGACGATTTCCACATCCAGCGCATCGGCGCCCCATGCGATTCTTGAAACCTCCGCGACGCCTTGAACGCCTGAAGCGGTAGTCACATGCATCAATGCCCAATCGTCCACCGTCATCTGCACGAGCTCGCCGTTACCGCCGGCGCTCGGCCGCTGCTTGACGAACGTGTTCGTCTGCCCGTGCACATCGGTAATTTCGCCGAACCAATGCTGGAACATATCCAAGATATGAACGCCAAGATCGGTTATGGCGCCTCCGCCGGAAAGCCCTGTCTCGAGCCGCCAACTTACCGGGCGCGCGGCGTTTAAATAACCGGAGCGCATGTAGCGGATTTTACACTGAAGCACATCACCGATTAAGTTTTCGGCAAGGGCCGCCCGAATGCGCATCACCGCAGGGTGGTACCGGTACACGAGCGCCACCTGCCGCGTCAGCGATGACGATATCGAGCCCACTAGCTGCTTCGAACGATCGTACGTATCCGTTAACGGTTTTTCAAGGTAAATCGCTTTGCCGGCCTGCGAAGCTTTGATCGCTTCATCGAAATGCATCGCGTTCGGCGTGCAAATGTCGACAACGTCGATGTCGCCGGTTTGCAGCGCCTCGTCAACCGAAGACACGACATTTCGGAAGCCGATGGCGAGCGCTTGCTCGCGATTTGACTCCGGATTCCGCGTAACCAGCGTATCGAGAATAGGTACAAAGGGCAGCTTCTTGACGACCGGCATCGCCCGCAAAGCTACGATATGGGTTTTGGCGATGTTGCCAAGTCCAACAAATGCAAAACGTATTGGTTTCATCTCATGTCATCCTTCCATTATCCCGAGATCGGCGAACAAGTCCGAGTCGTAATCAGACTCCGTCCGTCTCGATCTTGTTTTGCGCGTAGGTGCATCCGCCGCTTGCCCTTGCCGGGCTTGCTTGGATCGCAATCGCTCTACGCGCTTGTTCAGTTCCTCGACCACGGCCTGCTGCTTTTTATCCCGTCGCAGCGCAGACAATCTTCGCTTCGCCTGCTGCAGCGCTTCCTCCGCATAATACAGCGCCATGGCCGCGTCTTTTTGCTTGTGCTCGTAATACATGGCGAGCTCGATCCATGCTTCGAGCTGGCCGCCGATTTGGGCGCTCCGATCCTGCGATTGCTCCACGGAACGCTTCCATAACGCAACGGCCTGTTCGTAATCGCCCGCTTTTTTGTACCGCGAAGCGATCAGGCAATAGTAGGGAGCCAGGTTCGCTTCCCGGCCGAGCAAATGCGAAATCGCCGCCTCCGCTTCGTGCTTGCAGCCCATTTTATCAAGCCACGCGCCTGTCCGGTAAAGCTCCTCAGGCTCCATCTGCGTCAGATCGATTCGGCCTAGCAGCACGCGGCTGAAATGAACCGCAAGGCAAGCAAGCGTCATAATGTCGCGTTCGTTATGCTCGAAAACGCCGTCCAGCGGCCCGGCATCCCCTGTAGCAAGGTATTGAAAATAGATCGCCGGAGCGAAAGAACCCGATACGTCATTCACCCGTTTGATGCCAAGCCGCTCCTCCTCGACGTGGCTCAGCCGGCAAGACACGAGCGTGTTACGCCAGACGCTGCGGGAAGGATACAGGAAATCCAGTTGGCGGGGTTCCTCGGCCGGAAGCTTCATCCGGTTCAGCACAAAGCGGTTTTTGATGATCGGCCAGTCGAACGTCCGCCCATTATAGGAAACGATATGCGTATACCGTCTCAGCAGCTCCAGCAAATAAGCAAGCATGGCAAGCTCCTCGGCCGGATTTCGGATGAACAGCTGCTCGACGACAAAAGAGCTTTGCCGGTAAAACCCGATGCCGATCATAAAAGGGACGTTGCCCGCGCCAATGCCAAGACCTGTTGTCTCCGTATCGAGAAACAACAGCTTGTCGCACAATACCGACGCGCCGCCCTCCTCGAAGGCGGAAAGCGCCGATGCCGTTTCAGTCAACTCATCGAACGAATAATAGCCGTGCGCATGCTCCAAAGCATATTCGCGGCGTCGGCAAATGAATTGCCCCCATTCGTTCGTCACGTATTCGGCGCCGAGCTGCTGCCATTCGGGAGCGAGCGGTTCCTCCCGCTCTCCAGCGCCGCCGGTGCCTGACTGACAAGTCGCATCTTCGTGAGACGCGGCCGATCCATGCTCCTCCTCCGTTTCACGCTGAGAAGCGGCGGGTGCAAGAGACATGGACGGCTTCAGCCGGGCGAGCCGATCCTTCAGCCCGCTCATCGCGCGCCTCCGGCAGCCGCCAGCAACTGAAGCGCGTGCTTCTTGCCGAGCAGGCCGATTTCCTCGATCGGCCCGACGCAAGCCGGGCAGCCGCTCTGGCACGTGCAGCGCTCGATCAATCCGGCCGCCTGGGCCAGCAGTTCCTCGTGCACCTCGTACAATCGTTCGCTTAAGCCGACACCGCCGGGATAGCGGTCATAGAAGTAGATGGTCGGCTGCTTCGTATGGACGGCCTTGACCTGCGGAACGACGCGAATATCGAGCGGATCGCACATGAGATAGAGCGGCGCGATATGCACCAGCACGTTGGCGAGTCCCATCAGGGCGAATTGCATGTCGTTGGCGCCAAGCCGGGCCGCCGCCTCATCGCTGAACGAGAACCAGTAAGCGCTCGTATGCAGCTCTTCCTCCGGAAGATGGATCGGCCCGGAGCCGATATTCTCATGCGTGCGGAGGCGGATTTTTTTGAAAATCGTCGCCTTGGCATTGACGGTAACTTCCCCGTAATACCGCATTAAATCGCCGTTTTGCTTCTCCTTGTCGATATGCAGCACTTTAAGCTGCACCGCCAAGTTCGCGTCGGTAAAATAATCGACATTCACTTCCCGAACGTACGCCTTTTTTTCCTCATAGTCAAGCTTTTCGACTTGATATTGTACGCCCTCGTGGATATAGATCGCTTCCTCATGGATGAGCGTGGGCGCGCCGAACCGGTCGACTTCGCCGATGACTTTGCTGCCTTCGGTCATATCGATGATGATGAAGTTCTCCTGTGCCGCCGATCGCAGCGAGATACCGTGTGCGGGGAAGGACTGATCCATCCAGTACCATCGATTGTTAACGTGGTGAAGCACTTTCTCCTCGACCAGAAATTCCAGCACGTCGGCCAGCGTCTCCCCGCCGAACGTTTCCCCTTCCTCGAACGGCAGCTCGTAAGCCGCGCATTTGATATGATCGATTAATATGATTAAATTGTCGGGATGGATGAGCGCCCGCTCCGGCGATTTCTCGAAGAAATATCGCGGATTGTCGATGATGTACTGATCGAGCGGGTTGCTGCTCGCAACCATGAACGTAATCGCGCTGCCTTGACGGCGTCCTGCGCGGCCCGATTGCTGCCAAGTGCTCGCGATCGTGCCGGGGTATCCGTTTAGCACGCAAGCCTGCAGCTGGCCGATGTCGATCCCGAGCTCCAGCGCGTTCGTGCTGACGACGCCGCGGATCTCGCCGCTGCGCAGGCCGCGTTCGATCTCGCGCCGCAGCTTCGGCAAATAACCGCCGCGATAGCCGCGGATCGATTTGGTGCCGAGCTCGTTCTTCACGAGCTCCTGCAAGTACGTCAGCAGCAGCTCCACGCGGACGCGGCTGCGCGCGAAAACGATCGTCTGCACGCCTTGGCGGAGCAGCTGCGCGGCCAGCTTGCGCGTCTCCAGCACGCTGCTGCGGCGAATGCCGAGCTGCCGGTTGACGACCGGCGGATTGTAGAAGACGAAATGCTTCTCGCCGGCAGGCGCACCGTTGTCGTCGACAAGCGCCACCGATTCGCCGATCAACCGCTCGGCATGCTCCCGCGGATTGTCGATCGTCGCCGAAGCGCAAATAAACTGCGGATTCGAGCCGTAAAACCGGCATATCCGCTTGAGCCGGCGAATGACGTTGGCGACATGGCTGCCGAACACGCCCCGATAGGAATGGACCTCGTCGATGACGATATATTTAATATTTTCGAATAGTTTTACCCATTTCGTATGATGCGGCAGGATCGCCGAATGCAGCATGTCGGGATTGGTTACGACCACATGACCGGCATTGCGCACCGCTTGGCGCACCGTAGGTGGCGTATCGCCGTCGTACGTATGCGTCTTGACGTCGGCTTCCATCAAATTGACGAGCTCGTGAAGCTCCGCCACTTGATCCTGCGCCAGCGCTTTGGTCGGAAACAGATATAGCGCCCGCGCGCTATCGTCTTCCATGATGCGCTGCAGCACGGGAAGGTTGTAGCACAACGTCTTGCCCGAGGCCGTCGGCGTAACGGTAACGAGATGGTTGCCTCGGCGTACTTGCTCGTACGATTGAGCTTGATGCGTATATAAACGGGTGATGTTTTTGTCCTTCAGCGCCCGAACGATGGCAGGGTGAACGTCAGCCGGCATCTCCGCATAGCGGGCATCGCGCGGCGGTATCGTATGCCAGTAGGTCACTTGTTCCATTATATCCGGCTGCCTTTTGATCGACTCGATCCACTCTTCCAATGACGCCGCTTTCCCTGTCAAACGGTTCATCCTAGTTCCTCCATTACTCCATTTCACTTTCTTCTATTCTACAGAATACATGTTCGCGCGGCAATACCGGCGCTTTGTTTTGTATTTCTAACGGCCGCGCCACATTTCGGCCGACCATTCCCCATCCTTCGATAGAGCAAGTTAGGACGAATGTTCATCGATTCCTGCCAAAAACGTGCGAATCCGAACGAATTCGGGTCGAATGCTTCCGATTTTTTGGACCAAAATGATAAAATGATGCCGAGACTTATGTCGGATCCTGCGCTTTCCCGGGAAACTTTTTTGATTATTTCCGGTAAAGATGCAATGCGAACCGTCTTCGTTTATGATTAAAGCAGCTTTTTCATTTCCCATAAATTGAGGAGGATACGAAATGACCCATCCGCACCCATCCCTTGCAAACGAAGTAGCGCAATACCGGCAGCCCGAGCAAGCCGTCGATCCCGCATTTTTGAACCGCTGGTCGCCGCGGGCTTTCAAGTCCGATTCAGTGCCTTCGGACCTGCTAATGAGCGTCCTCGAAGCAGCGAAGTGGGCTCCGTCCGCGAACAACGAGCAGCCATGGCGTTATATCGTCGCCCGAACGCCCGAAGCGCTTGCCAAGTTTTATACGTTTATCAATCCCGGCAATCTCGATTGGTGTGCGAAAGCGCCCGTACTGCTGCTCGCCATCTCGAACAAAATGAGCTCCCGCGGGACGAATAACCGGGCTCATGCCTTTGACGCCGGTACAGCTTGGGGGTATTTGGCGCTCGAAGCATCCCGCCAAGGTCTGGTTACCCACGCGATGGGCGGTTTTCAACCGGATCTGGCCCGGGAAACGCTTGGCATTCCGGAGGAATATGAACTGCATGCGGTGATCGCCATCGGCTATCGCGGAGACAAAAGCATGCTGAACGAGCAGCAGCAAGAGCGCGAGGTTCCTTCCAGCCGAAGGC
Organism: Paenibacillus sp. sgz302148; assembly: GCF_056120465.1. Lineage (NCBI taxonomy): Bacteria > Bacillati > Bacillota > Bacilli > Caryophanales > Paenibacillaceae > Paenibacillus > Paenibacillus sp. sgz302148. The sequence goes on from NZ_JBVYOJ010000004.1 coordinate 62,133, forward strand.
CGCTGCATGCTTCTCTGTTCGAGGGAGAGTTCGGCACGCCGATAGAGCCTTCCAAATAACGGATGGTCTTGCCGATACATATGATTTTGCCGATTCCTTGCATAAGCTGCCGCCGCTTTTGGCATCTTATTTGAGGGCAAGCTTTTACACCACGACCATAAATAGCAGGAGGCAGAATCATATGGCAAAACCAGACGATCGTTCCGATAACGCAGAGAAGATTCAAAACGCCGTAAACAATACCATCGAAAACATGGAGGAGTCCGAGGATTATTTGGACGAGCATGCCGATGAAATTTCCGGCGACGAGCTGCAAGCGATACAAGAAAAGAACAGAAATCGTGCCGCAAGCATCGAAGGCATGAAAGAAGAAATCGAGGACGAGTCCTAAAATCGCGGCTTCCTCACATGTGTAAAGCCCATCATCTTGAACTTCACGTTCTTGATGATGGGCTTTGTGTTTTGACGATCGGGTACATCCACAAATCATGGGCAACATACGCATTTTCAAATATGGCTTTCGCTTCGTTCTGCAGTTGTTCGACGTCTTCGTCCGCGTAGCGGGAGCTGATATGCGTCATGATGAGCGCCCGTGCCTGGGCTTCCTTGGCCGTACGAGCCGCTTGTTCCGTCGTAGAGTGATAATATTTGTGCGCGAGCTCGCCTAAATCCGCGCCAAACGTCGCTTCATGCACCAATACATCCGCGTTACGCGCTAACCGGACCGCCGACGGGCAAGGCCTTGTATCGCCTAGAACTACGACAATTCTTCCCGGCTCCTTTAGCCCGACTACATCTTCGGGGTGCACCGTCGTACCGTCAGTCAGCGTGATCGCCTCCCCCCGTTTCAGCTTGCCGTATAAAGGCCCCGGAGCAACGCCAAGCTGCTCCAGCTTGCTGGCATCAAGCTTGCCTGGTTGGTCGGCCTCCACGATGCGATAGCCGTAGCTATCGATGCGATGCTCGACACGTGCCATCTCCACAGTGCATTGCTCATCTTCATAAATGACCGTCCCGTGCTCATCGGCATCGATCTCTTGAACATGCAGCTCATAGGTTAAGTGAGCCTGGCTAACCTGAAGCGACATCTCGATATAAGCTTTAACGCCCGTCGGTCCAAAAACCGTTAGCGGAGTTTCGCCGCCTTGATACGCTCGGCTCGTCAGCAATCCTGGCAAGCCATACAAATGGTCGCCATGCAAGTGCGTAATGAACAGCTTTTCCAGCTTGCTTAGCTTCAGCGGCGATTTGAGCACTTGATGCTGCGTGCCCTCGCCGCAGTCAAACATCCATAATGCTCCCCGTTCCCCCAGCAGGCGAAGAGCTACGGAAGTGACATTGCGTTTTTTGGTCGGGCTGCCTGCTCCCGTGCCGAGAAAATAAAGCTCCATTCGATCGCCTCCTTCATCCTATTTTTCCATAAAAGTGTAATAATATCTATTCCATTGTCCAGCGAAGCAAAAAACACCCCCGGCTCATTGAACCGAGGGCAGCCTGAATTATACTTTTTCCACGTTAAAATATCTCGCCTGCGGATGAGCGAACACCATGGCCGATACGGACGCTTCCGGCTCCATCATAAAGCCTTCGGTCAGCTCGACGCCGATATCCTCCGGCTTCATCAGGTCGAACAACGGCTCCTGATCCTCCAGATTCGGGCAAGCCGGATAACCGAACGATACGCGGATGCCCTGGTATCTCGCACCGTGGCGCTGCTTCATTGTCATGTCCGCCGGATCCGGGAAGCCCCAGACGTCACGCATCATATGGTGCACCCGTTCGGCCATGCCTTCGGCCAGCTCCAAAGCGACCGACTGCAGCGCATGGGAGCGCAAATAATCGCCTTTTTCTCTCCACTCGCCCGCTAGCTCGCGAACGCCTCTGCCCGCCGTTACGACGAGGAAGCCGACATAGTCCATAACTCCGCTTTCCTTGGACTTCAAGAAATCGGCGAGACACCAGTAAGGCTCTACGTGCTGGCGCGGGAAGGAGAACGTCTTTAGCACCTTGCTATGGTCCTCAGGATCATAAATGATAATATCGTCCCCCGACGATTGCGCCGGGAAAAACCGGTACATGCCGTTGACCTGGATGATGCCCTTCTGCACCGCTTCCTGCAGGATGCCGTCAACGACTTCCTTCAACTCTACGGCTTTCGGATCGCGGTCGGCGAGCAGCTGCTCTACCGAACCGCGCAGGCCGAGGTGATGGCCGAGCAGCGTTTGCATATTGACATACGGGACGACATGGCCGATCGGATAATCGCGCAAAATATGACGTTCCAGATCCGGCGGCGTAAATACAGGCGCGTCCGTGCTGATATCGGAGCGGACGGCGCGCGTCAGCTTCGGCAACGCGTCCTTTTTGCCGGTTTCCATCACATCGGATTCCTTGCTTAGACGCAGCTCTTCGATCAACCGTTTGCGATGCTCCGGATCGGTCAGCTTGTTGGCGATATCGAGTCCGTCCATCGCGTCTTTCGCATACAACACCAAGCCGTCGTATTCCGGCGAAATCCGCGTTTTCGTAAATTTGCGCGTCAGTGCCGCGCCTCCGACCAGGATCGGCACGTCGATGCCCGCCGTTTTCAAGTCTTGGGCGGTTACGACCATCTGCTGCGCGGATTTGACGAGCAATCCGGACAAACCGATGGCGTCCGGCTTCTCGCGATGATACGCCTCGATCAACTGCTCGGGCGGAACTTTAATGCCTAGGTTGACGATTTGATAACCGTTATTGGATAAAATGATTTCGACCAAGTTTTTGCCGATATCGTGCACGTCGCCTTTAACCGTCGCCAAAATGATTTTCCCTTTGACCGCGGATTCGGATTTCTCCATGAACGGCTCTAGGAACGCGACGGACGCTTTCATGACCTCGGCGCTTTGCAATACCTCTGCCACGATCAGCTCGTTCGCGTTGAACAACCGGCCGACTTCATCCATCCCGGCCATAAGCGGCCCGTTGATGATTTGCAGCGGCGTATATTTGGTCATCGCCTCTTCAAGATCGGGAATAAGGCCTTCCTTCGTCCCTTCCAGAATGTAGGAACCGAGCCGCTCCTCAAGCGTCAGATTGGACACTTTCTCCTTCTTGTCGACTTTCTTCTCGCGGAAGAAGGCGACAAACTCGGCTAACGTCTCGTCGTTCGTATTAAAAATGAGATTTTCGGCCAGACGCTTCTCTTCGTCCGGAATCGAAGCATAACGATCCAGCTTCTCGGTATTGACGATCGCATAGTCCAGTCCGGCTTTCGTGCAATGGTACAAATAAACGGAGTTCAACACTTCGCGGCCCGCATCCGGCAAACCGAAGCTGATGTTGCTTAGGCCGAGAATCGTTTTGCATTCCGGATATTTTTCCTTGATCATCCGGATGCCTTCGATCGTTTCGACCGACGAGCCGATATATTGCGGGTCGCCCGAGCCGATCGGGAACATATTCGGGTCAAAAATAATATCGTGCGGCTTCATGCCGTATTTGCCGGTGAGCAGCTCGTACGAGCGCGTCGCGACTTCCATTTTCGCTTCGCGGGAAACGGCCTGACCTCTTTCGTCGATCAGAATGCAAACGACGGCGGCGCCGTACTTGTGCAGGAGCGGGACGACGTTCTCGAATTTCGTTTCCCCATCCTCCAGGTTGATCGAGTTGACGATTGCCTTGCCTTGGGAATATTTCAAGCCTAGATCAATAATATGATCATAGGTCGAGTCGATCATAAGCGGTACTTTTACTTTTTTGACGACGTGCTGAAGAAACTTCTCCATTGCGTACGCTTCGTCGATATCCGTATCCTGCAGGTTGATATCAATGACGTGCGCGCCGTTCTTCACCTGGTTCCGGGCGATTTCCGAAGCTTCCTCGAATTTCTCTTCCTTAATCAGGCGCTTAAATTTACGCGATCCGGAAATGTTCGTCCGTTCGCCGACCATATAAGGGCGGTTTTCGGGTTCGATATAAACGGTTTCGATACCGGATACTGCCGGCGGATGTTCTCCTGATTGACTGCGCGGCTTGTAGTCCTTTAACAGATCAGCCATCGCGCGAATATGCGCAGGTGTCGTGCCGCAGCATCCGCCTGCGATGTTGAGCCAACCTTGCTCGGCGAATCCGGCCATCTTCTTCGCAAGCGATTCCGGCGATTCGTGGTAATGCCCGTTTTCGTCCGGCAGTCCCGCGTTCGGATAACAGCTTACCGCGGTGCCGGCAATGCCGGACAACGTACGGATATGATCGCGCATGAATTCCGGGCCGGTCGCGCAGTTGAGACCGATGGAGATCGGGTTCAAGTGCTCCAGCGACACAAAAAACGATTCGATGTTTTGTCCGGCAAGCGTCGTGCCCATCGGCTCGATCGTACCCGAGATCATAATAGGCAGCGTTACGCCGAGCGTCTCGAACGCGTTGCGGATACCGATGCTGCCGGCTTTTACATTCAGCGTATCCTGCGACGTTTCCAGCAAGAGCGCGTCGACGCCGCCTTCGATGAGCGCCAAAGCCTGCTCATAATATGACTCTACGAGCTGATCGAACGATACTCCACCGGTAACGGACAACGTTTTGGTCGTTGGTCCGAGCGCCCCTGCAACATATCGCGGCCACTCCGGCGTTGAAAATTTGTTCGCCGCATCCACGGCCAGCTTGGCTGCTGCCAAGTTCAACTCACGCGCTTTTTCCGGAATGTCGTACTCCGCGAGTACGATGCTAGTTGCGCCAAACGTGTTCGTTTCGATAATATCCGCACCGGCTTCAAAATAAGCCTCGTGAATTTTTTGTATCACATCCGGACGCGTTAAAACGAGCAGTTCGTTACAGCCGTCAAATTCTTCGCCGCCGAAATCGTCCGCCGTCAAATCTTCCGCCTGAATCATCGTGCCCATTGCGCCATCCAGAATCATGATCTTATTTTCTAATTGCTGCTTCAGCGTCAATTTCGTCATATGTGTCTTCCTTCCCGCAGATCATTAACCTATAGTCTATCAGAATCGTAGGGATTAGAAAAGCATCACCCGTCGACATGAACGGCTAATTCGACTATAATACAAATAAAAGCGATGTTATACTTTATATATCCTATTGGGAAAGAAGGAATTATCTCATGGCTGAAATAAGAATTCGCAATACAAATGAACGTATTACAGGGGAAGAGAATGTACGTTCGTTCCTCGCCAATCAAGAAGTACTATACGAACACTGGAATTCATCCAAGCTTCCTGCCGAGCTGCAAAATAAATTCGTTCTCTCGGATGAAGAAAAAGCGCAAATTCTCGCATCGTTCGATGAAGATATCCGCGATCTGGCTTCGCGCCGCGGCTACGTGACTTGGGACATTATCGCATTGTCCGACGCTACGCCGAATCTGGATGAGCTGCTTAAAAAATTCGAAGCGGTTCATACGCACACCGAAGACGAAGTACGCGCGATCGCGGCCGGTAAAGGCATTTTTGTCATCAAAGGAACGGACGATGTCGGTTACTTCGATGTCGAACTGGAAGCAGGCGATGTCATTTCCGTACCGGAAAACAAACCTCACTTCTTCACCTTGATGGAAAACCGTCAAATCGTAGCCGTTCGATTGTTCATCGAAAAAGAAGGCTGGATCGCCCATCCGTTCAGCGACCCTGCTTTCAACAAATAACTAAAGCCCGCGGTGTCTCTCGAACGAGAAATGCCGCGGGCTTTGTTCAGGTATTAAGCATGTTTAGCGATAAGTGCATGAAGCTCATTCAAATTGCCGATCTCATAATGAGGGACGATGTCGTCATTGCGGGTGACGCCGTGGCGGTTAATCCAAACGGAAGTCATGCCGACGCCGTTCGCGCCCAATATATCCGTCGTCAGCTTGTCACCGACCATAAATCCTTCGCTTGGCTCAATGCCCAGCAGCTCCATCGCATGCCGGAAAATCGATGGTGCAGGCTTACCCTCTCCGAACGCGCCGGAGATCACGATATGATCGAAATATGGAGCAATCTTCGGCACGCCATCCAACTTCTCCTGCTGCAGATCGGGCGACCCGTTCGTCAGCAGAAGCAGCTTGACCTTGCCTTGAAGCGCATCGAGAATCTCGAACGTTTCTTCGTAAATGTAAGGCCGGGAGCGGCGCTCCGCGGCGAACATCTCGCCCAGCCGCTCACCCAAAGCCGCGTCGTCAATGCCGAGAACCTTCAGCCCATTCGTCCACGCGTTCTTGCGGTAAGACGGAGCGAGCTTTTCCATTTGCCGGAAAAAAGCAAGCTCGCCTTTCGTAAAATTGCCCCATAGTCCTTCAAACGGATTGATGCCGATCATCTTCGTCGAAGGATAAGTCTCGTACCCTTCATATAACGTTCTCGCCTCTTGCCGAACCGCTTCTTCCAATTTAACGGGATCGATGTCGTAAAGCTTGGCCGCTTCGGCGCAAGTCGCTTCAAAAGCTTCTTTTACGCTGCGGTCGTCCCACAGCAATGTATCGTCCAAATCGAATAAAACCGCTTTAATCGCCATGCTGCAACCTCTTCCTTATTATTTAGCCCGTTCAATCAACGGGATCGAGTTATTCTGAGCAAATTTTTTAATCGAAGGTTCGATTTCGCTCGTATTGAACCGGTTCACGAAACGGGAAAATACCCAACTGGACCTTCTACCCTTCCACTCGATGACGATAAAACCCGGAGAAGTCGTAATTTGCTTCACATCGTCGGCATCAAACGTCCGGTCACCGGTGAAACGCCGGGAGGAAAGAGTTTTCGCGCCGATGTTCAAAAACGGTCTTCTTAGATAAAAAAATAAAGCCAGCAGCACGTAACAGCCGATCGTTACCCAGTACAACGTATCGCGTCCCGCCATACCGCCGACAAATGCAAAAAACGCCGCAATCGCGACAAGCAAAATCGGCAAAAATATGCTGCGTCCTACAAACCGCTCGCCTTTGTCTTTAGACTCTTTCGCGGAAAAATACACCGTATCTTTGCCTTGCTTGATCCGCTGCTTATTAACCTCTTTGGTGTTTTTGCTGACCATTCTTTCCCATTTGCGGGACATCGCCGACTCCTCCTAATGCAATATCTTATTTCCCGAATTATCGTCCTCGTCCTCGTCCACCAGTTTGATGGAATCCAACTGGGTGCGGAAAGACTTCTTGAACGCATCGAGGTATTGTCGGCGCAGTTCCTGTTGCTCTACGGCTTCATCTTCGGTTAATCCGACGGTCTTCTTCTTGCGGGACAGCTCGTTGATCCGCGAGATCAGTTTCTCATCCATTGTCCAATCCCTCCATTCTGCACAGTACTACTTTAGTCATGCAGGGTAGGGCTTGTCAAGAGCGGATGCCTCCGCATCATTCTACAAGAGGAAGAATGAGCTTCTGGCCGGTTCGGATGGAACTGCCGTTCAATTCGTTCAGGCTTTTCAACTCGCTGATATATTCACGAATGTCGGAATTCTCCGGCATATTGTTCTTGGCGATGGACCACAACGTATCTCCTGCATTAACGAAGACGGTATCATGTTCAGCTTGATTTGCGACTGTCTGCCCCATCTCCATTACCAAGGCATCGTCAACCGAAACAGCGTATGCGTTAATGATGGATACGGATGCACAAACGATCATCAGCGCCGTTACCAGCAAAATAATCCGTGCCAACCGTTTCCGGTTCGGTTTCGTCGGTTGTTGAATGTTTCGTTTCGATAAGGAAGTGCGAGGATAAGTGCAATAGTAAGCGGACATGTCATCATCTCCCAAACATTTGTTCTGATACAAAATTACCACGAACAAACGTTTGTGTCAACATATTTTTAGAACAAACGTTCCCAATATTTTTTCGTCATGTTCGCACCAATTCGTTCGCTAGAATGATCTAATATTCTTCGGAAATGAATTCGCCGAATAAGGGTGGCGCAAGTCGTTTTCCCGTTTTGCTATTTATTTGAATTCATTTCCACAAAATATATGAAAACTATTGAAAACAGAATGTTTGTTCGCTATAATAGAATCATATAAGAACAAATGTTCCATTGGAGGCGATACTTATGAAACGATGCGAAATTTACCGATTTATCGAACGCGACTACTGGTTCCAGCAAGCGGCGGCCCGGAACAACCGGATGAGCGAAAGCGAAATTCAGCTGATGATCGACAGTATGAATCGGCGCTGGTCCGATTTAACGTTCAAGTTTTACGAGGACGGTACGCTTCATATTATCGACAACAATACGAACAATCCTGTTCACCCTCGCGATTTGACCGGAGCAAGCCTGGACTTCTATATTCGCAAGCGGATCGACTTTATTAAATCGAATCTGCAGCAGAAAATCGTTAAGTATGCATAAGAACTAATGTTCGAGTCCTATAATACCTACAGTTCCGAACATAACAAAAGAAACGGATATGGCCGATTGCGCCCTACCCGCTTCCTTGAAACGCAGCTTCAACCGGATCGCTTATCCTTCTCTTTTGTCGATTTTATTGATGCTGGGAGGATATTCCGCGGCTTTCCGCGGTTTTAACGTAATCGCTTGTTCGGTCATGCTTGCATCATTTTGGATATTGTTTATTTTTTGCGATTTATTGTTCGGCATTTCCATCACCTCCGCACGCACTAGTATCCTACGATGTCTCATGTTTTATGTAACGGGAACTAATGTTCGATTTGCTTGTTATCACCTATTCTTATCTTCTTCTCTCCTTAAATCGACGCATTCCATTCCAGCAACCATCGAAACCTGAACCGATATCGAACCTTGCAGCAACAAAAAAAACGATCCGTTCAAGCTTTCTTGATCGGATCGTTTACATTACTCTACGAACTAGGATGATAGAATCGAAGTATGTGGAATGATTACTTGAAACGTAATGCCTTCTTCTTCGCTGCAAGAGAGCGTTATGCTGCCCCGATGCTGTTCGACTCTTCGCTTGACGATCGAAAGCCCAAGACCGGAATGCTCCCTTTTGCTTTTCGTGCTGAAGCCGGGTTTGAAAATATTGATCTGTTCTTGCGGGGTAAGCATCCGCCCATAATTGTTAACGACGATAAATAAATCCCCGTCCTTGCTCCATCCCTTCAACCGGACACGCCGTTGTTCGACCGGAAACTTAAGCACTTCGTCGAACGCGTTGTCAATCAAATTGCCGATGATAATGACCAAATCGAGTGATTTTACGCCCATTTCCATTTTAGTCAAGCTGCTGAATTCATACTCAAACGTAATTTTTTTGTCCAGCGCGATGGCGATTTTGGATTGGACGAGCGCGGCGATCGCGGGATTGCCGATATGAATGATGTTGCTGACTTCGCGTATTTCACCGATCAAATCTTTCGTATAGCTTTTCAGCTCGTTATGTTTGCCTAAGTCGACGAGCATATGTATCGTTTGCGCATGATTCAGGAAGTCGTGCCGCTGGGCGCTAATCGATTGGAACATTTGATTCATTTCGTCGATGTATGTTTTTTGCGTCTCCGATACGGCTTTGTCTCTTGATTTCGAGAAGTAACGGATCGCTAGTATGATGATGATCAAGCTCAGCAGCGATACGATCAGAACGGTCGCGCCTAGCGAGAAAACTTGCTCGTCCAGCTGGTCTTGAATGATTTTGTAATCCGATACGAGCGACAGTACGTAATAATCAAGCTTCTCGCCTTTCGTGTCGAGAATGCTGGCAACCTTCTCAATCGGAATCGGAATGAACATTTTCAGCACGTGCTTGCCGCCGCTCATCGTATCCATCGTTTGGCTTTTGCCGGTGGCGACTACTTCCTTGACGATCGCACGGTCGTCCTCGGCCGGAAAGGCATAGCTGCCGAATATGATCGGTAGCTGCGACTTGTGCCCGAGCCGATCCCCACGATCGGTTAATGTCGTAATCGGACCGCTGTCGAACGTCGCCGGATTGATCCCGGTAATTTCGATAACCGTTTTGTTGATTTTGATCGTATTCGCCACGATCACGTTAATCCCGGTGGCCACTTCATATTTATTGTCAAATTCGACGAAAGGGTCGACGATGTAATTCGTCCTGCCATCGTGAAAGTAGCCCCATTTCATGATTTTATCGGGATCGGATGTCGAGTACTCATAAGGACCGGACCAGAAATTAGGCAGTTTCTGTCCCCAATCAATCGAAACGTTGCGATCCTCGAACAGCTGTTGGAATGCCGTGTACCAATGCTGCCATCCTTTGGTCTTGATCCCGAGCTGCTTCGGATTGGAGGATTTGTACAACACGATATTGTCGTCCGTTTTCTTCAGCAGCGTAATATGCTCGACGCCCAGCCTCTTGCTCAACGTTACCAGTTCATTGTTCGAAACCTTCTCGATGTCGGGATCCAGCGCTTCCTGCGCGGATATCGCCGCAATACGAAGCTTCTCGCCGATTAAATTCTGATAAATTTCGGCGCCAAGCCGGGATTGCTCGATGGAAACCTGAATTTGATTCGCAACGGTCGTCAGCTCGCGGCTCAAGTTGTCTTCCAGCGTATTTTTCGTCAAATAATAATAAGCCGTGTTGTTAATGCATAAAATGACGGCGATCACGATGATCGATATAAGCCACAAATTCGACCGCAGTCCTAGCAGTTTCATAGGTTCTCCCCTTGCATGGTATTGACCATTTGCGCATTCTTAATATGAAGCAACCTGACTCTGCCATTGAATGCGGGTCTTTGTCCCTATTTTCCGACATTATTCAACAATTTTCAACACCAAAAAAGTAAGCGGATTGATAAACCCAACATCCGTTCACCATTGTTCTCCGAACGACCGGGTAGCCGTCTATCAATTGCACGAGGAGCAGGTCGGCTTTTTTTCCGGGTTCAAGCGATCCCGTGCCTTCGGAGATACCAAGTGCTCTTGCCGGATTTAGGCTGGCCCGATTGACCGCATCATGAGGTTCGATACCATCATTGATCATGGTGAAAACCGCGGGAAGCAGCGTCGATGGCACATAGTCCGAGCAAACGATGCTGGCAGCGTCCGCATGAACCGCGTCCATGGCTCGCAAATTATGGTCATGCGATCCGCCGCGCACGATGTTCGGCGAACCTACGCATACGTCGAGTCCTTTCTCCGTAGCGTAAGTTGCCGTCTCCAGCGTGATCGGAAATTCGCTGACCGAAACGCCGAATCGCCGGCCGTCGTCAACCATGCCCGGCGAATCGTCATCATGCGAAGCAACGGATATGCCGAGTTCACGGGCTAATGAAGTCAATGTTTCGATTCGATCCCATTCAATCTTCTGTTGCTGCTTCTGCAGTTCGGCGACGATTTGATCGACCTCTTGGCGCGAGACGCCCTGATTTTTCATGACATACGCTTCAAACGAGCCCGGGCGCTTATATTGTCCTTGGCCCGGCGCATGGTTCATGAGCGATAAATAATCGACTTGGCCCGCACGTATCATCTGCTCGGCCAGCGGCAATCCCGCAAAATGCGTCACTTCGTACCGCAAATGAATCCGATGGCGAATCATCGCCCGCTGCTCTCGGTAGCGGCAGATGAGCTCCACCATACGCATCATCAAATCGTCGCCCCGAAGACTGAGACCAACGCCGAGCGATAAGGAGTGGTACATGGTCGTGATCCCGCACGCAGCTAACTTTTTCTCCATCTCGTACAAAGCCAGCTCAAGCGGAAACAGCGTATTCGGCCGAGGCTGCACTTCTTTTTCGATCGCATCGCAATGAATATCGACAAGTCCCGGCAGGACGTACATTCCACTTGCCGAAACCACTTCACCTTCAAAGCTTGCTTCACCCGATAAATGCCCGCCGGACGGCACGATGGACTGAATTCGCTGATCGGCAATGACGATGTCGCCATGAATGATGCCCGACGGCGTTACGATCTCAGCGTCGGTTAATTTGATCCTATCGTTCATGGAAGATGTCACCTTCTTTTCTGCAGATTGTTCTATACATATCGAACTGTATCTATTATAGTTAATTTGAACGCATATTGTTTTTCGGAGGTAAAACGATGTCCTATCGAATTGAGATGGATTATACGCCGGCATACGAGCTTGTCTGCAGCTTTATGGTTTTCGCCACGAAGAAATGGATGAATAATCTCGATCTCGGCCGAAGCTGGCTGCGCCGAACCGAGGAGGCGGTCCAGCGGTCGTTTTTGGACAAACTCCACGAGGACAAGCAGTATCCGCTCGCCGACTTTGATATGTTGTACCTCATCATATGGCTTCGCCCCCGCGGACAGCAAGACGATGCCGAAAGCTTCCTCCATTGGCTGCGGACGATTGATACGGAAGAGCTTCGAACGTTATTGTCCCCTTACGTCGGAAAATCGCCGATTTTACGTCATTTACAAAAATTTACCCAGCGTTATGTCGAGTTGCTTACGCTCTGGAATGACCAATACTACCGTCATGTCGATCCGGCCGAAAGCGCAGTGCTGATCGATGATTTCGAGGAGAAGCAGGCGCTCCAGCGGAAGCTTGATCCCGAGACGCTTCATGAGTTGGCTACTAGCGGCGGGATGATCGATCCGGCTGCCGAGTTATCGCTTGTCGTCTTGACGCCGACGCTTCATTTTCGCCCGTTAAATAATTATTGCCATTATAACGGGCTCGCCATAACGCAATATGCGGTCGACCTTCCTCCGGAGGACGACGAAACGCCGCCACTCAGCTTAATGCGGCTAACGCGCGCGCTATCGGACGAAAGCCGAATCCGCATTTTACGTTTTTTGGCCGAGGAGCAAAGAAGCTTTACGGATATTTATAAATATTCCAAGCTATCCAAAGGTACCGTGCACCATCATCTGATTATGCTGCGCGCGGCCGGGCTCGTATGTACTCACATGCTGGGCTACCAGCAGCGTTACAGCATCCGGACGGAAGGGACCGCCGAGCTGAAGCTGTTCCTGGAATCCTACATCCGAATATAATCATCCTCGTTCATGCTTCGATCGCAGGCAGGATAACCTCAACGGACGTGCCGCGGTTCAATTCGCTGCTAATGCGGATTTTACCGCGGTGCGCTTCAATGATTTTATAGCTAACCATAAGTCCGAGCCCCGTTCCTTTTTCCTTCGTCGTATAAAACGGTTCACCGAGCTGCAATATTCTTTCCTGCGGAATGCCGCATCCGGTGTCCGACACCGTTACCGCCAAGCATTCATCCTTATTTCCGGCTACGCAAATGTTTATATCCCCGCCGTCCGGCATCGATTCGATCGCATTTTTCAACAGGTTGATGAACACCTGCTTCAATTGATTCTCGTCGGCAATAAGCTCCGTTTTTTCGGTCTCCAATCGCAATACGATCTGAACGTTATTGATGATCGCTTGGGTATTGATCAGCGAAATGACGTCATTGATCATGCTTCGAAAGTCGATGCGCTTGAATTGTGCGGCATGCGGCTTCGAAATGAGCATGAATTCGCTGACGATGTTATTGATGCGTTCCAATTCGGACAGCATTATGCCGAAATATTCATGAAACTCGCTCGTCCGGGACTGAATCAATTGGAGAAATCCTTTTAAGGAAGTTAACGGGTTGCGGATTTCATGCGCAACGCCGGCAGCCAATTGCCCGACGATCGACAGCTTCTCCGACTTGCGCAGCAAATCCTCCGTCTGTTTTTTCTCCGTAATGTCGCGGGCGACGAACAAAGCTTTTTCCGTTTTGCCGTCCTCGCCGGCGATCGGGATACAATGCGCTTCGATAATGACCCAGCGGCCATCCTTATGCTGGACCCGCACTTCATCGAACGAACCGTACTTTGGCGGCGGGGACGTTTCTTTCTTGTAATGAATCTTAGGCAAATCATCGGGGTGGATCATGCCGTATGGATCCTTGCCGACAAGCTGCTCCGGTTCAAAACCGATAATATCGAAGCAAGCCGGGGAAATATATTCGAATGTCCCGTCGGTCGAAACGATGCCGATGATCTCGGTGAGATTTTCAGCAATGAGCTTGAACTTCGTTTGGCTTTTCCGAAGCTCGCGTTCGATCGTTTTCCGTTGGGAAATGTTTTGCGTCACGCAAAGCATCCCGCGAGGCACTCCTGCGCCGTTCTTGACCAGAAAAGCGGAGAACGAAATATCCAGCATCGTTCCGTCGCGTGCAGGCAAAGCTGTCTCAAAACCGGAAAACTGCTCCAAATCCCGGACCGTTCTTATAAAATTATTGATTTCATCAGGCATGCCGTTGTCAAAAATATGTTGAATCCGCTTGCCGATCATTTCCTCCGAACGCCATCCGTACAGCTTCTCGAAGCCCGCATTCACGTGGAGGACGGTACCATCCATATCCAGCACGCATACGGCATGCGCCGAGTTATCGGATATAGAGTGCCATAATTCGCCTTGAAAACATTCGTCATGATGATCGTAACGTGCTGCTGGAACTGGAGCTTTCGTTCTGGGTAACTTCTTCGGTGCTGCCGGCTTTATGCGCGACCGTGCCCGTTTTCGCGATTCGGGGCAGCGGCCATTTGGTCTAGTCAATCGCCGTCTTCTCATTGTCGAACCCACCGTCCAAGGCGAAATGTATGTGATACGGATGAATCAATAATTCAATTCAACACAAGACGGCTTTTTCCTCTACGTTTCGACTTCAAGCGATAATTTTCCTGTCGACCGATCGTCAAGAACGATTCGGGCCCGAATGTCTTGCCCGTCCTCGGTTTGCATTTTAAGCACGCCGGTTCGTCCCTTCTCGGCGATCGCTTTAACCATCGTGTCGGTTAATGTTTTGCCGAAGCTGATTTTCCAGATGACGAACGTGCAGCCTTGCTTATAATGGGTGCAGCCGTAGCCGCGCTTACCCATGAACAGCTTCCCTCCGCAGCCTGGACGAGGACAATCGGCGATCGTGGGGATCGTTGCCGTTGCCGTTGCCGATTGGGAACCATGGGCCGTTTCGGCAGTTGCCGGGTTTGCTTTGGCGACGGCCTTCGCGCTTGATCTCGTCGCTCCTGATTTCGTCGCTTTTGCCGATTTATCCGTCGTCCTACTTTTGCGGGAAGATGCCGTCTGTTCGGCCGCTCCCTCAAACGCCGTCTTGGCCGCCCGCCGCTGTACCCGTACTTTATCGACGATCAGCCTCGCGAACCTTTTGACGTTTTCCATAAATTGCTCGCTGGAAGCTTGTCCTCTCGAGATCCCGGTCAGCCTGCGTTCCCAATGGCCGGTCATTTCCGGCGAAGTCAGCAGCTCTACGCCGGCGGCGCGTATCAGTTCAACGGCCGTTCGTCCCTTTTGCGTGACCATGATTTTCTTGCCTTGCATCGTCACGTACCCGACATTTTTCAATCGCTCGATCGTCGCCGCTCGTGTTGCCGGCGTGCCGAGTCCGGCATCCTTCATCGCATCGCGCAGCTCTTCGTCTTCGATTTGCTTGCCCGCGCTCTCCATCGCTTTCAGCAGCGTGCCTTCGGTGTAATGCTTCGGCGGCTGCGTATCCTTCTCTTTTACCGTTGCATCCGTGCATTGCACGGGCTTGCCTGGATCAACGGCGAACGGCTTATCCGTTTCTTCCTCTTCTTCCTTGTCGTCGCTATTTCCTTTTGCGTTTTTATTTGCCGGCTTTTTGTCATCCTCATAAATGACCTTCCAGCCGAGGTCAAGCAGCTGTTTCACGTTGGTTTTAAACGTTTCGCCTTCGACTTCGGTCAACACGGCATGCAGCTTATATTCCGCAGCAGGGTAAAAATGCGATAAAAACCGCCGCACGATCATATCGTAAATTTTTTGCTCGTCGGCATTCAGCCCGGAAGGGCGTTTCACCGTCGGCAAAATGGCATGATGGTCCTCGACCTTCGCAGGATTGCAGATCGATTTATTGTTTTTGTGCACAAAGCTGCGGTTCGCGCCTTCTACAAAACGGTCGTAAGCCGTACCTTTCAAGGCCGCTAATGCGCGATGCATATCGGGTATATTTTGCTCCGTCACATAGTTGGAATTTGTCCGCGGGTAGCTGATCGCTTTGTGTTTTTCGTACAGCGCTTGTGCCGTATCCAGCGTTTTTTTCGCCGAGAAACCGTATTTGCCGTTCGCCTCCCGCTGCAGCAGCGTCAAATCGTACAGCTTCCATGGATACTCCTTACTGTCTTTCACTTCATAGCTGGCGATTTTTCCTTGCTTTCCTTTCACTTTGGCCGTAATCGCGTCCGCTTTCTCCTTGCTTGTTATACGCTCGCCTTGCCACATGCCTTTGTAATCCGTCGTTTCCTGGTTGAACATGGCCTCTACATCGAAAAATTTGAGCGAAGTGAACGCTTCGATCTCCTTCTGCCGGTCGTAAACAAGCGCCAGAACCGGCGTTTGAACGCGGCCCACCGACAATAGAACGTTATGCTTGGTCGTAAAAGCGCGCGATCCGTTCATCCCAATGAGCCAATCCGCCTCGCTTCGCGCCTTTGCAGCGCTCGTCAAATTGTCGTATTCTTTGCCGTCCTTCAGATCTATGAAGCCTTGACGGATCGTCTCCGGCGTCAAGTCGGAAATCCATAGCCGCTTCACCGGCTGGCGGAGCTTCAGATGTTTCTGGATATAAGCAAATATCAACTGTCCCTCGCGCCCGGCGTCACAAGCGTTCACAATCGAATCGCAGCGCTTGGCGAGCTCGGCGATCACTTTCAGCTGATCCTTCGTTTTCGGATTCGGCAGCAGCTTGAATTCCTCAGGGACGATCGGCAAATCGTCCAAATTCCACTTCTTGTACTTCTCGTCGTAATGGTCCGGTTCCGCCAAACCGATCAAGTGGCCGATCGCCCAAGTTATGATGTACGTTTCTCCTTCGAGAAACGTTCGTTTATTGACCGCTTTCGATTCGATCGCAGCGGCAATGTTCCGGCCCATATCCGGTTTTTCGGCAATAATCAACGTTTTCACGCCGGTACCTTCTCTCTATCCATTATGTGATTGCCCCGTTGCTTTCACCAATGCGGCAAAAATTTTATCGACGCCCTGCCACCATTTCGGATCCTCCGCGTATTTTCGATTAATCCAGGCGAGCGGATGCTCACTTGCCGGCCGGTCGCGGCTGAACTGCACAAGAAGCTTCGCGGCGATCGAAGCGGAGTCCTCAATGGTCGTGTTGTATTCCGACCAGCTATGGAATACGTTAAACGGATTGTTCGCGATAACGGACGATTGCTTGCCCGATTTCGGGACGAAGCCCTGCTCTTGGCCGGTAATGGCGAACAACAGCAGCGGATTGACATTATAATGAGCCCCGGCTTTAACGATCGCCGAATAATACGGTTCGCCCGCGAGAAGCGAGTTTTTGCGCAGCAAATACGCCTTCAATTTGTCCGGGTCGAATTCGTCATATTGGAGTGCGGCCGGCAGCTCGTTCGGCAGCTTGACCGATTGAAATCCGAAACCGCGCAGCTCTTCGCTCGTCCATTCCGCCGGCTCCTGCAGGTTGTTATACAAAGTCTGCCGTGAATAAAATATTATCGCACCGATCAGCGCAAATGACAATACGACGGCAACGATGCCGACGGAACGAGCGCGTAGTCGGGCGGCGAAATCGGACCGCCACGAAGACCCGTATTCGATTGCGACAGTGGCAGGCGATCCGATCGGGACGGCGGCAGCGCTGTTATCCATGGATGATGCCAATTGCCGCAGCGTTTCGTCGAGAGGCGTTTGGCTCAGCCCTTCTTCCTGCCGCCGGTAGCTATCCGTACAATATTGCAATTGGACCGGATCAAGCTCGATCCCGACCGTTTCCCGAAGCCAGCGCAGAAGCTGCTCGCTTCGTTCGTCACGATCCAGCTCCAGCCGGACGCATTCGTCAAAAACATCCTCGACCGCAAGCGATTTCCTCTCCAACATAGCGGAACGGCGCAGCAGTCGGGATCGCAGCTCCTGCTTCGTTCGGTCGTCAAAGCCCGGCAGGTGCGCATTCAAAATGCGGTGCACGGTTTCGGCCAATATATCGGCGAGCCGCTGCGGCGTTTCTCCATCATATTTGGCTTGGATGTATCGTTTGATCGTACGAATATCCGATTGCGATAAAATCGGCTTAGACATTTCCGCGGCACCAACCCATTCTCGTAATGGAAACGATATGAAAATCTTATCATAGAATCGGTATCCGAACACGTGAAAAAAGCCGACATCAAGTGTCGACTTTTGACGAATAGAAAGATTTTATTCAAATGATCAAGTTCATATCGCCGAATTCATGCCACAAATAATCGCTTTGGATCGCATTCGCATATAACGATTCCAGCTCATCGGGATTTACAAATGCGGCCAACATGTGCAAATGGCTGGCTTCCGGCTCGTGGAAGCCTGTCAATAAGCCGTTCACCGCCCGAAGAGGATAGTGCTCATCGATATACAACCGGGTCCAGCCCTCCGCCGCATGCACGTTGCCGTCCGGGCCAACCGCCGACTCCAGCGACCGAACGACCGTCGTCCCGACGGCGATGACGCGCCCCCCTGCCTGTTTCGTCCGCCGAACGGCTTCCGCCGTCTCCTCGGGAACGATGAACTGCTCGGCATTGTCGGCCGGTTCCGATATCCAATCGTCCGTCATATAGCTTAAACCGGTATGGTGCTGAACGTAGGCGATTTGCACCCCTAGCCGGCGCAGCTTCAGGAGCAGCTCCCAGCTGAAAGCTCTTCCGGCCGACGGCATTTCCACCGATCCGGGTACCGCGGCAAACACCGTCTGATAATAATCGAGCGCCCAAGGCGTGTCGATGTACTCGTAGCGAATCGGCTGGCCGTGCTCGTACAATGCATCGAATAATCGAGTGCCGCTCAAGGTGAATGCCAATTTCAGCAACGGTCCGCTACCCGACGAGCCGACAACTTCGGCTTGCAGCTCCGGCGCAAATATAAGCCTGTCGCCGGGCTTAACTTCCGGGGCCACGACGAATGCTTCCCATTCGCTGTCGTTTAGCCGCCTAGCCAGCCTTACTTCCGTTTCCTTGCCGAAAGTCCGGTCGGCTTCGATCCGTATGGCCTTCAGCATAGCGGGAACCGTCCGGCTCGAATTCAGAACGAGCAAATCACCCGGCTTCACATACCGATCCAGCCGATAAAAGATATCATGCGCCGCATCCTTCCTCTCCCGGTTCCACACAAGCAGCTTCACATAATCCCTACGTATACCCCTTCGTTCCGGGGGTGCCGTAGCAAGAAGTTTATCGGGCAATGCAAAAGTAAAAGGGTGCGCAATCATCGTTATTCCTCCTTTAGGCGAAACTTCTGGGCTTCAAAGCGCCGGCCGTTCACCTCGCCCGACTCCTCCGATGCGAGGTATAGAAACACGTCCACGACGTCTTCCGGTTCAGCCAGCTCATAATCGCAGTCCGGTACGGCCAAACCGTGCATGACCGTGTTCATCTCGCCGGGATCGACCATATTGACGCGGACCCCGGTGCCTGACGTTTCATCCGCCCAAACCTCGGTTAGTCCTTCCACCCCGAATTTGGAAATCGCATACGCCCCCCAGCTTGCATAACCGACGTTGCCGACTTCGGACGTCACGTTAATAACGGATCCTTGACCGCGAGTCAGCATGCCGGCGATGACTCTGCGGGTAACAAGAAACGGGCCGACCGTGTTTACACGAAGCACCTCGGCGAAATCTTCTTCGGGGTAATCGAGCAAATAAGGCATCGGACTAGGGCCAAGCATCGACGCATTATTGATTAATACGTCAATGCGATTGTAGTAGCTTTCGGCGCTGGCGACGAACCGTTCGACGTCCTTGGACACCGACATATCGCCGACTACCGCGAGCACGTGTCCGCCTAGCGCTTCCGCCTCTCTTTTGACCTCGAGCAAATCCTGTTCCGTCCTGGCGCTAATCGCAAGTTGGGCTCCCTGTCTAGCGAACGCGAGGGTTAATGCGCGGCCGAGTCCGCGTGACGCCCCCGTAATCATGACAACTTGTTTACGTTTGTTATCCATAATAAAACACCCTCTCGACTTTTTATGGTTTGTATACTTATTAAACTTTTATGTTTGTTATGTATTTTAAATGGGTACAACATGATCTGTCAATCTAATTTTTAGCAAAAAAAAGCCCTATGCATCTGCAAATTCGATGCATAAGGCTTTTGTCGCGACGGTCCGGCGGGTTATCTCGCCAGCACGGCATCCCGAATCCGGTCTTGAATGTCCGGGCTTTCGATATATTGGCGGAGCTGGTCTTTCTCCGCGGGCGTAAATTGATATTCGCAATCGCAGCCTTCGTCAAGCGGCACCATCTGGGCAATGTGTCCGTTCGCCGCGCAAATGACGAGAATGCTGAAATCGATCAGATCGTCCGGTACGGGCGTATCGGGCGATAGCGTGACCGCAAGCTCGATATCGATCCACATATCGTCCCGTTTCTCAATAACCGGTTGAAAGCTCGCAAATTTCAATTCGTCCACTCGATCCAAGCCGTACTTTATCATCAGAACCACTCCATTTAATTATCAATCGTAATTTTTTGCTCCCCGTTATGCAGTCGAATCGGCATGTTCCATGCTTTGACGACCCAGCGCAGCTTTTGGACGAATGGATCGGCATTTTCGAATATATCGATGCCTTCGAAGTTCAGTTCGATCGCCCGCCGTTCCGGATCCGCGGCAGCTTGAACCGTACTTACCCGCTGCTCGTGCTCATAGTCCAGCATATCCGCGATGCGCACAAGCGAGATGACGGACTTCAGCGCTTTGCGATCCGACTTCAGCCCTTTATCTAGCCGGCGCAAGCCGGGCTTTCGATGGTTTAATGCCGCCAAAGCGGCGGCATTGCGCCGGTTCCCGTCCCACTCGTCCAGCAAAGGGTCGTTCACGATCAAGTAATACCCGTGCTCATGATGCTTGCGCTTGCTGATAAAATGTCCGACATCGTGCAGCAATGCCGCGGCATAAACCGTCTCTCTCCACGACGAATCCAGACGATGGACGGAAACAAGCGCGTCGAACAATTGCAGCGATAATCCGGCAACATGACGCGAATGAGCTTGCGTCTTCGGACCGGCGTATTTGACAAGCATTTGCTCGATACATTCCGGGACACCTTCGAGTTTGGGCATGTTCTCCATGCGGGATCACTCCTCGTGACTCTAATCTTACTATAAGATGCCCTAATCGTACCACAAGTTGAAGCGTTTTGCTTCCCTTGATGAAGCGAAAATGCCCCTGCGTTTGGCCTGCAGAGGCATTTTGAATGAGTCTGTTGCAGCGGATTGTTATTTCAAACATCAAGCTTGCTTCACAGGCAAAAACTGTTCCGCCAGCATCTGCGCAAAACGTTTGTTGGAGTCAACCGTTCTGCCTGCCGTGTGCGGCGTATGGACAACGTTGTGGCGGCCGAGCAGCGGGTCGCCGAGCGGCAGAGGCTCCATATCGAATACGTCGGCCGCAAGGCTCAGCTCATCGTTCAACACGCGCTCGCGAAGCGCCGCCATATCGCAAATTTCGGCCCGTGTCGCGAGTATAACCAAGCAGCCTTTCGGCAATGCGCGAATATGCTCTGCGGTTACGATGCCTTGCGTGCTTTCGGTTAGCGGCACCATCGGCGCAAAAATATCGGCGTCCGGCAGAAGCCGCTCGATGTAATGGACCCGGCGCGCGCCGGCACGGTGGAAGCACGGATCGCTCGCATACGGATCGTAGGCGGCCACATCGGCACCCAGCATATGCACGAAGCTTGCATAACGGCTGGCAATATTGCCGGCACCGACGATTCGCACCCGCTTCCCTTCGATCGTGCCGTTCACGAATCGAGGATCGTCGCCGAACTGTTCGCCCCGTCCGCCCGGTTCGCCGATCAGGCTCGGCGGAACAAAATGCCAAGGCTCATGCGCCGTCATGATCTCATGATGAAGCTGCGGTATTCTGCGCAGACCGCACAAGGTAAGCGCTAAGGCAAACTCCGATACGGATTGCCCCCAGAATCCTTCGCCCTTAACCTGATGCACCCGAATGCCGCGCTGCCGAAGTTCGTCATTCAACCCGGCCGAGAATACCTGCTCATAAACGCTGTATAACGCGATTTCCTCTAAAACGGGAAAATGGTCCAAGCATTCCTCCGTTACCGGAACGTGCAGGACAATCATCCGGCGAATCCCGGCACCATCTGCGACAACGTCCGACAGCAGGCTTCGGTCATGTCCGCCAAGCCGAATAAGCTCCGTCGGTCCCTGCGACTCCCATATCGTATGTAAATGTCCCGCCATAAACGGCCAAACGGCTTCAAACTTCGGATGTACGACAATCAAACTTTTCAAGTGGTTGACCTCCCGGCAAATGAATTCCAATGATGCTCGATGAACGCAGGCGTCGATCTTCCCGGATAAACGAGCGCGCGATGCTTAAACGAGCGCGATTCGCCTTGTGGAATCGACCAGGCGCCTAATCGGCAGTAGCTTGGAGAAATTCCAAGTTCATTATCGACACGCCAAGGCACGGGATGTCCCGGATTGTCCGGATGATCCATCAGAGCGATGCCGGCCCACTCCCCGTCCCTTTCCGCAAGCGGCATGCTGACGGAAACCCAGCGGGCTCTGGCACCTTCCGCTTCCTGAGCCGATAACCCTTCATCATTCCGTGCTTCGCCGCCCGTTTCATATCGATACGGCATGCGCAAAAACAATCCGCCGTACGGGTATTCGCCGAACTCCAGGTTAACCTCCGCATCCAGCGTCCAATGCAAATCCAGCGTATATGCGCTCCCATGATCCGTAAAAGACCAATTTTGCGACTCTAACAGCATAAGCTGGCCATTCGGCGCTCGCCATTCCGTCGATACGGTCCAATCCGCCCGATTGGCGCAGGCGACCGGTTCGGCCAGCGGGCGCGGATGGAACGTTCCGTCATCCGGACTGCCTAGAAGCCCCTCTGTCCAGAACCCAACTCCGTTTACATCGTTTAATCCGACATAAAGGCCATGCTGCCACGGATGATGGCCCGGGGCGTTTTCCGTTAGCACGCCGCGGCCGTCGGGTGCAACGATAGGATGGATAAACGGCCTCTGATCGGGAGTCGCATTTTGCACAATGCAGGGCGACATGCTTCCCGTACGATAAATCGCGATTCTTTCCGGCGTATGCGTTACATGCAAAGCAGCTTCCTTCGATACAGTCATCGCCACCGTTCCCTTTCCTCGCTTCTAAAATCGAACTCGAGTTATCCTTTAAATTTTGGGATATAAACCTTCTCTCCGCCAAGCATAGCCGACTCATGCGCGCAAATGCCCGCACACGTCCAATTCGCAGACGTTAAGGCGTTCGGGAAAGGCTGCCTCCGTTCGACGATGCTCATGACGAATTCGTGAGCAAGATGCGGGTGAGAGCCTCCGTGGCCGCTGCCTTGTTTAAACGACAAATGCTGATTCGCATCCGCATCGTAGACGCCTTCCGTCGTATATCGGCGAATGCTTTCCGGAAGCAGGTCCGCACGATCCGGAATATTCACCCGCTCCCCATGCTCCCCGGTATAAACAATCGGCTGCTCCCGTTCAAGCCGCTGCCACTCGAAGCTCATATGCTCGCCATAGACGTCGAAGCTCTCGATATACTCCCGCGACGTTTCGAACAAGGAGCGGGTCACCTCCATCGCCAGGTCCGAATCTCTCATCCGGAACAAAGCGCTTTCAACCGCAAACGGAGAACCGTACTTCTGCGCTAGCCGGTCTTCGATGCGGCCTGAGCCGAGACAACTGACAAATTCCGCTTCTTTCCCTGCCAAAGCGAGCAGCGGCGATACGGCGTGCGTTGCATAATGCATCGGCGGAAGTCCTTCCCAATAGCCCGGCCAGCCGGCCATTTCCTGCTGGTGGCTGCCCCGCAAAAATTGCAGTCGCCCGAGCTGCCCGCTATCGAGCAATTGCTTGACGTAGAAGTACTCCCGTGTGTATACCGTCGTTTCCATCATCATGTAGTTTTTCCCGGATGCTTGCTGCGCCTCGACGATCGCCCGGCATTCTTCGACGGTCGTCGCCATCGGCACCGTGCAAGCCACATGCTTGCCTGCCTTTAGCGCGGCGATCGTTTGCGCTGCATGGTCCGGGATCGGCGTATTGATATGAACGGCATCGATCCGTTCATCCATGAGAAGCTCCTCATAGCTAGTATATCGGTGCGGGACCCCGAAATAATTTCCGATTTCGCTGAGCTTGCTCTCCGTCCGCTGGCAAATGGCGACCATTTCGGCATAAGGATGATTTTGATAGATCGGAATAAATTCGGCGCCGAAGCCTAAACCGATAATCGCAATGCGTACCTTTTCGCTCAAATCAAGACCTCCTTCTAATCGAAGTTTCTTGCTTCAACACCATCATAGACGGAGCAGGAGCCGAAGTCGATGAGATATCACGTTTCGTTTTTGAGTTTTTTCACCTTGACCGGCTGCAAAATATCCCCATATAATAAGGAATCGTTAGCATTCTGCGAAAAGCGGTGGGATGGAATGAGTTTTTTGACCAATCCGGCAACCGTGCGTCCGCACGTTGCGCTTATCATCGAAACGTCCAACGAATATGCGCGCGGTCTGCTGCGCGGCATTAAATCATACGTCCGTGAGCATCGCCCGTGGCTGTTATATTTCGGCGAATATAGCCGGAGCAACACGGATCTCTCCACGTTCCGCAACTGGAAGGGCAACGGAATTATCGCCCGCATCGAAAACCCGGCCATCGCCCGATTCGTGAAAGAATCCGGCTTGCCTTGCGTCGATGTAAGCGCATTCCGCTTAAACCCGCAATTGCCTTGTGTCGAAACGAACGACGCATCGATTGCGCGGCTCGCCTTCGAGCATTTTTGCGAACGGGGGTTCCAGCATTTCGCCTTTTACGGCGATTCGCGTTTCCCTTGGTCGGCACAACGCGCAAGCTATTTCAAACAAGCTGCTCAGGATAACGGATTCGTCTGCTACAGCTTCGACGCCTCCGTGAACGAAGATCGGCTGTGGAATATGGAAAGAGAACGGATCGCGGATTGGCTGCGCGGCCTTCCGAAGCCAATCGGCATTATGGCCTGCTACGATATTCGCGGCCAACAATTGCTCGAGGCGTGCCGGCTTGCTCAAGTCGAAGTTCCCGACGAGGTGGCTGTCCTCGGAGTGGATAACGATGCGCTGTTATGCGAGCTGTCGGAGCCTTCCTTGTCCAGCGTCGTGCCGGATGCGATGAAAACCGGCTATGAAGCGGCGGCGCTGCTCGACCGCATGATGATGGGCGAGCTCGTGCCGCCCGATACCCATCTCATCGAGCCGCAAGGGATCATTCCTAGGCAATCGACCGACGTGCTCGCAATCGAAGACAAAATGGTGTCCGATGCGATTCGGTTTATCCGCAATTACGCATGCGAGGACATCAATGTCGGCGATGTGCTGAAGGCCATTCCGCTGTCGCGGCGCGTGCTCGAGAAACGATTCGTTCAAGCGCTCGGCCATACGCCGCACGACGAAATATTGCGGGTGAAGATCAACCGGGTTAAACAGCTGCTCGCGGAAACCAAGCTCCCGCTCTCGACCATCTCGGAGCGTGTCGGTTTCAAGCATGCGGAATATATGAGCGTCGCCTTCAAACGAACGACCGGCCTGTCGCCCAAGACGTACCGCACCCGGCATCAGACGGACAACCGGCTTTCGCCGCCTTAGCCGGAGCATATTTAGTTTCATGAAAAAATAAAGCCTCCAGCTTCCACGTCAATCGTGAAAGCCGAAGGCTTCATTTATGTTATCTATCATTCGATTTCATGGCAGAATGGTGCTGCCCGTCAAAAATTTGTCGACCTCGCGAGCCGCCTCGCGGCCTTCGTTGATCGCCCAGACGACCAAGCTTTGTCCGCGGCGCATATCGCCTGCGGCAAACACTTTGTCGACGTTCGTTTTGTAGCTGCCGTAAGCCGCTTTTGCGTTCGAACGACGGTCTTTTTCAACGCCAAGCTGCTCTAGAAGTCCGCCCTCCGGCCCTTGGAAGCCGATCGCGACAAGTACGAGCTGCGCCGGCCATACTTTTTCCGTACCCGGGATTTCCGTGTATACCGCACGGCCTTGCTCGTCCACAGTCCGTTCGATTTGCACGGTATGAAGTTCCTTCACGTTGCCGTTTTCGTCCGCGACGAACTTTTTCGTCAGGACGGAAAATGCGCGAGGGTCTTCGCCGTACAGCGCCTTGGCTTCTTCGTGCGCATAGTCCAGCGTGTACACATGCGGGAATTGCGGCCATGGATTCGTAATCGGATTGCGCTCAAGCGGCGCCTTCGCATGCGTGCCGAATTGCGTGACGCTCTTGCAGTTTTGACGAAGCGCCGTCGCCACGCAGTCCGTCCCGGTATCCCCGCCGCCGATGACGATGACGTCTTTGCCCTCTGCGGAAATGAACTGGCCGTCCGCAAAGTTCGAATCCAGGTAGCTCTTGATCGACAAGGTCAGGTAGTCCATCGCGTAATGAATGCCTTTATAGTCGCTGCCCTCGATATTCAAGTCGCGCGGTTTCGTTGCGCCGCCGCAAAGCACAACCGCATCGAACTTCTCGAGCAGTTCTTCCTTGGAGATGTCTTTGCCGATTTCCGTGTTCGTCACGAACTCGATGCCTTCCGCTTCCAGCAGCTTCACGCGGCGTTCGACGACCGACTTGTTCAGCTTCATCGAAGGAATTCCGTATGTCAGCAGACCTCCGACACGATCGGCACGCTCGTATACGGTTACGGAGTGTCCGACTTTGTTCAGCTGCGCCGCTGCAGCAAGTCCGGCGGGGCCGGAGCCGACGATGGCTACCTTCTTGCCGGTACGGGTCGCAGGCACGACCGGAACGATCCAACCTTCGGAGAAGCCTTTTTCCACGATTGATTCTTCAATCGATT
Source organism: Paenibacillus sp. sgz302148 (assembly GCF_056120465.1). Classification (NCBI taxonomy): domain Bacteria; kingdom Bacillati; phylum Bacillota; class Bacilli; order Caryophanales; family Paenibacillaceae; genus Paenibacillus; species Paenibacillus sp. sgz302148. The sequence goes on from NZ_JBVYOJ010000004.1 coordinate 88,898, forward strand.
TAATCGTGACAGGATCGCCGATCAAGCCGACCGTACAAGAGCCCTCGCAAGGAGCCGGGCACACGCGTCCCGTAAACTCCGGAAAGTTATTCGTTTTGTGAAGGCGCTCCAGCGCTTCCTTCCACAAGCCCCGGTAAACGAGATTGTTCCATTCCGGGATCAGGTTGTTCACCGGGCAGCCGGAAGCTCCTCCTGTCATCTCGATGCCCGTATGGCAATATGGCGTTCCGCAGTCCATGCAGCGCGCGCCTTGCGTCTTCAGCCGATCCTCCGATAAATGAAGGTGGAATTCTTCCCAGTCCTTAATCCGTTCCAGCGGATCGCGATCGACCGCAATCTCGCGTTTATATTCCATAAATCCTGTAGGTGTCGACATGTCTAATCCTCCATCCGTAATCCCCGCTTGCACGAGCTGAAAGTATATCTAGAATATGCAAAATGTTCTTAATATCGTATCATCGCGGCTTGGAACAATAGAATGGACTAATTGCTCAATGATTTGCACTAAACTACATATTGTTACCATGAGAATCAACACTCGCGATAAGTCGTCTCGACTTCCGTGTTTGCACAAACGTTATAATACCTACAGTAACTAAATAGATGAAAGATGTCCATATGAAACCAAAGGCAATTGTTAAAATCCACCCGAACGAGGAAAGCCAGGTCGTATTGCCGAAGATCGGATAAGCCGCTATTAAAACGGCGCCGCTTGCGATGCTCATTGCGATTCCCGTTAAAGGCGCGGCAACGATTCCGATGATCCAGCGGAGCCACCAAGCTTTGGATCGCGTAAGCAAGTAGGCTAGCAGCATCGCGAACAAGGAGCAGAACAGGAACAGGGATATCATGACGATGCCGTCATAAAACCCGCGGTTTGCCTTGTCAAACAGCAGCCTCTCGCCGGCCATGACCGAAAACGATAAATTGCTTTTCGGCAATCCGTCGGATTCGGCCCGCCATATTTGCCACTGGCCGGCATTGCTCCTGACATTGTCCGGCAGCGGGAAATAATACGCGTCCTGGGTACTCACTCGCCGCGCTCCCGGAAGGCTCATCTGGAACATCGCCGTATTCGGGACTGCGACCTGAACCGTAAGCTTGCCGAACTGCTTCCAGGCCGAGGCGGGCAGCAGTAAATATTGATACAGCTTAACCGGCTCGATATACCGCTTGCGATCGACACCGGGGAGCATATTGTAGGTTACGGTAATGTCGGAAGAACTGTTTGCTTCGAAAGCGATCGGAAAAGTAAAAACCCGAATGCCGTACGTGTCCATCTTCTCCCAATCGGGATCGATGTCTCCCGTGGCCGGGTCGACCATAGCCACCTGATAGCCTTCGTATCGCTTCACAAACGAATCGTACAGCCTGGAATCGGTCACCTCAACGATCGACCCTTCGGCCAGCGGCTGCCCGTTAATGGCGACTTTAAATCCGTTCGGGTCGTTCGCGGCGACTTTCGATCGAAGCGGGAACGCAACGTTCAGCTGCTGCGGCTCGTTTGTCGGGTTGCTCATGCGGTAGTGGACTTGAACGGAAGCAAGCGAAGGCATCTTGTCGTTGTCCACGACAAATTGCAGATGCTCTTCATCCACTTGAATCGGCGTATCTTCGGCGGGAACTAGCGCGGCTTGCACTTCCGGCGGAGTTATGATCGGCGCGCTGTTGGCCCATGCGCTGGGGGAATCGACTGCGAACATCAGAATCGAACATACGGTAAGAATAAAGACGAACCATGATTTGCGGGAAACCATTACGAACTGCTCCTTCCCGGCACGGGGCGGGCGATTAGATCCGTTCATAAATGTAAAATCCGAAGTCGTACGGATTTTTTTCGTTTTTTTCGCCGGGGATGTGTTCGGCAAGCCGCCATTCGTTCAAGTCGAATTCCGTGAAATGCGTGTCTCCCTCAATCTCCTGTTCGATGCATGTCATGTACAGCTTATCGGCATAAGGCAAAAACAGCTTATAAATTTCCGCGCCGCCCATGACGAATAACTGCTCCTTACCGAATCGTTCCAACGCTTCTTCCATTGAGCTTACGGCTTCTACCCCTTCGGGCAGCGCTTCCGGATTACGGGTCATCACCACGTTCCTCCGATTCGGAAGCGGCTTCGAGCCGATCGATTCGAACGTTTTGCGGCCCATCAGCACCGTATGGCCCGTCGTCGTCTTGCGGAAAAACGCCATATCGGCAGGCAGATGCCATGGCATCCGATTGTCGATGCCGATCACTCGGTTGCTTGCCATCGCCCATATCAATGCAACACTCATCGTTATCCCTCCTTTGTCGAAACGAACATCATCCGTCTAAGTCATTATTTGAGAAGCGGTTCACTAGGGCCTGATTAGCACGTCCATTGAGTTGGTGCATCCGACCGTGGCTGCATCCGCCGGAATGGCGTATCCGGCGGATGCCGAAGCCGCGGCAGAACAGTTACACCGCGATCGGCGCTTTGATCGTCGGATGAAATTGATAACCGACAAACTCGAAATCTTCAAACTTGTAATCGAAAATCGAGTCCGGCTTGCGCTTGATTTCGAGGCGCGGCAGCGGGTAAGGCTCACGCTCGAGCTGCTGCTTCACCTGTTCGACGTGATTGGAATAGATGTGCACATCGCCGCCGGTATAGATCAGCTCGCCGACCTCAAGCCCACATTGCTGTGCGACCATGTGGGTGAGCAGCGCATAGCTTGCGATATTGAACGGCAGCCCCAGAAACGTATCGGTCGAACGCATCTGGAACATGCAGGAGAGCTTGCCGCCGGCAACGTAAAATTGAAAAGCATAATGACATGGCGGAAGCGCCATATTATCGACTTCGCCGACGTTCCAGGCGTTCACCAGATGACGGCGGGAATCCGGATTGCTCTTGATTTGCGCGATGACGTCGCTGATTTGGTCGATCGTACGGCCGTCCGCTGCGATCCAGGTCCGCCACTGGGAGCCGTAGACGGGTCCAAGATTGCCCTCTTCGTCAGCCCATGCGTCCCAAATTTTCACGCCGTTCTCGCGCAAATATTGTATATTCGTCTCGCCGCTCAGAAACCAGATTAATTCATGGACGATCGATTTGATATGCAAACGTTTCGTTGTCACTAAAGGAAAGCCTGCCGACAGGTCAAACCGCAGCTGTCTTCCGAATACGGAGATTGTCCCGGTGCCGGTACGGTCGGTTTTTTCCGTGCCGTTTTCCAGTACGTCCGCCAACAAATCCAAATAATTTTTCACGCGTAACACCTCTTTATCGGGTCAAACCCCTCGTCATATTCATCTTACAGAACTCATTAGATCTCTATTCTATCATAATTCGGCAGCCTTGCGGCGCTCCTCTTTTCTTTTTTTGCGCTGCTCGTGACGTTCCGCCGCTCCCTGATGGATGCGAAGCTCCTCTTCGGTTTCCGGGATGACCTGCGGCACTGGCGAAGGCCGACCGTCCTCCATCGCAACCAGCGTCAAGTAAGACGTCGCCGTCGTTTTTTTCTCTCCGGTAAGCAAATTTTCGGATTGCACCTTCACGTAAACTTCCATGGAGCTGCGATGCGTCCACGTGACGAATGCCTCCAGCTCGATGATTTCGCCTACCGTAACCGGTGCAAGAAAATCGAGACTGTCGCTGGATGCCGTCACGACCGCTTTCCGCGCATGGCGCATGGCCGCAATGGCGGCGATTTTATCGATATATTCCATCACCTTGCCGCCGAACATCGTTCCGAAATAGTTGGTATCTCCCGGAAAAATAATTTGTGTCATCACCGTACGGGACATGCGAATCGGTTTAGCTTCCATTTGGGCCACTCCTCGGCTTCGGGATTTGAAATGGAGAAAAGAGGCCCACGCGGGGTAAACGGCGCAAGACCTCTCTTCATCATATGCATAACGTTCTGCGTAAACTATTATTTTTTGTTCGGAATGTGGATGGCATGACCCAATGCAACTTCGGCCGCCTCCATTACGATTTCGCCAAGCGTCGGATGGGCGTGGATCGTCATCGCGATGTCTTCCAGCGTGGAGCCCATCTCGATCGCAAGACCCAGCTCGGCGATCATGTTCGATGCTTCCGTGCCGACGATTTGCGCACCGAGCAGCAGTCCTGTCGCTTTGTCGGCGACGAGCTTCACGAAGCCTTCCGATACATTGAGCGATGCCGCGCGGCCGTTGAAGGCAAACGGGAATTTGCCCGTGTACACTTCATAGCCTTGTGCTTTCGCTTCCGCTTCGGTGATGCCGACGCTTGCGCATTCCGGATCGGAGAAGACGACAAGCGGAATCGCTTTGTAGTCTACTTCGCTCGGCATTCCTGCGATCACTTCCGCCGCTACGCGGCCTTCGTAGCTTGCTTTGTGGGCAAGCGCAGGGCCGGCAACGATGTCGCCGATCGCGAAAATATGCGGAATGTTCGTGCGGCCTTGCTTGTCGACCTCGATGTAGCCGCGTTCGTTCATCTTGATGTTGATCAGGTCAAGCCCAAGCTCCCCGTCCGTGTTCGGCTTGCGGCCAACCGTAACGAGCAGGTAATCCGCCGTTACTTGTTTCTCTTCGCCGCCAACCGTGTACGTCACGGTAACGTCTTTGTCGGTTTGCACCGCGCCTTGCGCTTTCGCGCCGGTAACGATGTCGACGTTCGTTTTCGCCAGGTTTTTGGCGACGAGCTGGGTCATTTCCGGTTCGAAGCCAGGCAGGATCGTGTCGAATCCTTCGATGATCGTCACTTTCGCGCCGAACTTCGAATACATTTGACCGAGCTCGACGCCGATGTAGCCGCCGCCGATCACGACAAGGCTCTTCGGAACTTCAGGCAGCGTCAGCGCTTCGGTCGAGGACAAAATCCGTCCGCCGAACGGGAACGGCTTCAGCTCGATCGGACGCGAGCCCGTCGCGATGATGCAATGCTTGAAACGGTAGCGCGGCGCTTCTTGATCGTTGAACACGCGCGCTTCGTTTTCGTTGATGAACATCGCTTCGCCGCGGAAATGCTGGATTTTGTTCGCTTTCAGCAGGCCGGCAACGCCGCCGACTTGCTTCTTGACGACATTCGCGCGAAATTGCTGAACTTTATTGAAATCGACCTGCACGTTCTCGGCCGTGATGCCGAAAGCCGATGCGTGAGTCATGTTTTCGTATTGATGCGCCGCGGCGATGAGCGCCTTCGACGGAATGCAGCCGCGGTTGGCGCAAACGCCGCCCAAGTCATCCTTGTCGACGATGAGCACGTTTTGGCCGAGCTGTGCGGCGCGGATGGCGGCTACATAGCCGCCCGGGCCTGCGCCGATGACCAGCGTATCGATATCGAGTGAAGCGTCTCCTACGACCATGAGCTTATACCTCCATAACGAGCAGCTCTGGATCTGCGAGCAGCTGTTTGATGTAGTTCATGAAGTTTTGCGCCGTGGCGCCGTCGATGATGCGGTGGTCAAAGCTAAGGCTGAGCGCCATGACCGGAGCAACGACGATTTCGCCGTTTTTGACGACCGGTTTCTCCGTAATGCGGCCCGTTCCCAGAATCGCAACTTCAGGGAAGTTGATGACCGGCGTAAAGAACATGCCGCCGGCGGAGCCGATATTCGTAATCGTCAGCGTGCTGCCTTTAAGCTCGTTAGGCGCCAGCTTGCCGTCGCGTCCGCGTGCGGCCAGATCGCTGATCGATTGGGCGATGTTCCATATATTGCGGCGATCCGCATCGGTAATGACCGGCACGATCAAGCCGTTGTCGGTGTCCGTTGCGATACCGATATTGTAATATTTTTTGTACACGATTTCGTTCGCCGCTTCGTCGATCGTTGCGTTCAAAACCGGGAATTGGCGAGCTGCCGCGACAAGCGCTTTGACGATGAATGGCAGGTACGTCAGCTTCACGCCTTTTTTCTCGGCGATCGGCTTCGCTTTGGCGCGCAGGGCGACAAGCTCGGTCACGTCGACTTCGTCCATCAGCGTCACGTGCGGCGCCGTGTAAACGGATTTGACCATCGCATTCGCGATCGCTTTGCGAATGCCCTTGAATGGCACGCGCTCTTCGACGCGGTCGCCGGATACCGGCGCCGGTGCTGCAGGCGCCGCCGTAGCAGCTGCTGCGGCAGGTGCTTCAGCCGCAGCCGGAGCCGCAGCCGTCGGTGCTGCCGCGCCGCCGGCTGCGAATTGCATCACGTCTTCGCGCGTGATGCGCCCGTTTTTGCCCGTGCCGGGCACGCTCGCGAGGGCCACGCCCTGCTCGCGGGCAAACTTGCGCACGCTTGGCGTCGCAAGCACTTGCTTCGCTGTCGCAGGCGCAGCGGCAGCCGTTGCTGCAGCTGGCGCAGCAGCCGGAGCCGCCGCAGGTGCCGCCGCCGCAGGAGTGGCTGGAGCCGGTGCAGCTGCAGCCGGCGCTTCCGCGCCGTGGTCCGCTTGCTCCGGAATGTCGCCTTCGGCTTCGATGACCGCGACAAGCTGCCCGATTGTGCATACTTGTCCGTCCTTCACGAGCACTTCCAGCACCTTACCGTTAACCGGGCAAGGCACTTCCACGATCGCTTTATCGTTTTGCACTTCCATAATAATATCTTCGTCGGTTACCGTATCGCCCGGCTTGATGAGCATTTTGATGATTTCGCCCTCATGCAGCCCTTCGCCGAGCTCGGGGAACTTATATTCAAATCTAGCCACGCCAAACCCTCCTCGATTCGCTCATTGCTTGTTGTATCGATTAAAATTCCAGAACTTTATTTAAAGCCGCAACGATTCTTTCCGGAGTTGGCAGCCAAGCGTTCTCGATTTGCGCGAAAGGATACACCGTATCCGGTCCGGCTACGCGAAGCACCGGAGCTTCCAGATGCAGGATCGCTTTTTCGTTGATTTGAGCGATAATTTCCGCCGCAGCGCCGGACGTTTTTTGAGCTTCCTGCACGACGATCGCGCGGTTCGTCTTTTGAATCGATGCGACGATCGTATCGATGTCAAGCGGCATCAGCGTGCGGATGTCGATGACTTCGACTTTCACGCCGCGCGTTTTTTCGATTTCTTCGGCAGCTTTGATCGACGTATGCACCATCATGCCGTACGTGATGATCGTAGCGTCCGAACCTTCGCGCACGACGTTCGCTTTGCCGATCGGCACCGTATATTCGCCTTCGGGTACTTCGGCGCGGAACGCGTGGTATAAGTTCAAATGCTCCATGAAGAATACCGGGTCGTTGTCGCGGATCGCCGAGATCAACAAGCCTTTGGCATCGTACGGGTTCGAAGGGATGACGACTTTGATCCCCGGTGTTTGCAATGCCAAGCCTTCCAGCGAGTCCGTGTGCAGCTCGGCTGCTTTAACTCCGCCGCCGAACGGCGTGCGGAATACGATCGGCGCATTGTAGCGGCCGCCCGAACGGTAACGCATCCGTGCCGCTTGGATGAACATTTGGTCCATCGCTTCGTAGATAAATCCGACAAACTGGATTTCGGCTACCGGGCGGAAGCCTTGAATTCCGAGTCCAACCGCCAAGCCGCCGATCGCCGATTCCGCCAGCGGCGTATCGAACACGCGGTCTTCGCCGAATTCGCCTTGCAATCCTTCCGTTGCGCGGAATACGCCGCCGACCTTGCCGACGTCTTCTCCGAAACAAAGCACGTTCGGATCGCGTTTCAGTTCAACGCGCATCGCGTCTCTAATCGCTTCTTTCATATTCATCTGAGCCATCGCTTAAGTTCCTCCTTCAATTCCTTCAATGCTCATGTTTCCGTTCTGCCGTGTCGTACTTACTTCGTGCTGCTATATATAACCCGTTCGCCTTAAGCGAAATCGGCTTTTTGCTCTTCCAGATGCTGCGGCGTTTGCTCGAACATCGAGTCGATCAAGCCCGCAATCGTCATTTTAGGCGCTGCTTCCGCTTTTTTGATATGTTCCGCAACAGCGGCTTTTGCCTCTTCTTTCACGCGGTTCGTATCTTCTTCGGACCACAGTCCCTTTTTCTCCAAAAACTTGCCGAAGCGCACGAGCGGATCTTTTGGCGCCCATTCGCCTTCTTCTTCTTTCGTACGGTATTTCGTCGTATCGTCCGCCATCGAATGCGGGCGGAAACGGTACGTCAGCATTTCGATCAGCGTAGCGCCTTCGCCGTTACGGCCGCGTTCCGCAGCTTCGGATACCGCTTTGTAAACGGCAAGAACGTCCATGCCATCGACTTGCACGCCGCGGATACCCGCAGCAACTGCTTTGTGCGCAACCGAGAGGGCTGCCGTTTGTTTCGAGTATGGCGTCGTGATCGCATACCCGTTGTTTTGCACAACATAGATAACAGGCAGCTTGAATACGCCTGCGAAGTTCATGCCTTCGTAGAAATCGCCTTCGGACGATCCGCCGTCTCCGGTATAGGTGATGACGACATTTTTCTTGCCGCGTTTTTTCAGGCCCATCGCTATGCCGGTTGCATGCAAAATTTGCGCGCCGATAATGATTTGCGGCATCAGTACGTTAACGCCTTCCGGAATTTGTCCGCCGCCTTGATCGCCGCGGGAATATAAGAAAGCTTGGTATAACGGCAATCCATGCCATACGATTTGCGGCATGTCGCGGTAGCCCGGGCAAACCCAGTCTTCCTTGTCGAGCGCGAATTCGCTGCCGACCATGGATGCTTCCTGGCCGGAAACCGGCGCATAGAAGCCAAGGCGTCCTTGACGTCCGAGGTTAACGGCACGCTCGTCCCAAGTTCGGGTAAATACCATGCGGCGCATCAATTCTTTAAATTGGTCGTCGCTCAAATTCGGCATATACGCTTCGTTAATAACTTCTCCGTCCGGAGAAAGCACAGTTAACGGTTGAACTTTTTCCGTCTGCACTTCGTAAGGCAACTTGCTCATTTCCTTCACCTCAAAGTTGAATTTGAAAAACCTTCATATTTCTGTTATAGAATTATTATAACCCTGTTTAATCGTTTTGGTCAAAAGATATATTGAAAAATAAAGATTTCTTTTGTTTTTTGTATATATAACAGATAGACTAAATAGGTGGTACAGATTAATACAACAGGTGTAATTCCTTTACGGAATGCAAACAAATCCTCATTATTGTACACAATTTCTTCATAAATCAATCAACGAAAGAAGGCCGCGTCCATGGACGATTCCCGTTATTACAAAAGAACGATCATCAAAGAGCAGGTTGGCTCTCTCATGATAAACCAAAGAAATCCGCGCGATGTGAAAATATACCTTCCTCCAGGGTATAACGAGCTGCTCACGTACCCGGCCATTTACTGCCAGGACGGCGAGGACTTTTTCAATTTCGGGCGAATCGCCACCCATGCGAACCGGTTGATTCTCGATGAAGGGATCGAGCCGTTCATCGTTGTCGGCGTCGATGTCGACAAAAAAATCCGCACTTCCGAATATGCGCCGGAAGGGGAACGGTTCGAGGCTTACCGTTATTTTTTCGCCGAGGAACTGATTCCTCATATCGAAGCGAAATATCCGATCCGCCGCAGCGCGGACGAGCGCATATTGGCCGGAGATTCGCTCGGCGGCAGCGTTTCGGTCCATATCGCTCTTGAATATCCGCACTTGTTCCAACGCGTCATCTCGTTGTCGGGCGCTTTTTACCCGCTTACCCAAGCACGAATCGCCCAAGCCTTCGATTTGTCGTGGCTGAAGCTGTACATGCTGATCGGGCTGAACGAGTCGGAAGTGATGACCGACCGGGGCACCTTCGATTTTCTGCGATTCAATCGCGAAGCTTATGAGCTGTTCGTCAGCAAACGCGCGTCGGTGCGATACTTAGAAAAACCCGGTAAACACTTATGGGGCTTTTGGCAAAACGAGCTGCCCGAAGCGATTACTTATTTCCTGGGCTGATCCCCAACACGTATTCCAATCGGGCAATCCGAACCAAAATAAAAGAGCGATGTCCGCGGCAATTTTTCCGCAGCATCGCTTTTTTCACGTCAGCTTTATCAGCTTTATCGACTTTATCGATCTTTCCACAAATCGTCCAAATCCTTAAACAGCTTCTGAATCGTCTCGGCATCGTAGGAACCTTCATGCTTGAACGCTTGCAGCTTTTCCTTTAATTTCTCGCCGTCCCGCTCGTCATCGTCCGCATGATCTCCATAGCCCGGATCAAACCAGACATAGTTTCCGTCCGGTCCGTTACGCAAGAAAGGCTTGCTCCAGTGATCGGGATACGTAAACGGCTGTTCCCCGAGTACGATCGCAAGCACGTCGTCGGTTTCCAAAGGCATCAGCTGATGGAAAAATTCCTTGCTGCCGTCTCCCGCGACATGAATATGCAAATAGGCATAATGCAAATAGTGCTCGCCGGTTTCGCCGTCTTTGGCCACCTCGTACATTTCCGTTTCGGATTGCAAAACCGTCTTGACCGTCTCCAGCCGCTCTTGCAGCAGCTCCTGTGAAACTAGCTTCAGCTTGAGCATCGATTGATTCATCGGTTATGCCCCCTTTCAAGATAGGTTTTCGCGTTCCCGTATCAGGTCCAACAGTCTTCGGCAGCCTGCCTCCACAATCCGGTACACTTCTTCGAAGTTGCCGGTATAATAGGGGTCGGGAACATCGGCGTTCTGTTCCTCCGGCAATAAATCCATAAACTTCATGATGCAAGAATGATTGGCGCTTTCGGCGAATGCATTCACATCGCGCAAGTTTTTGCTGTCCATGCAAACGATATAGCGGAAGCCGGCAAAATCTTCCCGTTTGACCTGCCGCGCCTTCATGCCGGAATAATCGATGCCGTGACGGTCCAATATTTTTCTCGTTCCTTCATGCGGCGGATGGCCGATATGCCAATCTCCCGTTCCCGCGGAATCGACCCGGATCCGGTCTTCCAGATGTTCTTCCTTGATCAGCCTGCGAAACAATGCCTCCGCCATCGGCGATCGGCAAATATTGCCAAGACAAACGAACAAAACGGATATCATATCAAGCTCCCCCTATATGTGATGTGCTTCGGATTCAGATCGTGATTTTCTCAAAGGTTTGGCATCCGCCGGATAAATCGATCTGCGCGGAAGCTTCCACTTATAGTATACGGAAAGCATACGAAACACAACGACAACGGAAAATAAAACAATGAGTTCAACCGGCGTTTTCGCCCAGCCGAGTCCAATGATCAGCCCGGCAAGAATCGCCCACCCGGCATAAATCTCATCCCGGAGCACAAGCGGCTTTCTGCTGGCGAGCACGTCGCGGATAATGCCGCCGCCGCTTCCGGTTAATACGGCCGCAACGATAATCGCGCTGGTCGAATGTCCCATCTGCGATGCTGACAATGCTCCTTGAATGGCAAAAGCGGAAAGCCCGATCGCATCGAAATACACCTCGCTCCGTCGCCAGCGGTGAATCCAGATTTTCGGCAGCACGAAGACGACGAGCATGGAGATGACCGCCGTTTTGAGCAGCGGGCCCTGTGACCATAACGACGATACCGGCGCGCCGATCAGCAAGTTCCGGACGACTCCGCCGCCGAACGCCGTCACGAGTCCTAGGACGAACACGCCCAGGATGTCGTATTTCTCTTCCATGGCGACAACCGCTCCGCTAGCAGCAAAAGCAATCGTTCCGATAATGCTAAAAATATAAAATACGTCGATATCCAACCCGTGCACCCCTCTTTTTTCTAATACGCCGAAACATGATGCCGTTACTCATTGTACGCGTTTTATTGAATTTTTCAATCCATATTTATATTAACTGGTAAAAGTCTACTACCGTCTTTATCGGCATGCCGTTTACGAAGTAATATAAGAGTAAGCGAGGGGAAAAACTAAAGCTTTTCTTGGATTTCAATAAATGTTTTCTGGCAAGATACAACAATTGGATATATACTTATACCGATAAATTCAACAAGCTGGAGTTACGAAAAACGATGAACAAACGCATCCTTATTTTTACCGGCGGCCGATTGGGCGGCTGGGCACTCGAAACAATACGGCCGGACGATTATTTAATCGGCGCAGACCGCGGCGCGTTATTTTTGACAACCCATGGCTATACGCCGGATATCGCAGTCGGAGATTTTGATTCCGTTTCCGAGCAGGAAATGCAACTAATTGAACGACTCAGTCGTCATACAATAGGGTGCGATCCGATTCTGAAAGATCTCACCGACACCGAAATGGCTTTTGAACTGGCAGTGAAGCAAAATCCGCGGCAAATCGTGTTGATCGGAGCCCTTGGCACCCGGTTCGACCATTCGCTAGCCAATGTTCATTTGCTGCTCCGGTGTTTGAAGTTGAATATTGAGGCAAGCATTCTGGACGAGAACAACGAAATCACGTTAATCGACCGCAGCGCCAAGGTGAAGCAAAGCCGGTTCCATCAAGTTTCGCTGCTCCCCTTGACGTCCGAGGTAACCGGCATCACGTTAAGCGGCTTTCAATATCCGCTTCGCGATGCTACGTTATCGATAGGTCAATCGCTTGGGATTAGCAACGTGCTCGTCGACCCGGTCGGCGAAATTACGATTCGCAGCGGCCTGCTGCTCATTATTCAAAGCATGGACTAACTTATATTACCCAAATTGAGGAGAACGTTTTTATGAGAAAAGTACGATCCTGGGCAGCCGTTTTCGCGGTGATTCTGCTGTTGCCGCTGCTTTTAAGCTCGAACGCCAAAAGCGCCCGAACCGATTATTATGAGGATCAGGTCGCCGTATTGATGTACCATCATATTCATCCTACGCAAAAAGGCTCTGCCATCATCCCGCCGAAGCTGTTCACGGAGCAAATCGATTATTTGCAAAAGAAGGGCTTTCACTTTATTACGCTCAAAGAATTCCGGGATTTCCTCGGCGGCGCTTCGGTGCCTCCGAAAGCGGTGCTCGTCACGTTCGACGACGGGTACGAAAGCTTCTATCAATACGCATATCCCGAATTGAAGAAACGATCGGTACCGGCGGTCAATTTCGTTATAACGGCATATACCGATCATAACCGGAACAGCGTTCTCGGCCATTTGACGAGCAAGCAAATTCGCGAAATGACGACCGAAACGAATTTCATCGATATGCAGTGTCATACGAATATGCTTCATTACAAGCAACCGGGAGCGCGCACCAGCGCCCTGTCCGGCCCGATCGAAATCAAGGGCAAGAAGGAAACCGAGGAGCAATACAAAAAGCGGATCGAAGCCGATATCAAGGCGTGCACCGAATCGCTCCAGGCAAGCTCCGACAAAACGATCGACGCGCTTGCTTATCCATATGGCTTGCGCAGCAAAACCGCCATTGAAGTACTGAAGGCGGAAGGCTATACGATGGCCTTCACAACCGAAGGGGGCATGGCGACGCGCGGAGTCGATACGATGCAAATTCCGCGGATTAACGGTGGCAACCCGACCATCTCTCCGAATAAGCTTTGGCAACAAATCGTAAAATCCGTATCTACGGTCAAACCCTTATTTGACAGCGTAGTACTCAAGGATGCCGTCGATCAACTCGGCGGCTCCATTGCTGCTCAGCCAGGCGGCGAAGTGTCGATCCAATACGGAAAATCCAAAATCAGCATTCATCCCGGCAGCATCGATGCCGTCGTCGACGGAAAAACCGTCAAGCTGAAGTACAAACCCATGATCAAGCAGCACCGGACTTATATCCATCTTACCGATTTGGAAATGTTGCTGGGCACCGAAATTGTATATTGGCCGAAGAAAAATAGTTTTCAGCTTCGCGAAGAGCATTTGACAATCAAACCAAATGCGAGCTTGGATACAACCGAATCGACCGAACAAATCTCCTAATGAAGCAAAGTCCCCTGATCATGAACATCAGAGGACTTTTTTTGTATACTATCCTTTGGCCGAACAAAATACGGATAAGTAGCGGACCTCGTCCGAGATCGGCGTAAACAGATGATCCTCCACCGAATCGAAATAAAGACTATCTCCGGGATTTAACGTGTACTCCACAGCGCCTACCTTGTATTTCATGCTGCCTTCCAGCACATAAATAAATTCTTCGCCGATATGCGACACGGTACGTTTAGGCGTTTCGCCTTTTTTGGCGACAAAATAAAACGGCTGCATCAGCTTGTCTTGACGCTCTACGGCCAAAGCAGAGAACGAATAGCCCTTTTGTGTTTTGACTCGCTTGCGGTCGGCGTTTTCCTTGGTCGTCAGTACCGTGCCGCCCTCTTCGTGATCGTCCAGCAGCACCGAAATTTTCGTACCCAGCGCATCGGCGATTTTGATCAGCGTACCGATTGGCGGGACCGTCTTCCCGTTTTCGATTTTGGATAACAAGCTCTTCGTAAAGCCGCAAATGCCGGCGATTTCATCCAGATTGCGATGCTGTTCTTTTCTGATTTTGCGAATTTTCGTACCTAAGTCCATCATTCCCGATCCTTTTCTTCATCATGGCGATTCAACTTCGTTTATTGTAATGCGATTCGGCCGAACCGTCAAATGAAGAGGCGCCCACTCAACCGATGACCGTTAAATGCTTCGGGAACATTGTCAGTAGCTCGACGCCGGTTGGGGTGACAAGCACATCGTCTTCGATTCGGACGCCGCCGATGCCCGGCAAATAGATGCCCGGTTCAATCGTAATAACCATGCCGGCGCGCAGCACGTCCTGATTATCGCCGTGAACCGAAGGGTATTCATGCACCTCGATGCCGAGACCATGACCTACGCGATGAGTAAAGTATTCACCATAGCCTCGTTGCTCGATGTGCTGACGCGCGGCGCGGTCGACATCGGCCAGCACCGCCCCGGGCCGGACGGACGCAATCGCCTGCTCGTTGGCTACAAGCACCGTTTCGTATATTTCTTTCTGCTTCGCGTTAACATCCCCAACGGCAAAAGTCCGCGTAATATCGGAAAGGTAGCCGTCAGCCGCGACGCCCATGTCGAATAGCAGCAAATCGCCGGGCCTAATGATCCGGTTGCCCGTAGCCCCGTGCGGTAGCGCCGATTTTTCGCCGGACAGAACCGTTGTCGCAAACGCCGGACCGACGCCCGCCTTTTTCATCGCGTATTCCAATTCAGCAGCGATATCCATCTCCTGAACGCCGGGGGTAACATGCTTCAAGCCGTTAAGGAGCACCTGCTCAACGAGACTAGCGGCGTTCTTGAGCCTGGCGATTTCGTCCGACGATTTGATCGCGCGCATTTCGCGCAGAGGCGCTTCCACGTCAACATATTGCTTCGCGCCGAGCGCATCCGATAACGCTTCGTATCGATTTACCGTCAGGTGGCTTTTTTCGACGCCTAAACGATGAACGGCACGGCCCAAGCATCGTTTCAGCACATCATAAGCATTCTCTGTATCACTATGGGAATAAATGCGCATCATCGGACATGCTTCCTTCGCTGCTTCCAGATCTAGCCCCGGCACAAGCAAAAAGGGCTCGTCACCTTCAGGCAAAATCAGACCGAGAAACCGTTCATGAGGCTCCGACGAAAATCCGGTCAAATAATAAACATGCTTTGGCAGCGTTATGATGATGGCATCCAATTGGAGTTGATCCATATAGTCATTAAGGTTGCGTATGCGTTCGTTCATCGGTTTCGTTTTTCCTTTCCGATTTCAATTATTACAACTGCCCATCGTCAACCTGATCGAGCCAGCGTTCGATGTCGCCGATGACGGACTGGACGCAGCCGTCGGCAAACGGCGAGATCAGGTTGCCGAGTTCGAGCAGCTCTAGAAACGAATGGCTGCCGCCCGCATTGCATAAGGCGATGTAATCGTTCCACGCCGCTTCCTTGTTTTCGTTCGATCTTTTCCATAGCTGATAGGAGCAAATGCGCGCCAAGGTGTAATCGACGTAATAGAACGGAATCGTGAACACGTGGCCGTTAGACAGCCAGGTGCAGCCTCGTTCCAGGAAGTCGTTGCCTTCGTAATTGCGATACGGCACATACGTTCTCTCGATTTCCCTCCAGGCACTTTTTCTTTCCGCTGGCGACGCATCAGGATTTTCATACACATAATGCTGAAACTCGTCGTAAGCAACTCCGTTTGGAATGAAAAGCAGCGCCTCGCTCATATGATTGAATTTGTACTTATCAGCATCCTCATGGAAAAACAGGTGCATCCAAGGCCAAGCGAAAAATTCCATGCTCATCGAATGGATTTCGCAAGCTTCAGCCGTCGGAAAGCAATATTCCGGCACTTGGTAATGCAGGCTGCTATAAGCTTGAAAAGCGTGTCCCGCCTCATGTGTAAGCACGTCGATATCGCCCGACGTCCCGTTGAAGTTGGCGAAAATAAACGGCGCTTTATATTTGCTGATGATCGCGCAATATCCGCCGCCGGCTTTGCCTTGTTTGCTGAGTAGATCCATGAGTCCGCTGTCGGTCATCATCACGAAAAACGCGCCGGTCTCCGGCGAAAGCTCGGCATACATTTTTTTGGCTTGTTCCACAATCGAGTCAGGACCGCCTTTTGGCTTCGCATTGCCCGTTTTGAAGCTGAACGCGTCGTCGTAATAACGGAGCGAGTCTACCCCGATCCGTTTCCGCTGGCGTTCTTTCAATTTCATGGCGACGGGGACGATATGCCGGCGAACCTGATCGCGAAAGTTCGCAACATCGGCGGCATTGTAGTCCGTCCGGTTCATTCGGGCATATCCGAGCTCGACAAAATTGCGGTAGCCGAGCTTGCGGGCAATCGTCGTTCTCACCTTGACCAGCCTGTCGAAAATGTCATCCAGTTCGGCTTCATGCTCCGCAAAGAAGGAAGTTCTTGCTTCAAGCGCCCTCCTTCGCGTATCGCGGTTTGTGGAGAGAACGAACGGGGTCAGCTGCGGCAAATTCCTCTTTTCCCCGTCGAATAGGATGCTGGCCGAAGCAAGCAGCTGCGTAAATTCGCTGCACAGCTTATTTTCCAGCTGCAGGTCTTCGACGATGTCCGGCGAAAAGGTTTTGAGCGAAATTTCCGCTATGCGAAACAGCTGCTTGCCCCATTTCCGCTCCAGCTCGTTTCTGAACCTAGATTCAACCAATGCCTTATAATAGCGGGAGATGATACCCTGGTAGATCGGTCGCGATTCGTCGTTGAAATCCTGTTCTCCCTTATAGAAAGGATCGTTCGTATTGATCGTATAACGGATTTGCGCAATTTCACACGTCGATTCGTATTCGCTGCGAAGCGCATGAATCTCGCTCATGATTCGATCCTGAGCTTCAATGCTCTCCGCCGCCTCAAACCGATGTATACGTTCATCGAACGCTTTCTCCAAAGCTTGAATATCAGGTCTTTGATAGGCAAAATTCTGAAACTTCATTTGGACCTCCTTTTCGGAGTAACAAATATCATTTCGTTATGATCGTATACCCAGCTGTTCGTACAATTCCTTGCTTACGATACGCAAACCGAACACTCTTCGTATTCTGCGGCCCGCGTGGGCCCGGAACGTAATGGAAACCTTGTCTTCCCCGCCAATGCTTGCCTTCGGGATACTATAATTTACATTGTAAAACTTATTCGTTTCCTTCATGCCCTCAGCCGCCTCGGTTAATACCGACCCATTCAAGAGAACATCGAACTCGCACCCCGGCATTTCTTTGGCCGACGTATAAGTAACGACGAGCATCGTCTCGGTTTCCGGGTTCACTTTCAAGTCAAAGGAGAACCAGCCATCCGTGCCGGCGTATCGGTACGCTCGATTATGGAGCGTGCCTACGCCCGTAATTTCGCCTTGGAACTGATGGTCTCGCTCCGGCTGCATTTCGCCCGGCTGGGCAAAGTCGACTGTGCACTGCTCCAATATCCGCATGTTTTCCCTTGCGATCACGTACTCTTTTTCCGCCTTCTCCCATGACTCGGCCGTGAACAGATCCCAGTACACCGTATACATTTTGTTATGCATTCGGTAGAAGGGGTAAAGTTCAACGTTGCGCGGATATCCGGCATGTTTCGTACGGAAAGTCGCAGATTTGCCGGAAACGGGCTCAAGCCATTCGTTCAAAGGCATGTCATTGGTGATCAAAACCGGCGTGTAGAGATGGTTCGCCGCTTCCGGATCATCCATCGGCCCCAATTCGCCTGCAAGCACCAACGGGCCATACATAACGGCAGCCCGATTCGAGTTGTCCGGCATCCGCTCCAAACGAAGCGTCATCGGAATTTTGATTTCGACGATATCGCCGTCGTTCCAGATGCGGGCGATTTCGATAAAGCTTCCCGGAAAGGCATTTGCAAACGACTGCCGCTGACCGTTCACTTTAACTTCGATGCCTTGTTCCGCCCAATACGGATATCGAATGTTCAGAGTAAAGGATGTAGCTTGTTTGCAGGATAAACCCAATACGATGCGATCCTCCTCCGGATAAAGTGTTTCCTGCCGAAGTTCGATCCCTTTGGCTTCCCAACGAAGCACGGACGGGATGTATTGGTTCACATACAACCTCCCGGCGTTATGGAAATAGATGCTGTTGCCGTAGCTCGCATGGTTTTCCATCCCCGTTCCGATGCAGCATGTAAAATCCTCGAATCGCTTGTTATAGTCTTTATATCCGCCCATGTCCAACGACAAGCAGTAGCACATGTCCCCGTTATCCGGATTTTGCGACGATAAGATGTGGTTGAACAACGCCCGCTCGTAATAATCGGCTTCTCTTGCATTGCCGTTCCACTGAAACAGATGCCGCGTCAGCTTCAGCATGTTGTAAGTATTGCATGTTTCGGTTGTCGTGCGCCCGATTCGGTCGGATAACTCGTCCGGCTCGCCGAAATATTCGTTGAAGCTGTGCCCGCCGATCACATACGAATGATGGTGTACGACGCGATCCCAAAAATATTCGGACGTCGACTTGTACTTGCCGTCGTTCGTCAGTTCGTATTGCTTGGCCAGCCCGATTAATTTCGGAATTTGCGTATTAGCGTGTTTCCCAGGCAAGCAATCCTTATGCGCGGCCAGCGGATCCAGCACAACCTTGTGCCAGAACCGATCCGCGAGCTTCATATATTTCTCTTCGCCCGTATCGGCATACAAATCGGCCATGACTTCATTCATGCCGCCGTATTCGCAAATCATCATGTCCTCCATCTGTTCGGCTGTCAAGTTGGAGAATATGCCTTCCAGCCAATCGGCGAGCTTCAAGGAGATGCGAAGCGCTTTCTCGTTTCCGGCCAAACGATAAGCGTCGCGCAAACCGGCAAACAGTTTATGCAGCGTATATAATGGCGCCCAGCCGCCGTTCAAGTCGAACCCTTTAGAGCGAATATCGCCGGAGGCCACTTCGAGGAAAATCTCCTTGCCGCGCGGGATACCCGACACATAGCCGTCGCCGTGTGCATGTTGGCATTCCTCCAGCTCATCCACGATATAATCGGCGCGTTCCTTGAACACGGCTTCGCCTAATGATACATAGAGCATCGTAATGGCGGACAAATAGTGTCCGAGGGTGTGGCCTGATAGGCTCATCGCTTCCCAGCCGTCGTATTGAGGCGCTTTCGGCTGCAATCCGGCGTACTCTCTGAATCTGGCGAGCAGACGATCAGGTTCAAGTTCAAGCAAATACGTTTTATTCAGTTCCATTGCATGCTTGAAAGGACCGTCGAGCAGCGTCACGTCGCTCAATTCAAAAGAATTTGCAACGCAATCGATTTTGGGTTTCACATTGGTATACGATTTCATTTGTCCTCCTCATGCAACCGTTCGGCTGCCCCTAGTTCTCCCGAATCCAGACCAGCATTTCTCCCGCTCCACGGTTTGCCCAAGCATAATACGGAATGGCTTTCATCGTTACGGGTCTTTTGTTTCGTTTCTTTTTCGAATATAAGGATTCGTCCGGAATGAAGTCATCGCCTCGCGATGCTTCTCCCGTAATGACGGTGACGCCGCCAAGAAAGCCCGGTTCAAATCGGGCTTCGAGCTCGGCGTACTCCGGCAGCGAAATATCCGGCAGTATCGCACCGTTGTCGGCCTGTTCCAAACAATATACAACCGGGCCGCGCTGCAGCGCCACTTTGCCTGCATTCACGCGAACATTCGGGTTGGCATGGATGCGCTCGACAGGCATCGGCAGGACGATCCGCAGTACATCCCCGGCTTTCCATACGCGCTTGATCATGACGTAGCCATTATGCAGGGCGTCTTCTACCGAGATCGGTTGCCCGTTGACATGAACGGATGCGCCTTCACACCAACCCGGTATCCGGACGGCCAACGTAAACTCGCCTGGGTTCTCCGGTGAAACGGAAAGCTCGATCGTTTCATCCCACGGGAAATTCGTTTGTTGCGACAACCGAACGGAACGCCCGGCAATTTCAAGCTTCGTCTCGCTGCCGATATATTGATGAACATACGCCGCTTGCTCGCTTTGCGAATAAATATATTGGCCAAGCGACGCGATAAGCCGAGCGATATTCGGAGGGCAGCAGGCGCAGCCGAACCATTTTTGCCGGACAGGCTCCACATGCATTTTATCCGGACGTTTGCATGCATCCGGCCATACTTCGAGCGGATTGACATAAAAGAAGCTTTTGCCGTCGAGCGCCATCCCGCTGATCGTGCCGTTATACAATGCGCGTTCGATCACGTCGGCATATTTGCCGTTCGGATCCAGATGCAGCATCCGGTGCGCCCAAAATACGAGCCCGATCGCCGCGCAAGTTTCCGTATAGGCCGTATCGTTCGGCAAATCGTAATCGAACGAAAACGCTTCGCCGTCGTGGTTGGAACCGATGCCTCCGGTAATATACATTTGCCGCCCGGTAACGTTGTCCCACAGCCGCTTGCAGGCTTCGATCAGCGTTGGATCCTGCGTCGCCGCCGCCACGTCCGCCATGCCGGCATACATGTACACCGCACGAACGGCATGACCTACAGCATGAAGCTGCTCCCGGACGGGCAAATGTGATTGATTGTATTCGTAGTTATATTTGTATAAGTTGTAGTAGCCTTCTCTGAGCAGCGATTCCCTTCCGAACAGCTCGGCCCGTTTTTCCGCTTCCAGCTTGAAATAATGCGGTTCCGTTCCTCGCTCGTCGATAAAAAATTGGCTCAGCCTCAAGTAGCGTTCGATGCCTGTCGCTTTATACAGCCGCATGAGCGCCAGCTCGATTTCCTGATGGCCGGGATACCCGCGCAGTTTGCCCTCTTCTTTGCCGTATACGGTGTCAATATGATCCGCAAGCTTGCACGCAATGTCGAGCAGCTTCACTTTGCCTGTCGTCTCGTAATAGGCTACAGCCGCTTCGATCAAATGGCCGGCGCAATACGTTTCGTGATTGTCGCGTTCGTTCGTCCAGCGCCGCTCTGGATATTTGATCGTAAAATGCGTATTCAAGTAACCGTCTGCCTGCTGCGCTCGGCCCAGCAATTCGATCGTTTCGTCGGCCAACTGCTCGAGTTCCGGATCAGGAGACGATGCCAAGCTGTATGCGACGGCTTCGAGCCACTTGGCTACATCGCTGTCTTGAAAAATATATCCGTAGAAGTCTCCTTCCGCTTCGCCGGCGGCGATACGAAAATTTTCGATCGCATGGCTCGGCGCCGCGTCCTCGATCCGGTCATTCAGCGCATTCCATTGATAGGGAATCACTTCGTCCCGCACCAAATGCATATACGGGGTCCAGAAAGGATCGTTTATTTGAACTGCCTTGTATGATACGCCCGTCAGCTTTTCCGTTTTGATCATGTCCTTTTCCCTCCGGCTTCATCAACTACGCATTCGCGCTCGTTAATTCCTCGTTGCGAATGTCCCGGCGGCGCGCCACCTTCGACTCGTATGCGGCTTCGATGACGGCCGTCCGCACCTTTTCGACCACCTGCTGATTAAAGATGCTTGGAATAATGTACTGCTCGTTCAACTCTTCGTCAGTCACGACCGATGCGATCGCTTTGGCCGCCGCCAGCTTCATCGATTCGGTCACGCGCGAAGCGCGGCAGTCGAGCACGCCCCGGAACAAGCCGGGGAAACATAATACATTATTAATCTGGTTCGGATAGTCCGAACGGCCGGTCGCCATGACGCGCACGATGCCCTCCACTTCTTCCGGAGCGATTTCCGGAGTCGGGTTCGCCATCGCAAAAACGATCGGGTCGGCAGCCATCTTCTTCACGTCGCTTACCTTCAAAATTCCCGGGCCGGAAACACCGATAAAAATGTCGGCGCCATGGATGACGTCGGATAACGATCCTGTTGCCATGTACGGATTCGTATGCTCCGCGTACCACGTCCACGCTTCGTTCTCGTACGATTCCCCACGCATCAGCGCGCCGCAACGGTCGACGCCGACAATGTCGCAGACGCCCGCCGACAGCAGTATTTTCGTGCAGGCGATGCCTGCGGCCCCGACGCCGCATAATACCACTTTGCAGTCTTCGAGCCGTTTGCCGACAAGCTTGACCGCATTGTACAGGCCAGCCAACAGAACAACGGCCGTTCCATGCTGGTCGTCGTGAAAAACGGGAATATCAAGCTCCTCGATCAATCTTCGCTCGATTTCGAAGCAGCGCGGCGAGGAGATGTCCTCGAGATTGATGCCGCCGAAAGCGGGTGCAATCCTCTTGATCGTTTCGATGATTTCTTCCGTATCCTGCGTGTCCAGACAAATCGGAAACGCATCGACGTCAGCCAACTGCTTGAATAGCATCGCCTTGCCTTCCATCACCGGCATCGCCGCAAGCGGCCCGATATTTCCGAGCCCAAGAACGGCAGTGCCGTCGGAAACGACGGCAACCGTATTTCTTTTGATCGTGAGCGAATAAGCGCGGGACGGGTCGTCATGAATCGCCATGCTGACCCTAGCGACGCCGGGCGTATAAACTCGCGACAGATCATCGCGGTTTTTGATCCGAAGTTTGGAGGATACTTCGATTTTGCCGCCAAGATGCAGCAGCAGCGTCTGATCCGAAACATTAATGACCTTCACGCCGTCCAGCTCGCCGAGACGCGTAACGATCCGCGCGGAAAACGCCGGATCGATCGTCACCGTAATATCGTGAATCGTCTTTTGTTTGCCGGCGCGGCTTACGTCGACAGCAACGATGTCGCCGCCGGCGTCGCCGATCGCCGTGACGATTTGGCCGAACGATATTTTTTGTTTATCGGTTTCCAGGCGCAGGATGATGTTGGTGCTGCTTCCCGCTTGAACTGCCATTTCATCGTCACACTCCAGTTCCAAAGGTTTCCTGCCATATCCGGTAAATGCCGCGCCTCGCCTCCGGAATGCCCGGATGAAATTGAATTAAGGCCGAAGCGCGCACGCTATGCACCTCGTCGATCGCATCGGCCACTTTGCGCTCGCATTCGCTGCCAAGCACGCCGGCGTCGCAGCAAATCGAAATAGCAGCCAGCCGGCCTTGCGCCATCGCCACGAGAGCGCTTTCCACGCCGGTGATGTTGCCAGCCACGTACAGACCCTCGACCGGCGTTTGCATCCGCTCGCTGTGCAGCGGCAAATGCCCGCCAAGCTCAGGCGTGTAAATGAACGGGCAGCCGGCAACCGACGCCAGCTCGGCCAAAGGATACAAGCCGCCCGCCAAGGCGACGAAGTCGACGGCTTCCTCCCGCTCGCTGCCCGCAATGATTTCGCCTTGGCCGTTCATGTCAACCAGCGTGACGGATTCGACGCGGTCGGTGCCGTTGATCGATACCGCCGTCGTGCGCAGCTTTAGCGGAATATCCCACAATTTAATGCCGCGGCGCGGAAACAAGCCGGACACGATGCCCGCCATGCCGAGCGCATTCGCTATCTTGCCGCCAAGTCGAAGGATTGGCGACGGAGCCAGATGCGACAAGCCCATCAGCAGCTGCAAATTGTCCTTCGGCAGAGCCGCTTTGCCGGCAAGTGGCCCGCCTGGCGGAAGCACGATGCCGGCGAGCTGAACGCCGCTGACCGACAGCTCGCGGGCGATCGCCATCGCAAGCACGTTCACGCCGATAATGAGCCCGCGCTTGCCCGGCTTAACATAATGGACGTTCGTCATCACTTGCGCGGCGCCGATCGACATGACGCCGGGAAGCGTCCAGCCGTTCGTCGGCATCGGGATTTCCACGGCTCCTGTCGCAAGCAGCACGCGTGGCGCCGTCATCGCGCCGGACGAGGTCGACACCTCCCACAGGCCGCCCTCCTTCAGCATGCCGTACACCGAAACGCCGCAGCGGATCGTTACGCCATGCGCCCGGTTTTTCCCGATCAACTCATCGGCAATCCGTTTGCCGACCCACCAATGCCCGCGCTCCTCGTGGAACTGCCCCAGCATGCGGCCGCCCGGTTCCGGAAACTCGTCGATGACGGTCACCTTCAAGCCGGATTCGGCCGCAACCACCGCAGCGGATAACCCTGCCGGCCCGGCTCCCACAACGATGAGGTCCGATTGCTGACGTTTCGGTTTCGGCTCGTTCATGGCAGTTTCCTCCCAGTGATTTCATTAGCCAGCTGCTGCCCTTCGAATACGATCATGCCGTCTTCGAGCGGCGTCAGGCAAGCGCGGACGATGCCGCGGCCTTGCACGCTCACGCGGCATTCCATGCAGTGGCCGATGGCGCAATAGAGCCCGCGCGGCGTTCCCGATTCCTCATGCTTGCGCAGCGTCCGGACGCCTGCCGCGAGCAGGGCCGCGGCAAGCGGCTCTCCGCTCCAGCCGGTCAGCCGCTTCCCGTTAAACGTGAAGGAAGCGGGCTCGCGCCGCGGTTTTTTGCCTAATATGGGGTGATCCAGTATCCGTTCCATTTACGCCTCACCCTTTGCTAGCTGGCCGAACGTAACCGGCCGGATTGGCGGTCGATACGACAACAATTCCACATCACGCGGCGAACCCGGATTTTTGTCATGAACCCATGCTTCCACGAGCTGCCTGCATACACGACCTTGACAGGCGCCCATCGACGCCCGCGTTTTCATTTTTAATTGCCGCGAGGTACAGCTTCCTGTCCGATAGGCCTGCTCCAATTGTTCAATCGTCACTTCTTCGCAACGGCAAACGATCAACGATGTCGGTTTCATAAGCAATACCTTCTTAAGCGTAGCTGACTGCGCAAGTTTTGATTTCGGTATAAAAGTCGAGCGCCGCTTGACCTTGCTCGCGCGTATGCGAGCTGGACAGCTTCATGCCGCCGAACGGCGCTTGGTATTCAACGCCTGCCGTTTCCTGATTGACGCGAACCATGCCCGCTTGCGCCTCGTCAAGAAAACGATGTGCATGAACGAGATTTTGCGTAAAAAGGGAAGCGCTCAAACCAAACACGGTCCGGTTGCACAATGCGATCGTTTCGTCAAAATCGCTTGCCTTAAGCAGCGCGGCGACCGGCCCGAAAATTTCTTCCTGGATGAGCGGATGATCCGCATCAACGCCCGCCGCGACGAGCGGACGGATATAATGCCCTTCGTTCGCTTCCGCAAGTGAAGGCCCTTCGGCGATAATAGCCGCTTGCTCGCGAGCCATCTTCACGTAGGACATGACCGTTTGATGCTGGGTGGCCGAAGCAACCGGCCCGAGGTAAGCCGAAGGATCGAGCGACGGCGCAAGCTTGATCGCCGATACGGCTTTTTGGAGCGCTTCGACGAACGGCTCGTAAATGCCGCTTTCGACGATGATTCTGCTCGTCGCCGTGCATTTTTGACCGGCGGAGCGGAACGCGCCGCTGAGGATCATTGGTATCGTTTTCTCGAGATTGGCGTCGTTCAGCACGATTGCCGCGTTTTTGCCGCCCATTTCGGTTTGGTATTTGATGTTGCGGCGCGCGCAAATTTCCGCAACACGCGTTCCGGTCGCCGTAGAGCCGGTAAAGCTGACGGCGTTTAATTGCGTTTGCTCCAGCAGGACGTCGCCGATTTTGCTGCCTTTGCCGATGACAAGGTTCAATACGCCTGCAGGCAACCCAACGGAAGCGAAAATTTCGGCCAATCGGCTTGCCGTGAGCGAAGCGAACTCCGCAGGCTTCCAGATGACGGTGTTGCCGCAAATTAACGCCGGGGCGATTTTCCAGATCGGAATGGCCACGGGGAAATTCCATGGCGTAATGATCCCGACGACGCCTAATGCCACTCTTTTCGTATATTGCAGCACATTTATTTCGCTCGAAGGAATAACGCTGCCGTTCGCCCTTACGCCTTCGGCGGCGTAATAACGCAGCAAGTTGACGCCGCGCATCACTTCGCCTCGCATTTCCGTAATGGGCTTGCCCATCTCCATGCTCGCAAGCGTTGCGACCTCAACCAATTTCGCTTCCAAGGCCGCGGCCATTTTGTACAAATATTCCGCTCTCGCCGCTCCGGTCAGGCGCGACCAGGAGGCGAACGCCTTGCGGGCCGCCTGCTCCGCCTGCAAAACGTGGGAAGCATCGGACAAATGCAGCACGCCGACTTCTTCCTGCACGTTCGAAGGGTTTTTGATTATAACTTCGCCGGCATTCGGAGTGATCCATTCTCCTCCGATCCAGTTTTGACTGTTCATCATTTCCATGACCTCCCCGTATCATGCCGATATCGTATGTTTCGTTTTATCCTTAGTTGCGGCCCACGGCAAAATCAAAAGCTTTTTTGATCCCCTGGTAATCGGCTTCGGGCAGCGGCAATCTTGGCGGACGCGTCGGGCCAACCGGGAAATCGGCCAATTCCATCATGTACTTGATGGATTGCACTAGCTGCGGGCTGGCATCATAGTGGAACAACGGCAGCAAACGACGGTACAGCTCGGAAGCTTCCTTCAGCTTGCCTTGTCTTGCCAGGTTGAACAATTCGACGCCTTCCCTCGGCAGCGCGTTCGGTACGCCGGAAATCCAGCCCGTTGCGCCGAACAGCGGTCCTTCCATCGCCAAATCGTCAACGCCGATCATCACTTCAAGATCCGTTTTCGCTAAAATATCATGAACGCGGCGGATGTCGCCGGAAAATTCCTTCACGGCAACGACATTTTCGAATTTCGACAGCCTGGCAAGCAAGTCCGGCGTTAAATCGATTTTATAGTCGTGAGGATTGTTGTAAGCGACGATCGGAAGTCCGACCGTATTCAGCGCTTCATAATGCGCGATGACTTCATGCTCAAGCGGCTTGTAGTTGATCGGCGGCAGCGCCATAACGCCTGCGGCGCCTGATTCTTTCGCGTGACGAACCCAAGCTACCGCTTGCTGTGTGGAAGGCGCAGCGGAGCCGACTACAACCGGCACGCGGCCTGCGGATGCCGCGATCACCGTTTCGACCACTTTCGCGCGCTCTTCGTTCGTCATCGTCGCGTATTCCCCTAGAGAACCCGTTGGTACGAGACCGTTGATGCCTTGCGTGATCAGCCAATCGCAAAGCTCCGTTAAACGCTTGTAATCTACCTCGTAAGATGTGGTAAAAGGTGTAACGATTGCTACATAAACGCCTTCAAAACGTGCCATGAACAATTTCCCCTCTCAATATTAGTGTAAGTTCTGATTTCTATCGCAAAACAAATCCATCGGACAACGGATCGGTCGGGTCGACTACGAAATTCATCATCCCTAAAATAAATGCGTTACCCGTCAACCGAGGAACGATCGCTTCGTAGCCGCCGTTTTTCTTTTCGGCCATAACCCTGCCTTTCGTCTGGCTGCCTGCGATCCCTTCATATACAACTTCTTCGCCAAGCCGCAGCTCGCCTCGCCGCATCATCACCGCCATATGCGCGCATGCTCCCGCCCCGCCCGGCGACCGGTCGAACTGCTCGCCGGCAAATACCGTGACGTTGCGGTAATCGGAGCCGGGCTGATGAACGTCGTCCGCGTCGTAAATAACGACGCCATGGATACCGGTGATCGAAGGGAAATCCGGATGAACGACAGCAAGCTGCGACACGACGGTACGGCGAATCGCGCCGCCCCATGCTTGCAAATCCGGCAGCGCGCTTTCCGTCAGCTTGATGCCGCCCAGCGACTTCGCGTCGACGACGGCATAAAACGCTCCGCTGAACGCAACATCCACTGTAAATTCGTGGCCATGCAGCGATATCGGGATATCCGGCGCATACACGAAGCTCGGCACGTTGTCGAACGAAACCGACTTCACTTCCGAGCCTTCCCGTTCGGCGTATGCCGTCACGCGCCCGGCTGGCGTATCGATGCGAATGGCTGGATCGGCTTCATTCGGACGCAGTTGCCCGGTCTCGATCCAGGCCGTGACGGCGGCGATGATGCCGTGTCCGCTGATGGGGGCAACCCCCTCATTGTTCATGAACAATAAGCCCAAGTGGGCATCTGCGCTTGACGGCGGTGTGACGATTGCGCCGGTCATGCCGTGGTGCCCGCGAGGCTCGGCCATGAGAACGCGGCGAACGTCATCGAAATTCCGGCTCAAGTCGTCCGCTTTTGCCTGCAGCGTAGCTCCTTCCGGCTGCGGCAAGCCGCCGGTGACGATCCGAAGCGGCTCGCCGCCGGCATGCGTATCGATTGCCGCAAACCATTTGTTGAATTCCATCGTTATCCCTCCCCCATGATCCAATGTTGAACCGTTATAACGCTGCCGCTGTCACAGCAGGAAAAATCCGTCGTTCAGCGGGTCTTTCTCGCGAAAGACGAACTGATGGAATCCGGTTACCCAAGCGGAGCCGGATATTTGCGGAACAACGGCCGGCAAGCCGCCTACCTCGGTTTCCTCCAGCACCTTCGCATGAAACATCGACCCCACGATGCTTTCGTGCACGAACTCCTCGTTCATCGCAAGCTCCCCCTTCGCGTAGAGGGCGGCCACCTTCGCCGACGTTCCGGTTCCGCAAGGCGAACGGTCGATGCCGCCCGGCGGCACGACGACCGTATTGCGGCAATGCGCCAGCGGAGATACCGGATCACTGAAAAATTCGATATGCGTCAAGCCGTGAATGACCGGAATATCCGGGTGCACTACATCGATTTGCGCATTAACGGCGTCGCGAATTTGGATTGCGAGCCGGATAATGTCCGACGCCCGGTTCGGCATCAACGGCAAATTCAGAGGCCTCGCGTCGACCAGCCCGTAAAAATTGCCGCCGTAAGCGATGTCTAACGTTAATTCGCCTAGACCGCCGACCTGAACCGTCACATCTTTCCGGTACAGGAACGAGGGAATATTCGTAAACGTAACCCGCCTGACTTTGCCGTTATCGATGTCCAGTTTCGCTTCCACGAGGCCGGCGGGCGTATCGAGCCGCAGCACATCCTTGTTTGCCGGATATATGCCGCCTTCGATCAATGCCGTGCATACGCCGATCGTATCGTGCCCGCACATCGGCAAGTAACCGCCGGTTTCGATAAACACGACGCCGATGTCGGCGGTCGGATCGCAAGGCTCGGTCAAGATGCAGCCCGACATCACCTCATGCCCGCGCGGCTCGAACATTAAAGCCCGCCGGAAATCGTCGTGATGGTCCGACATGTAAACCATCTTTTCCGTCATCGTGCTGCCGATTAACGTTGGCGCGCCGCTCGTCACCGTACGGGTCGGATTGCCGCCCGTATGCGTATCGATCGTCGAAACCATCTTGGAAACCTTCATATGATTACCTCCTGATGGACGTGCCCGCTATGGAACCGGTCGTATCGCAAAGGCTCGGTCGGGATACATGTCGGCGCGCCGCTCAGCATTTCGCTGATGACTTTACCCGTAACGGCGGCCAGGCTGATGCCGTCGCCTTCATGACCGGCGGCAACGTACAACCCCGGAACTTCATCAATGTGTGATACGATCGGCAAATGATCCGGCGTCCACGGCCGCAATCCTGCATAAGTTCGGAGCATTGGGATTTGCTCGATGACCGGAAAAAAACGGATTGCCCGTTCGGCGATCAGCCGGATCACCTGCTGGTCGACGCGCGCATCCATGCCGACAAATTGGCGGCTTGAGCCGATCAGGAAATTTTGCGATGCGGTCGGCTCGAATACGAGCGCAATGCCGTATTGCTCGAACTTCGGATCCACCTTCCGCTTGCCGCCGAACTTGCTGATCAAATAACCGAATTCCATCACCTTTCGCTTGCCGATATTCGCCGTTCGCGAGGCGACGAGAATATGGCCTTTGCGCGGTTCGATCGGGATGTCGATGCCGACCATTTGGCCGAGCAGCTTCGACCATATACCTGCCGCAATGATAACGGTATTCGTTTTTATCGTGCCGTTTGCGGTTTCTACTCCCCGCACTTTGCGCCGTTCATCGAGCAAAATAGCGGTCACCGGCGTATTCGTCAGGATGCGGACGCCGAGCCGGCGCGCCGTCGACGCAAGCGAATACGTAAGCAATACCGGATTCACCGTCGAGTCGGTGGCGCATTCCAATCCGCCAAGCAGATCGCCCGCCATATACGGCCATTCATCGCGCAAATCTTGGCGGTCCAGCATGCGGAACGGAAGTCCCGCTTCCTTCTGGCGGGCAACCCAACGCTCTGCGGCAACCATTTCTTCGTCGCTCTCGCAGACGAGAATGCTGCCCGGAGCCCGATACTCGAACTCTTCGTCGAGCTCGTGCACCAATTCGGCGACAAGCTCCTGCGACTTCAAGGACATTTGGCTGTCGAAGCCGGGATCCTTGTCGATCGCCAGTATATTGCCGTCGCACTTGGACGACGTCCCGCCGGCGATTTCGCCCCGTTCCACGACGACGACGTCCATCCCAAGCTTTGCCGTGTAATAAGCGATCGCCATCCCTATGATGCCGCCGCCAATAATGACAACTTCCGCCGTATCGGACTTCATCACATGTATCACTTCTTTCCCGTTACAGTACAATCAGTTCTTTATTGGACTTCGTGAGCACTTCGATGCCCGTTTCGGTCACGACAATGTCATCTTCGATCCGAACGCCGCCGAAACCAGGAATATAAATGCCCGGTTCTACGGTAATGACCATGCCGGGCTGCAGAACGTCCTTGCTTTGTTGGGACAGTCGCAACGGCTCGTGAATTTCAAGCCCGAACGCATGACCGAGGCCATGCCCGAATTGCTCGCCATATCCGTAGCCGGCGATGATATCTCTGGCAAGCGAATCGCCGTCCTT
Source organism: Paenibacillus sp. sgz302148 (assembly GCF_056120465.1). Lineage (NCBI taxonomy): Bacteria > Bacillati > Bacillota > Bacilli > Caryophanales > Paenibacillaceae > Paenibacillus > Paenibacillus sp. sgz302148. The sequence continues at coordinate 119,752 of NZ_JBVYOJ010000004.1, forward strand.
ACCCGACATGCCCGGCTTCAGCCCGGATAAAGTCGCCCGGTTCGCTTCCAGCACGATGCGGTATAGCTCTTGATGCTTATCGGTCGGCGTGCCGATAAAGACGGTGCGCGTCAAGTCGGAGCAATACCCTTCATAGCTCGCGCCAAAATCGAGCGTAACGAATTCATTCGCGGCCAACAGTTTATCGCTTGCCAAGCCGTGCGGCAAAGCCGACCGTTCGCCGGATGCGATAATCGTTGCATAAGCCGACGAAGAAGCTCCATGTTTGCGCATATAATATTCTAGCTCCGCCGATATATCTCGTTCGGAAATACCCGGCTCGATCAAACCCAGAATATGGTTGAATGCTTGTTCGGTAATTTCAACGGCTTTGCGGATGTAGCCCAGTTCCGTCTCATCCTTGATCCCGCGCAGCTTCTCGACGATATCCTCGGTCGGAACAAGCTCGATGCCCGGAAACTGTTCTTGGTAAGCCGTATATGCCGCAAACGTCACGTTGTTCTTTTCGAAACCGAGCTTTTTCGCGCCAATCGATTGCAACGCTTCGTAAATGGATGTAGCCGGCTTGATCGCATGTTTGACGATCTCATACGCCTCTGCCTGCTCGGCCGCTTGACTCGTATAGCGGAAGTCGGTAAAGAGCAGCGCTTTTTCCTTCGAAATAAGAACGTATCCCGCCGTCCCTGTGAAACCGGTTAAATATCTGCGGTTAAATGCATTGGTAATCAATAGAGCGTCGAGTCCCAAAACGTCGAGTTGCTTGCGGACACGTTCAAGGCGCACAGTTTCCATCGAATCAACCTTCCTTTCATAAATGAACTCACATCAATATTTCCGAATTGTTTCATAATATTAAACATTATTAATTTTAATTCAACCTAGTTGAATTGTCAATTTGCAAAATCAAGCGCCGATCTATTCTTTCACGGCGCCGATCGTGATACCGCTCATAAAATACTTTTGCATGAAAGGATACGATATGATAATCGGCAGCGTTACTAGCATCGTAGTCGCCGCTCTGATCGAAGCTGGGGACAGCTTTCTCATTTCTTCCATCTGCTTCTGTTCGTTGGTCAGCTTGCCCACTTGTTCAACGTCCAGCAATATTTTCCTCAAATAAACTTGCAGCGTGTCCCACTTCCCGGATGAATTGTACAAGATCACGTCGAACCAGGAATTCCAGTGGCCGACTGCGCTGAAAACCGCAACCGCCGCAAATACCGGAACGCACAACGGCGCGATGATTTGCACGTAAATCCGCAATTCGCCGCATCCGTCCATCCTGGCCGACTCCGACAGCGCGTCCGGCAAGTTGTACATATACGATGAGATGAGCAGCATGTAATAGGCGCTGAATAAAGTAGGTAACCAATACACGGTGAACGTATCCATCAGATGCAGCTTACTGTATAACAAATAAGTCGGAACCAAGCCGCCGCCGAAATACAACGTGATCAAAAACAGAACCCGCGTAAATCTTTTGCCGGAAAACCACTTTACCGTCGTTACATAAGCCAGCAGCCCGGAACAAAACAAAGTCGTCACCGTACCGACGACAACTCTTAGCACCGAGATGAGCGCTCCTTTGGCCAAATCGCCTTTATTGAACATGTAAACGTAATTGTCGAAAGTAAAGATTCTCGGCCAAAAATACAAACCTCCTCTGGAGGTGTCCAAGCCTTCGTTAAACGATACGATCAATTGGTTCCAGAAGGGATACACCATTAGAAACGCCAAAATAATCATAAACGCGACATTAAAAAAGTCGAATATGCGTCCGCCGAGGGTGTTTTTAACGTATGCCGCTCTCATTGCCGCCTCTCCCTTCTACGTTAAATGATGGACATGTCGGTCATCTTTTTGGATATTTTGTTCGTAATCAAGACGAGCGCGAGGCCAAGCAGCGAGCTCATGAACCCAACCGCGGTCGCGAACGAATAACGGCCTTGCTGTATGCCGTACCGGTAAACGTAGGTGTCGATAACTTCATGATATTCCCTTGTTTTCGGCGTGCCGAGCAGAAGCTGCTGCTCGAATCCGGCGTTAAGCAGCGAGCCAATGCCGAGGATAAACAACAGGAGCACAGTCGGCCGAATGCCCGGCAGCGTAATATGCCACGCCATGCCGAATCTCCCGAGTCCGTCGACGGCTCCCGCCTGGTACAGCTCCTGATCGACCCCTGCAATCGCAGCAATATATATAATGGATGACCAGCCGATCCCTTTCCATAGGTTCGAGGCCGTCAGCAGTCCCCAGAAATATTCCCCTTCGCCGAGTATCCTTAACGGTTCGTCGATGATACCCATCTTAAGCAAAGCATCGTTAACAACCCCTTCGCTGCCAAGCAACGTAAATATGATGCTGGCGACAACGATCCAAGAAACGAAATGCGGGAGGTAGGAAATCGTCTGAATCAACCTTTTGAATTTAATGCCTTTTAACTCATTGATCAGCAGCGCCAAAATGACGGGCGCTATAAACCCGATCGTTAATCCAAGCGTGCTGATGACAAGCGTATTGCGGATAATGAGCCATACGTCCGGCAGCGAGAAAAATTCAATGTAATATTTTAAACCGACAAATTTGGAAGCGCTTAAGCTCTTCCCGGGAAAATAATCGTAAAAGCTGTACACGATTCCGTACATCGGGCCGTAACAAAATATGAGCACCCAAGCGATCGCAAAAATATTGATAGCCCAAAGCTCTCTTTCCCGATAAAAACGTTTACCGATCCGACGCAGCCGATCTTTTAGCCGACTTTGCTGAATACCCGAATTTGTTTGTATCTCCTGCATAAGTTTCTCCTCTTTCGATCGAAAGATATGTTCGTCCCGAAACGGAATGCGCTTGGATAGCATTGTGTGTCAATACTATCCAAGCATGTTGGCGAATGGCTATTTATTGAATTTCTCGACGTTTGCTTTATACGAATCGGCGTTGTATTTCTCGAGATCGTGCAGCCCAAGCTGGTTCAGCTTGTCCTTGGCGGAATTGAAATTGCTGTCCAGCTCATCGCTCGTTTTGCTCGTAATGATTTTGGCCCATTCGGAAAGCAGCGTATCCTTGATCGTTGCGTTCGTGTTGGAGATGGGATCGTCCCCTTTATACGATACCGTATACAGCGTGGAATCCCAGCTTTCGCCTTTGACGTATTGCCAGCTCAGATTGACGCCTTCGTCCTTAAACTTGCCGTCCTCCGTAACCGGCCACATATCGTGTACGCTTACGCGGGTAACTCTAGGATCGAGGTGATCGTCTTTAATCCAGCCTGCCGGAGCGATCATCATATAGGCTTGATAGCCGAATTTTTCGCGGACGGCATGGAAGTTTTCATTTTTGCTCGCATAGTCCATTGCGCTGTCCTTAAACATCCATTTGCCGTCTTTGATGTCCCAGACGTTATCGGGATCCGGCTTGCCGAAACCGGTAATCATCGTACCGAGCGTGCTTACTTCCCAGTTCAGCCATCTCATGATTTTTTCCGGTTGCGTGCATTTGTCCGTAATGATGATTCTCGACGTCCCGATGAAGTTGGAAGCAACCTCTGTCGATTTATCCACCCCGGGAGCTTTGACGCTTACGTTCATAAATCGCTTTTCGATATTGTAGTTACCCTTGTCCTGCTGAGCCCACGCTTCTTGACCGGCTACCCACAGATGCCACCATGTTCCGATGTTGCCGATCACTCTTTCGTTCATCACTTTCGTCTGCCAATCTTCGAATTTGTTCGTCAGAAAATCGGGGTCGATCATGCCTTCGCGGTACAACCGGTTTATATATTTGGCGATATCGTAACCTTCCGGCGTGTTCATCCAATGGGTAAACTCCCCGGTGCTTTCATTCACCTTGTAGCCGTTCTTGAAGCCGTACGCGGCAAGCATCGCGCCGTACAGGTTTGCGCCTTGCGTATTGTCCGAAATCGCATATACCTTTTGGCCTTCCTTGTTCGTGGGATGCTTCGCCATAATTTGCTTTAACGTTTCATAAAACTCATCGGGCGTTTGATAGATCGGGGAGCCCAGTTCCTTCCACCAGTCATAGCGAATGCCGAAATCCCAGCCGGCTACGTTCGGATTTTCGCCCCAGCCGACAGGCAGTTTATAAATTTTGCCTTCGCTATTTTTCATCATGTTCAGGTAGCTGCCGAGCTTTTCTTTAATATTCGGGGCATATTTTTCGATCAGATCCGTTAGATCAATCGCACGGCCTTGCGCGATGAATTTTTCGGCCATGTCGTCAGACATATTGGTGATCACTTCGGGGTAATCTCCGGAAGCGAGCATCAGGTTCAGCTTTTCGTTCATGTCCACGTTGTAAACGATCTTTTTGATTTCGACATTAAACTTCTCTTTATAAAATTTAGCCATCGGCTCGGCAAGCTTGTCGACCTCGGACTGCTCGTCATAGCCGGCATAAAAAGAAAACTTGAGCGTCTCCTTCGGAACGTCCCATCCATACTCATTTGCACCATTCGTAGCCCATTCCGTCGCACCGTCGGATTTTGCTTCTTCCTCCTTGGCCGGTTCCTCGCTACTTCCGCTGCAACCTGCTACGCTAAATACAACCGTTAACGCCAAGATCATACTCCATATCTTTTTCATCGAATCGATACCCCCATATACGCGTTATTGGCAAACGATAAACGGCATTGCTGGATCCATGTCAACTCCACGTTGTCCATTACTCCTTCTTTATGCGGACGGTCGCTCCTTTTCTGCCCATGATCAAAGGCACAACCGTTTCAACACCACCTTTCGCAAGCGATACTTTGGATGTATCCACATAAACGCCATATTCGCCTTCAGGCAGGCTGGATATGGTTAATGTGACAGTGTGCCGTTCCGCCGCTGCGCTTTCGATCACGAAGCGAATATCGGAACCGTCTTCTTGTACGAATAACGGAGTCGCCGATGAGATGTGGTCCGTATCGATATGGAAATACACTTTGTGCTCGCCATACAACATGCCGAATCTTCTGCGAACGCCGTCCTTCATCGTAATTTCATAACCGCCGCCGGCTTTGTGGTAATCGCCGCCGTAGCAAAACAATCCGAAGATCGGATCGTCGGCAAGCACCGTCGCCGCCCCGCGCAATGCTCCGCAATAACCGAGGTCGATTTCGCAGGAATAATACCACGCTCCGCGATGATGCTCCTGATCAAGCCAAGTTTGGCCAAACGGGGAAGGTTCGAAGCCTCCGCCCGCACTGCCGTCGTTTGCGATGCCGGGGTACCAGTAACCGTAATTGCTTTCCGGCGTACCGGTGTTCATCAGCGCCCAAGAGCTAAGCATCGATGCATAGCCTAATCGCAAATACGCATACGGGTTCTCGCTGCAGCCGAGGGCATAATCGAGCAGCGCCCAGCCCCCCATTTGAGACATATAGCTTAATGTATAAGCCGCATTCGATTCGCCTCTGTAATCGCTGCCATACAAGTAATAAGCGGGTGAAAGCCAGCCACGGCAAAATAAATTCGCTTCGATTTGAGCTTCCATGAACTTCACCGCGTTGCTGTGCGTGATAACTTCTTCAGCATGCTGAACTGTTTTTTCACTGACCGATTTGACCGCATGTTTCATCGCGTATTTGGCTAATGCATGCGTGCTTTCAAAACCGGTTGAATCAAACGGGTATTCCGACCCGAACAAATCGGCATTTTCATTGACGAAATGAGCGGCCTTCTTCTTCCAGTGTTTTTCGAGCCGATACGCTTTCTCTTTCCACCCGGCGGCATACAGCTCGTTGATCAAATCTTCAATAATCAATTCGTTGTACAGCCCTGTCTTGTAGGCGGACCAATCACCCGTTTCCAGCGGAATCGTAAACATGGCGACCGCCGTTCGATATGCGCGCTCAAGGTACGTTTCTTTCGTAAGCTTCGTCTTGAGATGCGCGTAATTTTTCGTTACCCGATACATGCTCCAGTACATTAAGGCGATGTGCGGATAATCGTAAATGCGCCAAATGTGCGTTTTCCCTTTAGGCCCTTCATCCTCGCTGGAACGAAGAACGTTCCAATCCGGAATGCCGTAGATCCCGTACGCGTACTCCTCTTGCTGCGTTCGTTGGAGGCCTCCCCACACAAAGTTCTCGATATAATATTCAAGCGCTTCGATTTCCCGCTCGACCGGGAATTCCGCATTTTTAGCGGCCAAGTAAGCAGGTTTGCAAAGTCCGGGATCGTCGCAAGTGACTTCATAGATTCGCCAACCTTTGATCCGGTCGTAATTGTCCGGACCTAACAGCACTTCGGTTTCCATATTCCACTCGGAAATAAGCCCGTTATACCATTTGGATGGATCGCGATGCTGGCTTTTTGCGATAAACGCGGCACGCTTGTTGATCAGCGTTTCAACCGGCTCTGTGGAGAAAAACTCCAAATAGGTTTGTTTTCCGCCGCCGTATCGCACCGTGATGATATTTTCGCCCAGCTTGTCGAACCTCACCTTGTACACGTGCAAGTCTTCGCCCTGTTTGCCGACATACGTCAGCTCTGTCGCGTCCGGAAACTCCGGCGTCACCGATTCGATCGGTTGTTTCGTCCGCAAGTAAAACATCGCATGCAAGTCATTCGGCACCGTCATGCCGGGAATGACTTGAACGTCGATCAAGCCTTCATCCACGATCGTATTGCGTACGTCGTCATAATCTGCCGCCCAATGAAATGTAAACGGATACGAAACCGCCTCTCCTGCCGCCAATATTACGCTCGTATTCGGCTGGCGCCACTTCGTGCCTTCCTCTTTGGCAATTTCCCCTTGCGCCGCAGAATGAATATAGGCCTTGAATTGGCGATTGCCTTTTGCGCCAACTTCATCCTTATATAAATCAAAGTATTCCAGCTTTGCGTCCTCCGCCGTTGTCATCGTGAGATAAGGCCCGACACTGTTGCAGCGCATCCAGAACATATAGGAGTTGTGTCCGGAAACGAAACCATGTCGGAGCACGCTTTCGTGCGGCTTCGTCCCCCACTCGTATGCCGAGTTCATCGGAAACGGAATGGCCAAGTCGCCGATTTCGACCGTCGAGTCGCTATGATTCTCGATTCGAACGGTGTAGGTGAATCGATCTTGTACGATTTCATATGAAATCATGATGCCGATATCCAGCTTTTCGCCTCCATCGCCACAATCGTAGCTCGCTTCATATTTCGAACCGCTCGCGGAGGAGGTCATGCCGACAAGTCCTTTTTGCGCTAACTCCAGCGTACTTAATGACGTCCACTCTTCATTCCACTTGCGATAAACGACAAAGACATCCCCGAACCGTTTGTTCTGCAATATATACTGGGTGTCATGCGCATCCCTCAACCGTTTGAGGCTTATGATCGCTCCGTCCTTGAGTTTGAGGTCAAAGCCGCCTTTAGCCATGATGTCGATCTTGCGATCGTCGTTTGTCATGCTCCCCGTCCTCCTTTCATCTTTCCCTTACCCAAACCGTCATTTCCCCGCGCCCGCGATTCGCCCATGCAAAATAAGGGATGAATTTCACGGTCGCCGGATCCGTTTGAATCCGTTCGTCCGCTTTATAGAGCTGATCGCCCCAATCTCCGTTTCGCAGCTTCATGCCCGTTGCCGTGATCGTTTGCAATCCTCCGAGCAGTTCCGGATCATAGGCGACTTCAAACTCAGAAGTATCGTCCAATACGATTTGATGCAAATTCGGTCCGTTATCGGCTTCCTCCAGGCAATACACGATCGGTCCCCGCTGCAGCGCCGCCTTGCCTGCCGTTTCGCGAACCAATGGGTGGCCTTTCATCCGTCTGACCGGCATCGGGAGCGACAGCTCGACGACATCTCCGGGCTGCCAAGTACTCGCAATGTGCAAGTACCCGTCTATGGCCGTTTGTTCGAACCCGGCGGAGCTGCCGTTGATGCGAATGTCCGCATTCGCGCACCAGTTTGGAATTCGGAATGCCATCGTAAAATTGGCCTCTTCCCCCTGGAATTCATAACGGACCTTGCTGTCCCATGGCACATTGGATTGCTGGTTCCATTGGATCGGTTTCCCGTCCAGCTCGCACTTCACTTCGCCGCCAACGTATAAGTGCGTATACATCGTCCGGCCTTTCGCCGATACGATGTACCGATCGAGTGAAGCGAGCAAACGGGCGATGTTCGGCGGACAGCATGCGCAGCCGAACCATTCCTGCCGCTCCGGCTTCACGTGGCCGTACGTATGGTTTTTACCGCACGCTTCAGGCCATACTTCCAGCGGATTGACGTAGAAGAACCGTTTGCCGTCGCGCGACATGCCGCTGATGACCGTATTGTACAACGCTTTCTCCAGCACATCGGCATATTCGCCCTTGGGCTCGATCTGCAGCATGCGCTGCGCGAACAAGATCAATCCGATCGATGCGCAGGTTTCGGCATACGCCGTATCGCTCGGCAAATCATAATCGAGGGAAAACGATTCCCCGTGAGCCATCGACCCGATCGCACCCGTAATGTACATCCGTTTTGTCACCATGTTGTTCCACAACGTCCGGCACGCTTCAAGCAGTCGCGCATCGCCTGTCTCCGCCGCTACATCCGCCATGCCGGTACACATATAGACCGCCCGAACCGCGTGACCTTCGGCCGTCTTCTGCAGTCGAACCGGCAAATGCGCCTGGCTGTATGATCGATGGGCGGCGATATCGAGAAACGGAAAATGAACATCGCCGTTGCGGCGCTTGTATTCCCATTCGTAGAAGCTCGGTTCCTGCCCGCGTTCGTCAATGAAAAACTTGCTTAAGCTTAAATATTTTTCATTTCCCGTTGCCTTGTAGAGCTTGACTAATGCCAATTCAACTTCCTGGTGGCCGTCGTAGCCTTTTATTTTTCCGGGCGCCGGTCCGAACACGGAATCGATGCAATCCGCCAATCGGCAGCAAACATCAAGCAGCTTCCTCTTTCCCGTCGCTTGATAATAAGCAACGCCCGCTTCGATTAAATGGCCGGCACAATACAATTCATGGCATTCCGCCAAGTTCGTCCAACGTTTATCCGGTTCTTTGATCGTAAAATAGGTATTGAGGTAACCGTCCTCCTGCTGCGCTTTGGCGATGATGTCGATCAATTCGTCGGCCAACCGCTCCAGCTCGGGATCGGATTCCGATTCGAGCAAGTAACTTACCGCTTCCAGCCATTTGGCGACATCGCTGTCCTGGAACACCATGCCCCGGAAGCTTCCTTGTTCCAATCCGGCCGCGATTTTAAAATTCCGTATGGCGTGGCTCGGTGCCACGCCCTCGATCCGGTCATTCAGCGCTTCCCACTGATACGGCACAACCACATCGCGAACAAGGCGTATGTACGGGGACCAAAACGAATCTTGAATGTGCAATTGTTTGACAATAAGCGACTCGGTCGTATCTGTACGAATCATGCTGCATACTCCTTTTATGCTATTATTTCAACCTTTAAGAAAACGCTTTATTTTCTTATAATAGCTGTTGTATCATAGGATTTGAATCATTTATCTCAACCATAATTTTAAAAATTTCAACCTGTAGAAAGAGGTGTATGCCATTGTCGATCTTGCATTTTGTATCCCCGCCCGTACCTTACTTCATTGACTGCGGCACCCATTCCTATACGCCCGGCGAGCTGCACGTCAGCCGAAACTGTATCGGCGTATTCGATTTGATCGTCGTGACGAAAGGGACATTATTTATCGGCGAAGATTCGAATGAATGGACGGTTCGGCAAGGCGAAGCACTCATATTGCGTCCCGACGCCTATCATTACGGTACGACACCCTGTCAGGAAGAAACGGAAATTACTTGGATTCACTTTCATACGTTCGGTGCTTGGGAAGAAGGCAACGGCATGAGCCAATGTCTTGAAAATCAATCCGCGCTCATCGAGAAGCATAAGCAAAATGCATATTTGAACCATTGCGAGGTATGCTCCATCTTTATCCCTAAACATATGCGGCTTTCGGAAAAATCGATGGACGATTTGGCGCAGTTTTACGAGTTGGATCAAGATCCAAGATCGCTTCGAAACTGGAAAAAGCAAACCGCGTTCCAGTTTTTCATGCAGCATCTGGACCGCGAATTAGCCTCGCTATCCGACGCAACGGCAATTCGTCTGGCGGAAAAGGTCGAACTGTACATCCGGCAAAATTTTCACAAAAAAATAACGAATTCGATGCTGCAGCAAGAGCTGAACTACCATCCGAATTATATGGCCAAATGCATGCTGAAAGTTTATGGTGTAACTCCAATCGATTATTTACAGCAATACCGGATCGAACAGGCCAAAAAGCTGCTCATCCAGACGAATTGGCCGACCGAACGGATCGCCGAGGAGGTCGGTTTTTTCCATACGTCCTATTTCTCATCCTGCTTCACGAATAAAGAAGGCATCTCTCCTTCAAATTTTCGCCGCAAAGTAATTGGGAATGCAGCACCGCCCAAAGGACATCGAGCAGGGAACTAGGTTTAACCTTTAATTCCCGTGAGCGTAATCCCTTCGATAAAATAACGCTGCGCGAAAAAAAACAAGAGTAGAATCGGCGCTACGATCGTCGCCGAAGCAGCCATCAAATACCCCCACTGGGCGTTGTACAAGCCTTTAAAGGTTGCAAGTCCCAGCGCCAGTGTAAATTTCTCGTTGCTGTTCAAATAAATGATCGGTCCGAGGAAATCGTTCCAGACGTCGATGAACGAGAAAATCCCGACTACGATCAATGCAGGCTTCGAGAGCGGCACGATCACTTTCCACAGGACGGTAAACGGCCGGGCGCCGTCCATATAAGCCGCTTCGTCCAACTCTTTCGGGATGCCCATAAAAAATTGCCGCAGCAAAAAGATATTGAATGCGCCGCCGCCGAACCAAGCCGGTACGGTCAACGGCACAAACGAGTTTAACGCGCCGAAGCTTTTCCATAACATAAACGTCGGGATTAACGTAACCGCATATGGCAGCATCATCGTGCCCAGCAGCATGGCGAATATCCAATCTCTTCCCGGCCATTTCAACCGCGCGAAGCTGTATGCCGACATGATGCTTGTGATCAACACGCCGCTAACGGTAAACAACTCGATCGTCATCGTATTTTTGAAATATTGGCCAAACGGGACGGACGTCAGCGCTTCGGCGTAGTTGCTCCACGCGAACGGCTCCGGAATCCACTCTGGCGGAAAAATAAAAATTTGACTGTTTTCCATCAGCGAGCTGCGAATCAGCCACAAAAACGGAAACATCATGACGGCGCTGCCCAAGATCAATATCAGATAAACGAGCATGCGGGCCGGCGATATTTTATGGCCCGTTCCAATGGAACGATTCGCATGAACGGCAACGGCGGAATTTTCCATTACCTTCCCCCCTCTTCGTAGTGAACCCATTTCTTCGATGATTTAAATACGATCAACGTCAACACCATAATGATGATAAACAAAACCCAGGCCAGTGCGGAAGCGTACCCGATTTTAGATTCGGTAAACGCTGTGCGGTACAAGTAATATACATAAAATAAAGTCGAGTTGTTCGGCCCGCCTTCCGTCATGACGTACGCCTGATTAAACGCCTGGAACGTGCCGATCAGCGCCATAACCAGGTTGAAGAAGATCGTTGGCGTCATGCACGGAATCGTAATATGCCAAAACTTGTGCCAACGGCTTCCGCCGTCAACCTCCACCGCTTCGTACAAGTGCGACGGAACCCCCTGCAAGCCCGCCAAAAATATGAGAATCGTGTTGCCGACGCCCCAGGAGCTCATCATAATGAGCGAAGGGATCGCCGTAGATTCGTGATAGACCCATTGCGACGTAGGAAGTCCTATCGATTTCAGCATCGAGTTCAGCAAACCGAAATCGGGGTTGAAAATCCAAAGCCACAATATCGTATTGGCGATGCTCGGCACGATCGTCGGCAAATAAAAGATCGTCCGAAATATCGACAGCCCTTTCACTTTCTGATTCAGCAGCATCGCCACTGCGAAAGCGACGGCCAGCCCGATCGGCACACTGCCTAGGGCGTAATAGGTCGTGGCGTACAACGCCTTCTGGAACAAAGGATCTCCGGTGAAAATCGTCTTGTAATTATCCAAGCCTACCATCTGCCAATCGCTGCCGATGCTCCAGTTCGTGAGACTGTAAAAAAACGATGCCGCAACGGGATACAGCGTAAAACACAATAGTCCCAATATCGGCGGCAGCGCGAAAATAATGCCCCATTTTCGTTCCATTCGGGAAATGCCCGATAATTTCGTTCGCAAAACGTGACGTCCCCTTTCTGTCGTGTAGTTTGATGTTTAACCGTAATTCAATTATTCATGTAAGCGCTCTTAAGAACAATCGAATGAGTCCACTGGCTCTTTGTTTTGGTACGATTTTTTTATGGTGCATGCCGAGTGGTGAGCGGTGCGGGCCAGCATTTGGTCGACCGTTGCCGTTATGCCGCGAACCCCCCCGCGCGGGGTAGCGGTACGCTGGGAGGGGGGCGAGGCTAGGAGGGGCAGTGCATGGTGCGAAAGTGCGTGGGCGTCTTTTTCTGCAGTCCGTCTCTGGCATGCCACCCGCCTCCTGTTCGCTGCCTCCTATGCAGCGATAAATGCAAATGTGCAGTTATTTCCGCAAGCCCCCTGCCTCAAAAATGAATAACTGCGAAAGTACAGTTATTTTTATCCATTCACGCAGAACCTCAGATATTTATACAAATAGTTGCAGATTTGCATTTAATCGCCTTTTTTTGTTCAAAATCAGAAAATAACTGTATGTTTGCAGTTGTGCTTGATTCCCAACGCTCGCTTCGGTCATGTCTATTGGGCAGCAGCAAGTTTTTCATTGACAACGCAAAAAACGTTGCAAGGATAAACGGTTGGCCCTGCCCGGATCGGCGTGTCGCTTACGGGAAATAGAAAAGAGTGCCCTTGTATAGGCACTCTTTCCTAGATATTCAATCGTTCGTGCGAGCTCAGCTCCGCACTTCCTCTTTCAAAGCCTTAAGCCGCTTCATGACATCGTTGCCGCCTCGCCCGAAATAATCGTGCAGCAACGTATATTCCTGATAAAGCTTCTCGTAAATCGCCACGTTCGCCGGAATCGGATGAATCGTTTCCTCGCGTACGCGAGCCATCTTTTGCGCGGCTTCCACGATCGAATCGTAGCCGCCCCGCTCCTTCCCGGCGGCGACAGCGCCGAACATCGCCGCGCCAAGCGCCGGCGTTTGCTTCGATGCGGCGATCTTGATGGTACGGTTCGTCACGTCCGCGTAGATTTGCATGAGCAGCCGGTTTTTTTGGGGCAGCCCGCCGCAGGCGTACAGCTCCTCCACCTCGACGCCGTTCTCGTGGAACGCGTCGACGATTTTGCGCGTGCCGAACGCCGTCGCTTCGAGCAACGCACGGTATATTTCTTCCGGCTTCGTCAGCAGCGTACAGCCGATCAGCAAGCCGGACAAGTCGGTATCGACGAGCACGGAACGGTTGCCGTTCCACCAATCGAGCGCGAGCAGGCCCGTCTCGCCCGGCTTGTACGCGGCAGCCCGCCGCTCCAGCCAAACGTGGACGCTTACGCCTTCACGTTCCGCCGCCTCATGCACCGATGCTGGCACGCCATGCTCCACGTACCAGGCGAAAATATCGCCGACCGCCGACTGCCCGGCTTCATAGCCCATGTACCCCGGGATGATGCCGTCCTCGACGACGCCGCACATCCCTTCGACCCGCTTCTCTTCGGTGCCGAGCAACATGTGGCAGATGGACGTGCCCATCGCCATGACGAGCTTGCCCGGCGTGACGACACCAACGCCCGGTACGGCCGCATGCGCATCGACGTTGCCGACGGCAACCGCCGTCCCCGCCGCAAGGCCGATCGCTTCGGACATGGCCGGCGTCAGCTCGCCCGCTTTCGTGCCAAGCGGCTTGACTTCGCCGCGCAGCTTCGTTTCGGTCAACCGCTCGAGCCGCGGATCGAGCGCCTTGAAAAATTCCGCGCTCGGATACCCGTCCCGTTTATGCCATATTGCTTTATAACCCGCTGTGCAGCTGTTGCGGACGATATTGCCGGTCAGCTGCGAAATGACCCAATCGGTCGCCTCCAGGAACAGGTCCGTCTCCTCGTAAATGTCCGGCGCTTCGTTTAAAATTTGCCATACTTTCGCAATCATCCACTCGGACGATATTTTGCCCCCGTACCGCGGCAAAAACGGCTCGCCCTGCCGTTCGGCGATTTCGTTGATCAAGTTCGCTTCGTCCTGAGCGGCATGGTGCTTCCACAGCTTCACCCAGCTGTGGGGATTATCCTTGTGCTCCGGCAGCAAGCATAACGGCACGCCGCTTGCATCAACAGGCAGCATCGTGCACGCCGTAAAATCGATGCCGATCCCGACCACGTCCGCCGGGTCGACGCCGGATTGCCGCATGACCGCGGGAACGGACCGCTTCAGCACCTCCATATAATCGTCCGGATGCTGCAGCGCCCAGTCAGACTCCAGCCTCCTGCCTGTTCCCGGCAGCGCCTCGTCGATGACGCCGTGTGGATAAGGTGTTACGTGCTCGGCAACCTCGCTGCCGTCGTTTAAATCGACAAGCACGGCGCGGCCGGACTCGGTGCCGTAATCGATGCCAATCGCATACTTTTTCCCCATAAAGACAAACCCCCTCTGTCTTTGCTACGTTTGCCCGTAATAAGCGCCGGCCCCGTGCTTGCGCAAATAATGCCGGTCGAGCAGCGCCTGATCCATCGCTTCGACGCCCGGATTGAGCTGGAACGTGTGCAGCGCCATTTTCGCCACTTCCTCCAATACGACCGCGTTATGCACGGCATCGTGCGGGTTTTTCCCCCAGCTGAACGGCGCATGGCAGTTGACCAGCACGCCGGGAATTTGTATCGGATCGATGTCCTTGACCGTCTCCACGATGACATGGCCGGTTTCCAGCTCATAGGCGCCTTGAATTTCCGACGGTTTCATTTTCCGGGTGCAAGGAATTTTTCCGTAAAAATAATCCGCATGCGTCGTACCCAGCGCCGGAATGCTTCGGCCCGCTTGCGCCCAGCTGGTCGCCCACGGCGAATGCGTATGCACGATACCGCCGATATTCGCAAAAGCTTTATATAATACGAGATGGGTCGGCGTATCGGAGGAAGGCTTGTAACCGCCTTCAACCACGTTGCCCTCCAAGTCGATAACGACCATATGCTCCACTTTCATGTTCTCGTAAGGAACGCCGCTCGGCTTAATAACGACGAGCCCGCGCTCCCGGTCGATCCCGCTCACGTTGCCCCAAGTGAACGTGACGAGTCCATGCTTCGGCAAATCGAGATTCGCTTCCAAAACGGATTCTTTCAATTGTTGCAGCACGGGTTGAGCACCTCCTATTACAAAACGTCGTCAAGCTGTTTCGTAAAAATCTACTCCCACCGTCTCGTCGATTCCCGGACGATCAGCTCCGGCGCGTACACCCGGGTTTCCCAGCCGAGCTCGCCGCCTTCAATGAGCGTCATGAGCGCTTGAGCCGCGTCGGCGCCCATTTCTTCCTTCGGATGCGTCAGCGTCGTCAGCTTGATTTCCGTCGCCGTCGCAAGCGGCGAATCGTCGAAGCCGACTACGGAAATATCCCCGGGCACGCTAAGACCTGCTTGGCGGATCGCCTCAAGCAAATGTACGGCCAATTCATCATTGTAGCAAACGATTGCGGTCGGCCGTTCGTCTTGCTCCTGCAGCATCGATGCCAGCATTTGATAAGGCTTCGTTTGCTTTTCCTCGGTCGAATAATGGACGACGAAATCCGGGCGCACCGGCACCCGATATTCATGGTGGGCTTGCAAATAACCTTTAAGCCGATGAACTCCCTGCAAATCGTCAGCTTTGAAAAATCCGGCGATACGCCGATGGCCTAGCTGGAGCAAATGCTCAGCCGCCTTATAGCCGCCCGCCTGATCGTCGACCTTAAGGCACGGGCAAGCCATTTCCGAATACCGTTCGTTGATCGTCAAATAAGGGATGCGCCGATAATTCAGCGACAAATAATAGTTCAAGTTGGCGTTGCCCTCCGCACTTTTCGTCGGTTCGATAATGAGGCCGCTGAGCGGCTGGCTCATCATCATGTCGAGGCTTTGCCGCTCCTTGTCCTTGTCGTTATCCGTGCTGGACAGCAACAGTCGGTAGCCTTTGCTGCGCAGCGCGGCTTCCGCACCGCGAACGATATGCGGGAAAATATAGTCCGATATATACGTTGTAATGATGCCGACCGTTTGTACGTCGGGCGTCCGGGGAAGCTCCGGCATGGACACGAACGTCCCGCTGCCCTGGATGCGCTGCAGCCAGCCTTCCCGCTCCAGTTCCCCGAACGTCTGCCGCACCGTCTGGCGGCTGACCTGAAATTGCTCGGCAATTTCGTTTTCCGTCGGCATCCGATCGCCGGGTTTCAACTTCCCGGTTTGGATCCACTCGTAAATCTCTTGCTTGATTTGCATATATTTGGGCGTTTGTTTTTCTCTCATGGTTCACCTCTATCACATCCGGCCGTCGGCGGCTCGTCATTGTGATATTATAACATATCCGTTATCCGAGAGACCGCCCGTGCGCCGCACTCACCGCCTGTTGCAATCGCCCGCGGCTCTAGCGCAAACGCCACGCGATGTCGTTCCAGCGAAGCTCCTTGCGGAACGATTGCGGCTTCGTATCTTTGTCGATGACGACGCATTCGATGCCGGCCATTTCCGCCCAATCCACCAATTGCTCCGACGTCACCTCGTAGGAAAATACAGTATGGTGAGAGCCCCCGGCGAGAATCCACGCCTCCGCCGAATCGCCGAGCGACGGCTGCGGCTTCCACAGTACCCGTGCGACCGGCAGCTTCGGCATCGCATAGTCCGCTTTGACCGCCTCGACCTCATTCACGAGCAGACGGAACCGGCTGCCCATATCGATGATCGACGCGTTGACAGCCGAACCGCTGCAGCCGTCGAACACGAGGCGGGCCGGATCGGCTTTACCGCCGATGGACAGCGGATGCACCTCGAGCTTCGGCTTCGTCCCGGCAATCGTCGGGCAAACTTCCAGCATGTGCGCGCCAAGCACCATTTCGTTGCCGTGCTCCAAATGGTACGTATAATCTTCCATAAACGAAGTGCCCACGTTGCCCGCCATTATTTTCACGATCCGGACGAATGCGGCCGTCTTCCAATCGCCTTCGCCGCCGAAGCCGTACCCTTGCGCCATCAGCCGCTGAACCGCAAGCCCCGGCAGCTGCTTCATGCCGTGCAAATCTTCGAACGTCGTCGTGAACGCACCGAAGCCGCCCTCCGTCAGAAACGCCTTCAGCCCAAGCTCAATGCGCGCTTGCTCGCGGATTGCGTCGCGAACGGCGCCCGGTTGGCGTCCTTCCGGCGTCACATCGTACAGCTCGTCGTATTGCTCCATGAGCCGGTCCACTTCCGCTTCCGAAATCTCGTTCATCCGCGCGGCCAAGTCGCCGATGCCGTAGCCGTTGACCGACCAGCCGAAGCGAATTTGCGCTTCGACCTTATCGCCTTCGGTCACCGCCACCTGGCGCATGTTGTCGCCAAAACGCGCGACCTTCAGGCGGCGGCCTTCGACGAACGCGGCCGCCGTCCGCATCCAACCGCCGATCCGGCGGCGCACTTCGCCGTCTTCCCAATAACCGGCGATCACTTTGCGGGCAATGCCCAATCTTGCGCCGATATGGCCGTACTCGCGGTCGCCGTGCGCCGACTGATTCAAGTTCATGAAATCCATGTCGATGCTGTCCCATGGGATGTCCCGGTTAAACTGGGTGTGCAGATGCAGCAGCGGCTTGCGCAATTCCGACAGTCCGGCGATCCACATTTTGGCCGGCGAGAACGTATGCATCCAAGTGATCAGCCCATAACAACAATCGTCGGCATTCGCCTCGATGCAGAGCTTGCGGATTTCTTCGGGCGTCGTCAAAATCGGCTTGAACACCACTTTGCAGGAAATCGCCGGATCCAGATCGAGCTGTTCGGCAATCGTCCGCGAATGGGCAGCCACTTCCTCCAACGCTTCCGGACCGTACAAATGCTGGCTTCCGGCAACAAACCAAAACTGAAACGTTTTCATTTCGGCCATTACATCGCTCCTCCTCACTATTCAACAATGGACCAGATTCGCAAATGTACGTACATTTCTCATTAAAGAAATCGATTGATTTAAATTTATTCCATTTCATTCACGAAGTCAATAGATTTGTACGTACAATTACAACGAACTACACGCGCTTGGTTAGCCTGATGACATTCCAGGAAGCTTTCGGGAGATGGGCTAGCACGTAGCCGTCCCGCAGTTCCGCATCCCCGCCCGTGTGCGGTTTGACGGCTTCATGCCCGTTCCTGTTCACGGACTTGACGTCGTTGTTTTCCAGAACGATGTGCTCCAAGATGCGGTAACTCTCGAAGCTGCGCACGGCGCATTCGAGCATCAGCGCTTGCTCCAGATGACGGTTTACAGCGAAGATCGTCAAATCTTCATTCTCTTCGTTCCAAACGACGGCAGCATCCAAATACGGAACGTCCGTAAATTCGGCGCAATCGTAAACCGGCGTAGCGATGATCGGTCGCAAGGAGACGCCTCTTCCGTAGACCGAAGCGTGCATGTACGGATAAAATATCGTCTGCCTCCACGCCGCTCCGCCATTATCCGTCATAATCGGGGCGATTACATTCACAAGCTGGGCCAGACAAGCGATTTTCACACGGTCTGCGTGCTTCAGAAAGGTGATCAGCATTAGGCCGACAAGCAGGGCATCTTCAAAATTGTAGATGTCCTCAAGCTGAGGCGGCGCGATCGACCAAGGTTCGATGGCCCGATCCTGCTCGTTGGAGTGGTACCAAACGTTCCATTCATCGAAGCTCAGATTGATCTTTTTATTGCTGCGTTTCTTCGCTTTGACAAAGTCACACGTTGCGATGACCGTGTTGATGAATTGATCCATATCCATCGAATAAGCCAGGTAGCTTGCGGTATCGTTCCGGCGATTGCCGTAATATTGATGCAGGGAAATGTAATCGACCGCATCGTACGTATGCTCCAGCGTCGTCGCTTCCCACTGCGGAAAGGTCGGCATCCCGGAATACGAGCTGCCGCAAGCGACTAACTCGATCGTCGGGTCGATCAAGCGCATCGCCTTGGCCGTTTCCACAGCCAGCCTTCCGTACTCTTCCGCGGTTTTGTGGCCGATTTGCCAAGGGCCGTCCATTTCGTTGCCCAAGCACCACGTTTTAACCCGGTGCGGCTCGGCGTAACCGTGGGATTTGCGCCAATCGCTCCAATAGCTGCCGCCCGGATGGTTGCAATACTCGACCAAGTTTCGCGCTGCTTCGATGCCGCGCGTACCTAGATTGACCGCCATCATCACTTCGGAATGGACCGTTCTGGCCCAATCGATGAACTCATTCGTTCCGATTTCGTTCGTTTCGATCGTCCGCCAGGCCAGTTCCGTGCGGCGAGGACGCTGAGCGACCGGTCCGACCCCGTCCTCCCAATTGTATCCGGACACAAAGTTTCCTCCGGGATAACGGATGATCGGTACGTTCAATTGTTTGACGAGGTCGATCACGTCTTTACGGAATCCCCGATCGTCGGCAAGCGGATGACCCGGCTCGTAAATTCCGCCGTATACGGCCCTTCCCAAATGTTCAATAAAAGATCCGTAGATTCGTTTATCCACGATGGAGATTTGAAAAGCTTTATCCACGATCATTTTTGCTTTTAATGCGCTGGCCATCGTATGTATACCTTCCTTTACCGTTAGAATGGGCAGGCAAAAATCCCCTCCAGCAAGCAGCGTCAGGGTCCATGATAAAATGAACTCTTTTTTCACTGACTGCCGTTAGGGGATACTACACCCGTAAGCTTGAAGCGTTATTTATTTATCCGCGTATTTCCCTTGCAGCAGCGGCTGAACCTCTTTTTCCAACTCATCCAGCACGTCTTTGGCCGGTTTTTTGTTCGTCCAGATCATCTCCAGCGCCGGCGTCACTTTTGTACTGATTTCCGGCCAGTTTTTCAGGCTGGAAGTAGGCGATTTAACCGAATAGTTGAGCGCATAATCCATCGCCGCCGTCTTCCATTCCGGCGGATGGACGCCGCTTTTCGTCCATAGGTCGATGGACGCTTGATCGGTATAATATTTCGTTTCCACCGGCATCCACAGTCCGATTTTGTACAAATCGACCTGCTCCGGATTGTTGTGGTATTTGTAAAATTCCATCGCTTCCTTCGGATGTTTCGTGTTCGCGAATATGACGCTTGCGCCAGCGATATACGTCGTTTTGGGTTCCTTGAATTTGGGCAGTACGCCGATGCCGTAGTTCAGCTTCGCTTTGGAAATATCGAGCTGGGCCCATGTTCCGTCGAGAACCATCGCCACTTTGCGGGTTTGCAGGCGGACGTAGTTATCCGGCATGTTCTTTTGCTGAATCAAATCCGGCGCGACATGATATTTGAACAGCAAATCCTGCAGCGCTTGGAACACCTCGACCGATTCCGGGCTGTTCATTGTATATTTCGTCCCCGCTTCATCGGTAATTGCCGCGCCGTTGCTTGCCATCAGCGGTCCCCAAGTCGAACGATCCGCGCCGAAGGAGAAGCCGTATTGATCGATATTACTCGGATCAAAATCCGGATCGGCCGCCGTTTTTCCGTTTTTATCCTTCGTCAATTTTTTGGCGACTTCCAGGAATTGATCCCACGTCCATGCCTTTTCCGCTTCGGCCGGAGGCAGCTCGATACCCGCTTCGGTGAACAGATCCTTGTTATAATAAATGACCATGACCTCGGCTGCCGTCGCGTACCCGACAACTTTGCCCGGTTCGCTGTAATAGAAGGACGGCGCCAATCGATTTTGTAATTCCTCGGAATTGCCCACATAAGGCGTAAAGTCGAGCAGCTTGCCTTCCGAACCCCATTTCGACGCGAGTGAATCCGGCAAATAAGCGACGTCAGGAAGCTCATTGGATGCCATCAACGTATTGATTTTCGTGTTGTAATCCCCTGGAACGTGTTCCGAGGTAACTTGGATATTCGGATGGGAATCGTTAAACGATTTGACCATACCCTCAACCGCTTTTTTCTCTTCATTGCTGCCCCAGAACATAAATTTCAATTTTACGGTTTCTTTCGGATCGGCGGATTTGCCTCCGTCTGCCGATTCGGTGTCTTTCTTTCCATCAGCCTTGTTGCCGTCGCCGCTTCCATTCCCGCCGCCGCAGGCCGCCAGCGATAAAGTCAATAAAAGCGCCATAACAATGACCAGCCATTTTTTTGTGCTCATGAATTACGCTCCCCTCTTTTAGATAATCATTACACATTCATTATCATTGGAAGCGTTTTATCGGACAATTGAAAATGTCCACATGCTCTTTGTTTTGGTAAGAAGTTTTTTCGATCTATTTACAAAAACCGTTTGCGGTATTCGGTTGGCGTAATGCCGATATGTTTTTTAAACGCCATGCTAAAATAGTTCGTGTCCGTGAAGCCGACCTTGCTCGCGACATCCAATATTTTCAGCGAGGAATCGGCGAGCAGCTCCTTCGCCCGTTCGAAGCGAACCTGCGTGGAAAAATCGGCAAATGTTTCGCCTGTCGCTTGCTTGAACCGCGTACTGAGATATTTGGGGCTCATTTTCAAATAATCCGCCAAATTGACCAGGCTCAGATCCTCCGACAAATGCTCGCGAATCCATTCCTTCGCCTGCTCGATCATCCGGTGCGACGGAACCTCCTTCGATACGCGGATAGCCCGGCCGACTTCGGTGAAATAACTCGTCAGAAAACGAATCAGTTCATCGATCGTTCGGCAATTGTACAGATCGACGAGGGGGCTTACGTGCAGCAGCAGTTTGTTTTTCAACCCGACTTCCTTGATGAGACGCATGACGAACATCACGAGCTGAGACGCGACCAGCTTCACATCGCTCCAAGCCATTGTCCGCATATCCTCCGACCATTCCCGCAATATGTTCATCACGTTGGTATCGTTGCCCGCGCGCATTTCGCTAAGCATATACAACTCTTTGTCAAGCAAGCGATTGTTTTGCGATATCGTCACAGCCATCGAAGAATACGGGATAATTTGCCCACCGCCGACGATCGCTTTATATTCCATCGCCCACATCGCTTCTTGGTATGCATTGAATGCATGCTCCAAACCTTGTACCGGGTTGCTGACGCCGATGCTTACCGACAACTTCAAATATTGCGAAATGACGGAACGCAGCCGGATGGCGATATCCAGCAGCATGTTCTGCTCTTTGGCGCCGCCGACCAATAAAACGACCCTGCCCGGCGTTTCCCCGAGCGCATACGCCTGCTCGTACGATTCCAGCGCCTCCTCTGCAAGCTTGCGGTAAGCGTATTGATTCAATTGACGGTCCCTGGCGGTAACCCCTTCGTTCAGCGAGGCAAAGTCGTCGATATCGCAGATCAGCACGGCATAATGGCCGGCATGATCAAGATGGATGCCGCAGGATGCCAGCAATTCGATAATTTGCGCAAGCGGACGCCGCTGCTGAACGAGGTCAATCAGCCACTGCTCGTGGGCGGCTTTGCTGTAAGTATGAACTTGCCGCTGCAATTGATCGACATACTGATTGCGATCCCCTTGCTTCTTCGCCCGCTCATTCGCTTTGTATAGCGCTTTGTGCAGCTCGCCTTGCAGAACCGGCTTGAGCAAATAATCCGATGCCTGTAGTGTAATCGCTTCTTTCACCCACTGAAATTCGTCATATCCGGTTAAGAAGATGATTTGCGCATCCTCGCTAACGCTGCGTATCGATCTGGCTAATTCAACGCCGTTTATCTCCGGAATATTAATGTCAAGCAGCAAAATATCCGGCCGGTACACCTGATACATTTCCCACGCCGCTGTGCCGTCTTCGGCTTCGCCCACCACTTCGATGGCCAGCTCGCTCCACAAATCCGATTTTTTCAATCCTTCGCGAATATAGTGCTCGTCATCGACAATCATTGCCTTCATCGGTTACGCACCTCCAGAAGAGATTTTAGCCGTACTTTCGTTCTGCGGTTCATGGCTCTCAACAAGCGGAATCGTCACCGAAACCGTCGTATATTTGCCGACTTCGCTCGTCATTTCAATCCCATATTCCTTGCCGAAACGCAAGCATATCCGGTCATGGACATTTTTTAACCCGTAAATTTTACCCGGTCCTCCGCCTAATAAGGCATCTGCGATTTCTTGCAACCGTTCATCCGGAATCCCCGGTCCGTCATCGCTGACGCTGAATTTGAGCGTTTTCTCGGACAGTTCGCCTGACAGCATGATCATCCCCGGGCTTGACCTGCCTTTTAAACCGTGATAGATCGCATTTTCCACGAGGGGCTGCAGCAGCAGCTTAGGCATCAAATAGGATGCCATGATGTCATCCACTTCGCAAATCCATTCGAATTTATCTTTAAACCGGAACTGCTGTACCTTCACATAAGCGGAAACATGGTCCACCTCGTCTGCAACCGTGATCAGATCGTTTCCTCGGCTTAATGTAATTCGGAAAAATTTACCAAGCGCACCGATCACTTCGCTCATTTCGGGCTGTTGGTTGGAAACGGCATAACCGTTCAACGATTCAAGCGTATTGTACAAAAAATGCGGATTGATTTGAGCTTGCAGCACTTGAATTTCCGCCTCTTTCCGTTTGAGCAGAGCATCGAATATTTGATCGTTCAGCTCGCGATTTTCCTCCATCATCCGTATAAATTTTTCCCCGATCTGACTGACTTCATCGTTCGCTTTGAACTTAAAATTTTGTGACGATGGTACGAATTGATTGACGACCATCATCGAGCGCAGCTTACTGAGCGGGCGGCTGATCGAATTGCCGAACTGAAGCGCGAACAGCCAGCCGGCAATAAGCACGAACAAGAACATTTGAATCGTGATCTTGCCGATATTGTTGGCATCCTCGAACAACTTCGAGTCCTCGATCATCGCAATGATGCTCCAGCCGGTTCGTTCATTCATGACCGCTGCTCCAATATACTTTTTTCCTTCCCATTGAATTTCCTGTTTCGTTAAAGAGGCCGTGAACCGCCCATGGCGGAGCTTTTCCACGATTTCCTGTTCGCGATCGGGATCTTCCGACCGGGGCATATGGTACATCAGTTCGCCTTGCTCGTCCAATACGTATAATTGCGATTGGTCCGTCGGATTTAAAAATTGCAAACCTTTAAAAAAGGCATCCTTATCGATTTCCAGCATGACAAATCCGAGATCGTCATAATTGCCTTCCGTTTTTTTGAGCAGCTTGCCAACAACCATTCGTTGCGAATAAGCGCTTTCATTGTCATTGCCAAAAGGATCTTTGTTGATCCATAATATCGTATTATTGGCCAGCAACTGCCTGTAATAGCCTTTCGCCTTATCGAGACTCATGACATTTCGGGAACCGAACGTGATCGAGTCGGTGCCTCGAAAAAAATGTTTATTATCGCTGCCTTTATTTTTGTAAATTAAATACGATGTAATAAACGGCTTCGATTGCGTATAAACGTTCATCATTTTGGATATTTTATCGACGCTGCGGAGATAGGTGTAGTCATCCATTTTCGTATCGGCCAAAATGGCTTGCATCTCTTGATTTCCCAATATGACATTGGACAAATCGTTGACGTCTTTGATTGCTTGATCCATGTAGAGCTCGGCCATATGAAGCGAAGCAAGCGCATGTTCCTTGGCGCTGCTGCCGAATTTATCGGCTGCAATATTGTAAAATATGGTGCTTAATATGACCATCGGAATGACGACTAGCGAAGTGGTCAGCCAAAAAAATTTGCCGCGGATCGTTTTAATGCTTGTATACTCCCTAAACTTGCGGATCACAAAAGAGCACCTCCGGAACGTGTAAGCTGCCGATTCTTGTGATCTATCATACCACGAACGAGTATTCAGTAGTATTCATCCATAGGATTTAAGCGAATCCCCCGGAAGATGGATGCGCCAACCTCCGGGGGTTATTCGGATTTTGTTTATTCGTTGTGCTCATGCAGCCATACGAGCATTTCACCCGGCTCCCGGTTTGCCCAGGCGTAATAGGGGATTGCCCTTATTTGAACCGGGGTGCTGACGAACGGCTCGGTTGCGTACAAGCTTTCGTTGTCGTACGAAGCTTCGTCGGTACGCCAAGCGCCGCCGTCCAGAACAACGACGCCTTCGAGCAACCCTTCTTCATAATTCGCCTTAAAATCAGCGGAGCGTGAAACGCGCACGTCGCGCAAGTTGTCGCCGTTATCCGCTTCTTCCAGGCAATAGACGATCGGGCCGCGCTGCAATGCGAGCTTGCCGACATTTTCGCGCACCTTCGGGTTGGATCGCACCTTCTCCACGGCCATCGGCAAAGTCAGCTCAATCCGGTCGCCGTTTTGCCACACGCGTTTTACTTTGGCATAACCTTTGTTCACGCACGAAGACAAATCGACGGCTGCGCCATTCACCGTCAACGTTGCGCCGTTGCACCATCCAGGCAAACGCAGCACGACCGTGAATTCAACCGGTTGTTCCGCTGAAACCGTAAACGTGATATGACCATCCCACGGGTAGTTGGATTGCTGGGTTAATTCCACCTGTTGTCCGCCAATCGTTTGATGCGCTTTGCCGCCGATGTACAGATGGACGAACCATTCGTCATCGCGTTCGTTGTACGAATAAATGTATTGTCCGAGCGAAGCGATCAAACGGGCGATGTTCGGCGGACAGCACGCACAGCCAAACCATGACTGTCTAGTTCTCGCGACCGATCGCAAATCTTCGCGAATGTCGCAGGCGGACGGCCATACTTCCAGCGGGTTGACGTAAAAATAGCTTTTGCCGTCGAGCGATATGCCGCTTAATATCCCGTTGTACAACACGCGCTCCATCACATCGGCGTATTCCCGGTCCGCTTCGATTTGCAGCATGCGGCTCGCCCAGAACATCAGACTGATCGATGCGCACGTCTCCGTGTACGCCCGATCGTTCGGCAAATCATAGTCTACCGTGAACGATTCCCAATATTCGTTGGAGCCGACGCCCCCGGTGACGTACATTCGTTTGCGGGTAACGTTTTTCCATAGCTCCTTGCAAACTTCGAGCAATTCGCGATCATTGTATTCTTGGGCAATATCGGTTGCCCCGCTGAACAAATACAATGCGCGGACGGAATGGCCTTCGGCCGTCTTTTGCTGCCGTACCGGCAAATGCGCTTGAAAATAGTCCGCCTTCCTTCTGGCTACCCGATGTTCCGTTCGCTGCGATTCCTCGATATCGAAAAAATACGGCTCTTGTCCCCGCTCCTCGATAAAATAACGGCTTAGCTCCAAATAGCTGCGATTGCCGGTTGCACGGTACAGTCTGACCAGCGCCAGCTCGATTTCCGGATGCCCGTCGTAACCGCGGATTTGCCCGGACTTCGTTCCGAACACATCCGCCATATGATCGGCGTAACGACACATGACATCGAGAAACTTGCGTTTCCCCGTCGCTTCGAAATAGGAGACCGCCGCCTCGATCAAATGCCCTGCGCAATACAGTTCATGATCGTCGCGCAGATTCGTCCACTTTTTCCCGGGCTTCGCGACCGTAAAATACGTGTTCAAGTAGCCGTCCTTCTGCTGAGCCCGCTCCAGCAAGCCGATTACGCCGTCAACGATCGCTTCGAGCTTCTCGTCCCGCTTCATGGATAATGCATAGCCGGCAGCCTCCAGCCATTTGGCCAAATCGCTGTCCTGGAACACTTGCCCGTAATAGTCGGCCTTCAGCTCGCCGGCGGCGATGCGGAAATTTTCGACCGTGTGGCTCGGCTCCGCATCCGGGATCGCGTCGTTTAACGCATCCCACTGATACGGAATCACCGTTTCACGAACGAGCTGCTGCCGTTTCGCCCAAAAAGAATCGTCGATCGTCACGTTTCGTATCGGAATTGCATGCATTCGTTTTGTCATTGTGGTGTTCCTCCCTAAGTCCAATGGGTTGAATTTGACATTAATGATAGCATCGGTTTACCGGCTTTGTCGGTAGTCCAATAACAACATTAGGTGGACAAAACTGACTATCCAGATTATTGTGATCTTGTACGATACTTACGGCAAGGAAGTGATGACAGCATGAAAGTGTTGAAAACGAACGTTGCCGCGCCGCTCGAATTCGTTTCGGCGGGTCAATTCGTGACCGATGTTCCATGGACGCATTCCGAGCGAACGATCGACAGCTTCGAGCTTATCATCGGCGTAAAAGGAACGATATTCATCCAGCAGGACGAAGAAAAATTCGAGATTCAGCCTGGCGACATCTTGCTGCTGCTCCCGAACCGCGTTCATCGAGGATTTGCCGCAAGCGACAAGGGCAGCTCCTTTTATTGGCTTCATTTTCTTTGCCCCGATTCGGTTCATATCGCCGACGATCAACAAATCGGCGAAGAAGTTTTCATGCTGCAAACCAATCCCGAATCGCACCGGATCAATACGTCGATCTATATCCCAATATTTTCAACGCCGTCCAGTATCGAAAGGTTGAATATTGTATTCCATCAACTGCTTCACATCGCATATTCCGATTATTCGACCCGGTTAGCGGCCGGGTATATGGCTACTTCGCTTCTCATCGAGCTGTCCGAACAAACGATATCAAGCTTCCTTGCGGCGAACGTACAAAAAGAAACGGATAGCATCTTGGCGAACATTGTGGAATGGGTGCGCATCCATGCGACCAACCCGATCAGCGTATCGGCGCTTGCCGATAAGTTCAATTACAATAAAGATTATTTATCGCGGTTTTTCAAAAGGAAAACGGGGATGAATTTGCAAGCGTACATTCACGCCTTAAAGCTGTCGAAAGCGAAGGATTTGCTCGCGCATACGCGACAAAGCGTTAAAGAGATCGCCTACGCGGTAGGCATTGCGGATGAGAAATATTTTATGCGGCTGTTCAAAAAATACGAAAAAATAACGCCCACGGAGTTCCGCAAGGCGTATTATATGACACATATGAACAAGCAGTAGCATGTACAAACGGAATTGCAGGAAGAAAGCTTGCTCGTTTAAAAAAGTCGACGGTTATTCATCGGCTGGATGAACGATCGTGATGTCCTTCACGTATTTCCGGCTCATCAGCTTGCGCTTCTTGCGTACGTCCTTGGACTCGAACACGATGTCCATGTCGTAATCCTCGCCTGGATAAAGCTGTTTCCGCTCGATATATAGGGAGAGCCGTTTGATGTTGATGCGCACTTTTTCTTTCTGAATCAGAACAAGCGCATTTCCTCTAGCATCAGGAAGTTCCTGCAATATCCCCGTCCGCTTCAGCGAGCTGATCCAGACGCAATCGCCGACTTCGAGCCGCCGCGGACGTTCTTGACGCTCATTATCGGCTTCCGCGGCATTCGCGGATTGTTGGGGTGGCGCGGCTGCCGGCGGCTCTTCGACCTTCAGATCCGGCGAGCCTTCCATTTCCATCGGCATCTCCGAAACGCCTTCCCCCTTCTTCCGCGCCCCTTCAGCTGCAACTGTATCGGGAAGCTGAGCCCGCGAGGCTGCTGTAATTTGCTTCGAGCGCTCGATGATCGATTCCGGAATGCCCAGCTTCTTCGCGATATAAAACGCATAGCTGCTGCCCGCTTCCCCGATCGTCAGGCGATATAGCGGACGCAGAGTTTCCGTGTCGAACTCCATCCTTGCATTCCGGAAGCCTGTTGTCCGGGAGGCAAAATCCTTGATCTCGTTATAGTGTGTCGTCGCCACGACCGTCGAGCCGCGATCGTACAACTCCTCCAGCACCGCGATCGAAAGGCCGATGCCTTCGCCCGGATCCGTTCCGGTCGCCAGCTCGTCAAGCAGAACTAGCGTTGACGGACCGGCGAGGTCCAGAATGCGCTTGACGTTTGTAATGTGCGACGAAAACGTGCTGAGCGATTGCGCGAGGCTCTGCCCGTCGCCGATATCGGCAAGCACGTGGCGGTAGACGGCCAAAACGCTCCCTTCCTTTACAGGCACCAGCAGCCCGGACTGCGCCATCATCGTGAGAAGTCCGATCGTTTTGAGGCAAACCGTTTTTCCTCCCGTATTCGGTCCTGTAATGATCAGCGAGCGGTACCCGTGTCCGACCGTGCAATCCAGAGGCACCATCGCTGCACCGAGGAGAGGGTGCTTTGCCTGGACCAACCGGATATGTCCTTGTTCATTTAAGGCCACCTTGCGTCCGTTTATCGACCTTGCGTACTTCGCTTTAGCGAACAAAAAGTCGTAATGGCCGATCGTCTCGAGGTTGATCCCGATTTCATGGCTGTAGCGTTCCGTCAACTCGGTCAGCTCGCCGAGAATAATCGCCTCCTCCCGCGCCTCCTCCATCCGCTGCTCGGCTAATTCCGCCTGATGCGGCGCAATGTCGGCCGGTTCGATAAAAACCGTCTGCCCGCTCGACGATTCGTCAAGCACGCTGCCGTTCACTTGCTTGCGGTACTCCTTCTTGACCGCGAGCACGTACCGTTCGCCGCGCATGCTGACGATATGCTCTTGCAAATACGCCTTATACCGGCTCATGGCGCCGTCCAGCTTTTTCTTGATCCGCTCTTCGGCCACGACGATTTTTTTGCGGATTTTCGCAAGCTCCGAACTGGCCTGATCGGCGATTTTCCCGTGCTGGATACAGCGATCAAGCTCTTGCTTAAGCTCCTTCAGGTCATGCAGCGATGTCGCATAAGCGCTTACGCGCGGCGCGACCGTTTCCTTGCTCAACATATACCGCTTGAGCTGCCTCGTGCTTTCGATTAGCCTCGAGATCAGCATCAGGTCATGCTCCGACAGCATATATCCTTTGCCTAACATTTGAACGACTGGCTCGACGCCTTCGAGCGAAGGAATCGGCACGCTGGATCCGTGCTCAATCACTTTGACCGCCTCCTCCGCTTCGTCCAGCAAACGTTCGATAGCGCGCTTATCCACCGACGGCTCAAGCTGCTCGATCGCAGCTCTCCCCAGGTGAGACATCGCAAATCGATGTAAATGCTCTTTCATCGTTTCAAATTCCAACCGGTTCATCGTTTCCATCTTCACGCTTGGATTCCTCCTTCTTTTTCTTCATACAAAAAAGAGCAGATGCGAACGTAATCGTTCATCATCTGCCCTTATGGATGATCTCCTGCTCGCATGCGCGAGTCGCCGATCTTGCGGATACACTTATTCCGTGCATCCGCGGCTCTTAACCTTGCGTCAATATGGTCAGACCATCTCCTTAGAGACAGGCCGAACCTATCGAGCTTAGATTAAAAAAACCGTGCAGCAAGCGCACGGTTCCAGAGCCAGATCGGATCAGGTTCATTTGGCGTTTTGATTTACCGTTGTTCTTAACTAATTTCCGTTAACCGCTTGAAGTACATAAGAAAATAGAGGCACTGTACAGAGTACAAGCCAACTCTCACGCTTCCTTGCCGTTAACGATATGAAATTGATTTAGTTAAGAACAACCTCAGACATCAAAACTTCCCCTTTGTATTCGGATAACATTATGTTAGAACAATCGCCGTAAAATGTCAATCCCTGCATGAATCCGAGTCGAGAAGCAGCTTCATGCCCGTTTTTGCCAACAATACGCGATCCGGCAGGGCGTAATTCCGGGCTAAATCGATATCATGCGACAGATGCGTAAACACCGTTTGTTTCGGCCTCAGCTCCCCGATGAGTTCCAGCGCCTCCACCATGTCGTAAACGGAACGGGTATGCGCTTCATAAGGCTCGCGATAAAAATTCGTACCCAGTATGAGCAGATCGAGACCGTGCAGCGGCCGTTTCTCCTCTTCCGACAGCCGGATCGCATCGGAACAATAAGCCCAAGCTTGACCATCGCCGCCGTCGAATCGATAGGCATACGAATAGCCGTTTTTGCCATGGCAAACCTTCCACGGCGTAATCCGCCAGGTGCCGAAGGACATTCCGTCGTCGTTCGGGCGAAACGCGATATGGTTCGCAATCCATGGATAACGCTCTAGGCAAATGTCGATTACTTCTTGCGGCGCGTACGCTTGCCCTTGGCATTTTAACCAACGGCAAGCATCCGCCCATTCCGGCAAACCGCCGATGTGATCGTGATGGGCGTGGGTGATGATTATATGTGGAGCGAACCGAAGCTGCTGCATCTCCATTTGCTTCACCCAATCGGGACCGCAGTCGATGAACAGGCTGCCTTCCTCGCATCCGTCGATTCGGACGGATGATCGATATCTGCGGTTATTCCCGCTTGTACGAGCTTCCTCGCAGACGGAACAATCGCAGTATACCCGCGGCACGCCCATCGAATCGCCCGTTCCCATAAACGTTACCGTATGCAGCGTCTTTTGAGTCCCTTGCATCCCGCTCCCCCAATCCACTGCGATATCTGCGGAAAACTTATAAATTCTATTTTGGTTACAAAGGCAGCAAAGCGACCGTTGAACGCTGCTTTAACGCTTCTACCATATCGAGCCATTTCGCTGGCTTGTTCGGCAGTACCGAATAATACCTAGTCAAAAAGCTGACTACCAGCTCGCTCGACAGTTCGGCCGTCGTCTCGTCATAAGGAAGGAAACATAGATCCAATCCTTCCACCGCTACGCCATCATTGTCCCAGGACGGGTGAACATAAGGGAAATCGAGCTTGCGGTAGCCGATATGCGACAGTACCTCGCGCCGCACGTAAGGATTCATCGGCGTCACGCCGCCGAATTGGTGCTCGCCCACTTCGGAGCGGAACGGGTCATAAATTTCGGCGAACATGCCGAACAGCTGCTTGCCCGCTTTTTGAGCCATCGCTTGAAGATCCGCTTCCCGCTGCTTGAGCAAGAACCGGCCGATGCCGAGTCCCGAATGGCCGATAATCGTAAAGTCGGTCATGGCGACATTAAAATCTTCATAATAGCGATACTCCGTCGCGCCGACGACTTCGCCGTTCAGCACGGCGACATACACATGAATGGACGGATCTTCGAGCGGCTCCTTCCAAAGCGGGTAATCCAGTACCTCCTCCGGCGGGAAAATGGATCCCATCAACTTATGCATTTGGGCAAAATAAGGGCTATCAATATGACTGATTCTTATGTATTCCATCATTCAACACTCCTTTGAAAAGGATTTCGCCATTCCATTAATGCACCGAAATGGCAAGATTCTTCATCTTCTAAATAGTTTTCGACGACGCCCACCGGGGTACGTCCGCAGCGAAGCAAAAAAGTGATCACCGGATCTTTCCGAATGCCTGCCACAACCTCGCTCAAATATTGCTCCGCGGTCATCTCCGCCGAAACCCTGGAATATCCCGGCATTCTTCCGCCGCCCAGGAGCCTGCTCAGGCCGAGGTGTACGACGGTTTCATACATCGATTGCATGAGCCATTTGCCTAGTCCGTATTTGCGGTATGCCGGGGCGACACAGATATCGACGACATATAAAGTATCGCCGTTCGGATCGTGGCTTGCCTTTATGTAGCCTCGGTCGGTGACGGCTTCCCACGAATGATCGGAACGACCGTTATCGTAACGAACGAGTAAAGAGGTCATCGATCCGACGATACTCCCGTAGATTTCGACGCACAGGGCGCCTTCGGGAAACAATGTGATATGCTGGGTTAGCTGTTCCTTATTCCACCATAGCTCCGAAGGAAACGGGGGTGGAAAGCTCAGCTGTTGGACGCGAATCAACTGATCGAAGTCCGCCGCGCAATACCTGCGTATCGTCGCTAACGCCTGGCGTTCGCCGTCGTTTACGTAGAGCTGCTTGTACATGGCCTGCCCCCTGACACGAATGTTTATAGGCGGATTACCAGTCTGTGTACAAGTCTGTGCGGCGGTCGCGCCACGTCGTAACTGAACCGCTTTCGCGTACTTTGTACAATAACTGCAAATCCAGGTCGGCCGTGACGATCATATCGTCGTTAATGACCCCTTCGACTACGATGCCCGCAGGCGGAAACGGAATGTCGTTCGGCGAAATAACGGCCGCTTGACCGTAATTGGCTCGCATAAAATCAACCGTTCGCAAGCTTCCGACCGTTCCGGTCGTAACGATATACACTTGATTTTCAACCGCGCGGGCGTGACAGCAATAACGAACGCGGTGAAAGCCATGCCGGTCGTCCGTGCACGATGGGCAGAAGATGATGTCCGCGCCTTTCGCCTTAGCCATCCGGACGATTTCCGGAAATTCGATATCGTAGCAGGTCAGCATCGCGATCGTGCCTTTGTCAGTTTCGAACACTGTCAGACCGTCACCCTGCTTCATATTCCATTCCTTCACTTCGGTTGGCGTTATGTGAAGCTTCGGCTGCTCGGCAATCCGACCGTCGGGGTAAAACAAATGCGCCGTATTGTACAGCTTGCCTTCCCGTTCGATGACATGGGTGCCTCCGATAATATGTACATTCATTTGCTTCGCCAAGGACGAGAACAAGTCACGGTATCGCTGCGTAAAATCAGGCAGACGCTCGATCGGCAGCGCACGGCCTTGCTCGTCGCCGATCGACAGCAACTGGGTCGTCAAAAATTCGGGAAACAGTACAAAATCGACGTCGAATTCGGCTGCCGTTTTCATATAATGGGTGACCTGATCTGCGAATTGTTCGAAGCTTTGAATCGTTTGCAGCTCATATTGCACTGCGGAAACGCGAAGTTTCATGGTAATCCCCCTTCCATCCTTCTATTATAGGCTTTTTTCAAATCGAGTCCATATGCTTCTGCAAATGTACCGTCATCGTCGTTCCTTTATGCAGCTCGCTGAATACGGCGATGTCACCGTTGAGATGCCGGACGATGCTTTGGGCGATGGACAATCCGAGTCCGGCTCCGCCCGTTGACCGGTTACGCGCTTTATCCACGCGATGGAATCGCTCGAACAATAGCGGAATATGCTCGGGCGGAATTCCGATTCCCCGATCGATCACTTCGATCTTCACGTTGTTGCGTGATTCCTTGACGCGAACCGTAATTTCGATTTTACTGTATTTGATCGCATTGTCCAGTAAAATTATGACGACTTGTTTGATCTTTTCACGGTCGGAAGTCATTTCGATCGTTTCGGGGTCGGCCTGCACGTCAATACGCCGCTGGAACGTCTGCTCGAGCAGCACCGCCGTTTCGCGTACCGCCGAAACAAGCTCGAATCGCTCCGGCTTGATCCACTGCTCCTGCTCGGCACTAGCGAGCAGCAACAGCGATTGGGTTAGCTGCTTGAGCCGCATCGCTTCGGAGTAAATCGCTTCGACCGCCTCCTCGCGGATTTTGGCGTCTTTGCCGCCCCATCGTTTTAATATGCTGGCATAACTTTCGATGATCGTGAGCGGCGTTTTTAATTCATGTGAAGCATCGGCGACAAAATGTTTTTGCTGATAAAAATTGTGCTCCAGCCGTTCGATCATTTGGTTGAATGCGGTAACAAGCACGACCAGCTCGTCCCTCTTCGACTTCGATTCGAACTCGATTTTGCGGAAATCTCCGCTTTTTTGGATTTCCTTCATCGTAATAATAATTCGATGGATCGGCCGAACCAAATAGGAGGTATACATATATCCGCCGATGACCGACAGGATCAAACCTCCGACACTTGTAATCGTTAAGGCGAATATTAATATTTTTAAATAATTTTGCAGCAGACTCAGCCGATGGCCGATTTCGAGCATCCCGATTTGCTTGCTGTTTTTCATGATCGGCATTTGGACGTAGACAAGCCATTCCGTTCCCGAGGAGATCAGGTCGGAGTGAAAACGATCGTAATAAATGACCGCCTTCTGACCGACAATCTCGTCATTGTAGGCTTCGTGAACCACTTTCCCGCTTGGGCTGACAATCCGGATCAATTCGTTTCCGCGCAAGTATTGGTTCAGCTGATCGGGCCTAGTTTTCCATAGCTCGACGTAAAGAAGCCGCTCATCCTCCAACAATTCGTTGGCACGGGAGATCAGCAGCTGCACTTCGGATTCGCTCGTAATTTTAATGAAGATCATGTAGACGAAAATATTAAACAAAATGAGAATCAATACAAGCCACGTAACGGAGAATAAGATCAGTTTGTGCTTTAAGCTCATCACTTTACATCTCCGGTTCCTTCAAAATATAACCGACGCCGCGGCTTGTATGAATGAGCTTACGTTTGCGGCCGCTATCGATTTTTTGACGCAGATATCGAATATATACGTCGATCACATTGGTATCGCCGATGAACTCGTACCCCCACACATCGGATAAAATCTGTTCACGCGAATTCACATTGTTTTTGTTCTTGGCCAAATAATTAAGCAGATCGAACTCTTTGGGCGTCAGCTCGATCGCCGTTCCGTCGCGCTGCACCTCTCGGGACGCCTCATTGATCTCAAGATCGTCGATGCGTATAACGGAACTCGAATCTTGATCCTTTTGCTGGAAAATGCGGAGCAAGTTACGAATCCGAGCGAGCAATTCCTCAATCGCAAAAGGTTTTGTGACATAATCGTTAGCTCCGTGCTCGAACCCGCTTACTTTATCGGGTACCGTGTCACGAGCGGTAAGAAGAATAACGGGAATATCTTGATTGCTTTGGCGGATTCTGCGCAGCACCTCGATTCCGTTCAGCTTGGGCAGCATGATATCGAGCAGAACGATATCCCATTGCTGTTCCATTGCAAGCTCGAGTCCTTCGCGTCCATCCTTGGCCCAGCCAACCGTGTAGCCTTCGTGCTCAAGCTCCAGCTGCAGCACCCGTGCGATCTTTGCCTCATCCTCGATGATTAAAATGCGTTCGCTCACGTTAACGTATCTCCCGGTTCGCCCGATTTTCTTGCATCCGATTGCCGCGTAACGCTAGTATGCCCCACATCCTTGACGGATATGGGGCATTTCCCGCAATTAACGACGATTATCTGGCATCATCGGTTTCCCGGTTTCTGCCGCGCATGCCGAACAGACCGAACAAGCCAAGCAGTCCAAGCCAGCCCCAACCCCATCTGTTGCCGGTTGTCGTTGTTGTGTCCGTTGTACGGTAAGCCGTGGAACGGTACGTCGGATTTACGGAATACGGCCTCATTGTCGTGCCTGTCGTACCGGTTGTACCGTAAGTGCCTGTTGTGCCTGTTGTGCCGTAAGTGCCGGTTGTGCCCGTAGTACCGTACGTACTGGACGGAGTAGGTGAATAAGAAGTGCCGGAAGTCCCTTGGTACGTACGAGTGCCCATGGGTCCATATGTTCCGTCCGTGTAACCGGAATATGGACGAAGACCGCTAGGCGGGCTGTACTGGCTTTGATCGTAGGTTGTAGCACTCGGCGTCGTCGTACTTGGTGTCGTCGTAGCGGTCGTGGCCGAAGCTGCGGAACCAAACGACAAAGTAAGCGCAAGAGCACAAGCGGCGGACGTTAATTTCTTCATAACGAACTCCTCTCAGTTGCTTTTTTATGTTGCGCTACTATCGTTCGCTGTTTTGGGCGTCTTTATGAAGGTAATGTTTCTCCCGCTTTCCATGGGCCTAATCGGAATCCTTATATAGGAGCTCGCGCGCAAAAAACCCGTTAGGCCAACGCCTAACGGGTTCTTGCCGAATATTATCGGAACATATTCCATAGCTTAATCAGATGAAACGTATTGTTCGGGTCAATTTTCAGCGCAATGACAAATTGGACGATATTTTCCTCCATTTGATCCGATAACCGTTCGTTCAATACTTTGGACATTTGGCCGATGAGCCGTTTTACTTTCAACCGGTCCTGCAAGTCGTATTTCGTTACGCCATGAAGGATCATCTTGACTTGCTCTTTAGTTGCCGGATTTTTCAGCTTGAATTTCACTCGTTCAACAAGATCTGGGCTTATTCCGTATTGTTGATATGACATTCGGCACCCCCAAAACGAATCATCCTCTAATATATGCCCTGGGGGTCGTCCCGTTTCACTTCAATCCCATAAATCGCCTTGAAAAATTTGCTCTCGCTGCAAAAATTGACGGAGCGGCAAGTACGCAGCCGCCGTCCAAAAATCCTCCTGCGCCACAAGCTCGGCCGTATCGTCTCTTGCCTGTTCGAGTACGGCAAAATCGCTTACCATATCGGCTAGCCGGAACTCGGGCATCCCGCTTTGCTTCGTGCCGAAGAAGTCGCCCGGACCGCGCAGCTCCAAGTCTCGCCGCGCAACTTCGAAACCGTCGTTCGTCTCGGTCATGACGCGCATACGCTCTTGCCCTACCTCGGATTTCGGATCGGCGATCAGGATGCAGAACGATTGATGTTCGCCCCGGCCGACGCGCCCCCGCAGCTGATGAAGCTGGGATAAGCCGAACCGGTCGGCATCGGAGACGATCATCAGCGTGGCATTCGGCACGTCTACGCCGACCTCGATGACGGTCGTCGAAACGAGCACCGGAATTTGATTGTCGCCGAATAAGCGCATGACGGCATCCTTCTCCTGCGGTGTCTGCCGCCCATGCAGCAAGCCGATCGTAAATTGCGGCAAAGCTTGCTGCAATTGAATGTGCATATCGATCGCATTTTGCACATCCAGCTTTTCCGATTCTTCGATCAACGGGCAGATGACATAAGCTTGACGGCCTTTGACAGCTTCCTTGCGAATAAATTCGATCACTCGGGGCAGCATGTCCTGCTTTACCCAATACGTCTTGATCGGCATACGCCCTTTGGGCATTTCGCGCAGCGTCGACACGTCCATATCGCCGAACGCGGTTATCGCGAGCGTTCGCGGAATCGGCGTAGCCGTCATCGTCAACACGTCGGGATTCATCCCTTTGCGCCGCAATATGCCGCGCTGCGCCACGCCGAAGCGATGCTGCTCGTCGGTTACGACAAGTCCAAGATTGCGGAAGTATACATCCTCTTGAATAAGAGCGTGAGTACCGACGACAATGTCAATGAGTCCCATCTGCAGCGAAGCGAGCAGATCCCGGCGCTTCCGCTCCGTTAGACTGCCGGTCAGCAATGCTACCTCGATGCCGTATGGGGCGAATAATCGCTGCAGCGACCTGACATGCTGTTCCGCCAATATTTCGGTCGGTACCATGAGCGCCCCCTGAGCCCCCGCTTTCACTACGGAAAACAACGCCGCGGCGGCAACGACCGTCTTGCCGGAGCCTACGTCGCCTTGCAGCAGCCGATTCATGCTATACGGCTCCTTCAGATCATGAAGAATTTCGCCGATGACCTTTTTCTGGGAGTCGGTTAACGTAAACGGCAGCTCACGTACGAACGTGCGAGTCGCCTCGGAGTCAATCGAGTGAGCAATACCGTCCATCCGGCTGCGCGTCAATGCTCGGAACGCTTGAAGCTTTAACTGGAATAGGAACAGTTCCTCGTACACCATACGGCGTCTCGCCCTTTGGCCTTCATCCGTATCGGCCGGCATATGGATGAGGCGGATCGCTTGCTTGCGCGGCAACAGGTTATACTTGTCCATTAACGTGTCAGGCAAGTTTTCTTCGATCATCTCTCCATACTGCGCAAGCGCTTGAACGATCGTTTTGCGCAGCCAATTTTGCGTGATCGGACCGCCGACCGAATAAACAGGCTGCAGCGTTCCGGACCGACCGGCTCCTTTGTCAGGAAACTCCGAGTCGGACACCGTCAGCTGCAGCCGTCGTTGCTCCCATTTGCCGGTAATGACGATTTCGCGTCCGGCGACGAGCTGCTCCTTCAAGTAATGGCGGTTAAACCATGTCGCCGTCACGAATAATGAGCCGATGAGCACCTTGCAGGATAACCGGGACTTGGCCCGCCCATACATCTGCATAAGCGGTTCGCCGTATATTTTTCCGAGCACCGTTATTTTTTCTCCGTCCTTCGCCTCAGTCAAATCCCGGAGCCGATAATCTTCATATCGGAACGGATAATATTCGATTAATGATTCAACCGTCGTAATGCCAAGAGCTTGCAAATCCGTTGCTTTCTGGGGGCTGACGCCGCGAACCTGACGCACGGGGATTTGCGCCAAGCCGGCACCTGAAGGTAGCTTGCTCATGTCTCGCTTGGTCTCATGAATACCGCGGTTGTGCCTGCGCCGACATGCGCGCCGATCACCGGGCCGATCTCCATATACG
The DNA here is from genome assembly GCF_056120465.1 of Paenibacillus sp. sgz302148. NCBI lineage: Bacteria > Bacillati > Bacillota > Bacilli > Caryophanales > Paenibacillaceae > Paenibacillus > Paenibacillus sp. sgz302148. The sequence continues at coordinate 158,745 of NZ_JBVYOJ010000004.1, forward strand.
ACATGGATACCACTTCAAAATGACTGCGAATCAGCTCACTCAGCTCATCCGCTCCCGAAAGCGAATTTGCGTGTCCTATCGTAGCGTGTACCGGCTTGCCGTCAAATTCCTGCTTCAGCATTTCGAGAATGCGTCCTAGAGCTTTCTTATGCCCGCGTACCTTGTCTACCGAAGCAACTTCCCCGTCGTTGTCGATGGACAGGATCGGCTTGATGTTCAATAGCGAACCAATCAGCGCGGCCGCCTTGCCGATTCTTCCGCCCTTCTGCAAATACTCAAGCGTATCGACCAGAAAATAGATTCGCATCGTTTCGCGAATATGTCCGATTTCAGCCAATATTTCCGCTTTCGATTTGCCTTGCTGCGCCATCTTGGCCGCTTCGACGACCATCGCGCCAATACCGTACGAAGCGGACTTGGAATCGATGACGGTGACGTCGATCTTATCCTCCAGCAGCGATTTGGCGAGCATCGCCGATTGATATGTTCCGCTTAATGCCGAAGATAAATGGATCGATAGGATCTCCGTTTCGGGTTCTGCGCCGATTTGCTGATAAAGCTCCATAAATTCCGCCGGCGAAGGCTGCGACGTCGTGGGCAATGCATTTGCCGCAGCCAGCTTCTCGTAGAACTCGCTAACTTGAATCGTTACGGAGTCCAAATAGGCATCATGACCGAAATGCACTTTGAGCGGTACCATACCGATCCCGTATTGTTCCCGCACATCTTGAGGGATATCGGCCGTGCTATCCGTTACGATTTTCACTTTGCCCATACCGCATACCTCCCTTTCAAATGTCCATCGTCTTGTTGGTTACTCGACTGCGAATAAATAATAGTATAATGGTTGGCCGCCTTGGTGCACATCCAGGTCGGCATGAGAGAACTTATCCTCTGCATAGCGGGACAGCTGTTCCAACTGCTCCTCTTGAACATCCTCGCCGCTAATGATAGTGATGATTTCGTCTTCGTCCGAAACGAGCCGATCCAGCAGCGCTTCGCTCGTCTCCTGCAGGCTAGGCGTGCTGACGACGATTTTACCGTCCATGATGCCGATATAATCGCCTTCTTTGATCTCTACGCCTTCGATCGATGTATCACGTACCGCATAGGTGACCTGGCCGGATTTAACCCGCGAAACCGCACGCTGCATCGCCGCTTCGTTATTCTCGATCGACTCGTGCGGCTGGAAAGCGAGTGCGGCGGATAGCCCTTGCGGAATCGTCTTGGACCGGATGACGGTAACGCCTCGTTCGGTCAATTCCTTGGCCTGCTCGGCTGCCATGATAATATTCGAATTGTTCGGAAAAACAAATAGATGCTGCGCCTGAATGGATTCGATCGCCTTCACGAAATCCTCGGTGCTCGGATTCATCGTCTGCCCGCCGGTCAACACGACTTGAACGCCAAGGCTTTTGAATATTTTCGAGATGCCTTCGCCCATGGAAACGGCAATCATGCCATAGGCCGACTTGAATTTCGGTTCAGCTTCCGCCGGGGCAACACGTGTCTCTGCGTGTCCGCCGACAAGCTGCTCCTTCGCACTCTCCGCCTCCTCAGCCAGCAGATCGCGATGCTGCTCCCGCATATTCAAAATATGAATTTGCGTCAGTTCCCCGTATTCGAGAGCCAAATTAAAAACGCGGCCCGGCGCCTTCGAGTGGACATGAACTTTTATGATATCGTCGGCGATGATCAGGATCGAGTCTCCGTCTTTCGCCAGTTCGTCGCGAAACTTGATCTCATTAAATGGTTTGGCGCCCTGTGCCGCGGGATTGATAAAAAACTCCATATCGTAAGGATATTCAATATTTTCGGTGGAGAGCTGCGCTTGAGCGCTTTTGGGGACGAATGCAACCGCCGGCGTCTCCGTCGGAGCAACCAATGACGCTTGCGGCGTCTTTGTCTCCGCGGAGGTTTGCTCCTGCAAAGCTTTGACAAAGCCTTCATAGACATAGACGAGCCCTTGGCCGCCGGAATCGACAACGCCTACCTGTTTCAGCACCGGCAACAAGTCCGGTGTGCGGGCAAGCGCATCCTTCGCTTTGCTGCAAACGCCCTCCATCAATTCGGTAATATCTCCATCTCGCCGCGCATGCGCGACCGCATATTTGGCCGCTTCCTTCGCAACCGTCAGAATCGTTCCTTCGATCGGCTTGACGACTGCTTTGTATGCGGTATCCACGCCATGCTGAAGCGCTGCCGCAAATTGTACGGCATTCGCCTCATCGATCCCCGCTACCGACTTGGCAAAACCGCGGAACAATTGCGACATGATAACGCCGGAATTGCCGCGTGCGCCCATGAGCAATCCCTTCGACAATATTTCGGCCGATTTGCCGAGTTGCGGAGAAGATTTCACCTTTAATTCCCCCGCGCCCGCCGTAATCGTCATGTTCATATTCGTCCCGGTGTCCCCGTCCGGTACCGGAAAGACGTTGAGCGCATTCACATGGTCAACGTGATCGTGCAACATTGCCGCGCCATGGAGTACCATTGATGTAAAATCCGTGCCGTTTATAAAGCGCTTTCTCAAAACTACATTCCCCTCCTATTGAATCACGCGAACGTCCTGAACAATAATGTTCACTTCGTCGACTTGAAGCCCGATGACTTCATTTAACACGTATTTCACTTTGTGCTGGATGTTGTGTGCTACTTCCGAAATTTTCGTACCGTAGCCGACAATGATATACAAATCGATAGCCAGTCCTTGCTGCTCCTGACGTATAACGACGCCCCGTCCCAAATTTTCCCGACGAAGAAGCTCGGCGATGCCGTCCTTCAACTGTTTGCGAGAAGCCATACCGACAAGCCCGTAACATTCCATTGCCGCGGAACCGGCTATAACTGCAACAACTTGGTCGGATACGTGGACATGTCCGAATTCGTTCGTAAGCTGAATCGGCATGACGCATCACTCCTTAAACGTTATGTTTAGCATCCTTCTCCAACAGTACCATGAACTTCATAAGTATTATGGACTAATTCTTATTGTACTACAACAGATTGGATAAATAAATGTTTTGTATATTATACAATTAGAGTTGACGGCGTATTTTTCCGGGTGATATAATATTTAAGTGTTTCATGCAACGGTCATGCAATGAGGGAGGTGTACCATATGTCTCGCAAATGCTTTATCACAGGTAAAGGGCCTGGAACCGGCAACAACGTGTCCCACGCGAATAACAAAACAAAACGCTCTTGGGGCGTTAACGTGCAAAAGGTTCGCATTCTTGTCGACGGCAAACCGAAACGCGTTTATGTCAGCGCTCGCGCGTTGAAATCCGGGAAAATCGCCCGCGTATAATTTCAATTGAACAAATAGACAAAAAGCACCCATCAGGTGCTTTTTTTCGATATTAGAAAGGCTTATATCGAAGTCCTTCGTGGATGAGCGACCGCTACTCAACCCCACAAAGTGAAGATTTGCATCGGCTTTATTCCGATTACTAAAAAGTTTGTGTAGCAAACTTGCATCGGAAGCGTTACTGCGGGGACCCCAAAATTGCGGATGCTTATTCTAGGTAAAACGCTTTAGCGAACTTAAACTTTCTTTATCGTTAAGAAAAGCTTCGAATCGAAGCCCTATCCGCGATGAATGACCTTGTAAGAGGAAGCTTTTCTTGCGAGCGAAAGTGTTCAGCTACGCTGAACACTTATACTTTCCTATAATTCTTGGTAAACGAATGGCGCCGGTTATGACGGCGCAAAGATGTTTATCCTCGGATGTTGCGGCAAGCTCGCGGCAACGTTAATTTTTATGGAACGTATTGAGTATGGCCTTTACGAAGCCCCCCAAAAACCGCGGCAATTTGAACGTGTAAAATTTCATGCTGATCCCCTCCTAAAAAATTTGTGGAGCGTTTTCCGAGTGTGCATACACACAAAACTTAATGCATTATATTCAGGCACAACAAAAAAGGCTACATGAGAACAACTCATGTAACCATATTTATGCGGTCCGAACCTTTCATATTCATCCCGCCACCGGCGCTTGCGGGTTTCGCGCGAATAAAATAATCGCGATAATGAGGACGACGACAAAAAACATAACGATCGACATCAGAATCATGCTGATGCGCATGGCGAGCGATTCATAGTTTTTGAAAAACCGAACGCCCACGATAATCGCTCCGATGGAAAAAATATATTTGAGCATGCCTTGAATTTGCGTATAAACAGCGAGCAAAGCACCGCAAATCAAGCTGTACAGCAAAACGATCAGAACTTTTTTCAACCGACTCTTCCTCTCTAGCGCTTAAGTGCCGTGATGGCGGCCGCCCGATCGGCATGCCCGAATACCGCGCTGCCCGCCACGAGCACGTCAGCCCCCGCTTCTGCGACGAGAGGCGCCGTATCCACATTGATTCCCCCGTCTACCTCGACATGGATGTGCTGCAAGCCGCGTTCGTTCAACATTGCTCGAAGCTGTTTAATCTTGGGCAGCATGCTGTGGATAAACGGCTGGCCGCCAAAACCGGGGTTCACGGTCATGATCAGCACGAGATCGACATCGTCCACAATATGTTCAATCGCCGAAAGCGGCGTTGCCGGGTTCAGGACGACACCGGCTTTGACGCCGAGCTCTTTGATTTGATGGATTGTTCGATGCAAATGAACACATGCTTCCGCATGAACGGAAATGACATCCGCTCCCGCGGCGGCAAATGCCGGGATGTATCGTTCCGGCTGTTCGATCATCAGATGAACGTCGAGCGGCAGATTCGTATGCGGACGTATCGCCTGGACGATAAGCGGTCCGATCGTAATCGCCGGCACGAAGCGGCCGTCCATCACGTCGACATGAATCCAGTTCGCTCCGCCGCGTTCCACATCTTTGATTTCTTCGGCAAGTTTGGCAAAATCGGCCGATAATATGGACGGTGCGATTAATGTCATGTCAATACCTCCGTTTCTTCTCTTTCATATCCGCCATAAACTGCACGTAATGCGAGTAACGGGTCTCGGCGATGCTTCCTTGCGCCTTGGCTTCCTTCACTTTGCAGCCCGGCTCGTGCAAATGCGTACATCCGCGAAATTTGCAGTCCGGCGCGTAGGAGCGGAATTCCTTGAAGCAATTGCCAAGCTCCTCGGCTTCGATATGCAAAAAGTCAAGCTGGCTGAAGCCCGGCGTATCGGCGACCAAACCTCCGTTGTCCAGCCGGATGAGCTCGACATGACGCGTCGTATGCTTTCCTCGACCAAGCTTGGCGCTGATTTGATTCGTTTCCAGTTGAAGACCGGGTATCATCGCGTTGAGCAGAGATGACTTCCCGACGCCGGACTGACCGGCAAAGACGCCGATACGTCCGGCCAAGCGGTCCGCCACTTGGGACGTGCCAGAGCCCATTCGAGCGCTTGTGCCGATCACCTCGTAGCCGATCGGCTCGTACAACCCGCGAATGAAGTCGATGTCTATATCGTCTTCGGTGGTCGGATGCTCGGGATCGTCCAGCAGGTCCTGCTTGGTCAAGCAGATGATCGTTTCCAAGCCAACGCTCTCGGTATGAACGAGGAACTTGTCCAGCAACTGAAGATTTAATGCTGGCTCGCTCACCGCAAATACCAATACGGCCAAATCGACATTGGCGATCGGTGGACGAATCAGCTCCGTTGTCCGGGGCAAAATCTCATCCACCATGCCTTCGCCGTTTTCCGTTTCCTCATACAGAACGCGATCGCCCACAAGCGGGGATACGCCTTTCTTCTTAAAAATACCGCGCGCCCGGCATTGTATCGTTTCCAGGCTGCTGCCTGCATTGTGAGGCAGCACGTAATAATATCCGCTTAACGCTTTGACGATTAAGCCTTCTTGCATCAAAGTCCTCCTAATGGACTATTCCGCCGGAATATTCGAATTGTCGTTGTTGTTCGTATTGTCGGTAGACTGCGGGTCCGCCGGCGGGTCCTGAACCGGCTCGTCGACCGGCTCTTGATCCGGTCCGGAGCCCCCTTGCGCCTCGGCGTACGTAATCGTTTTGGCGTCAACCAGCTGATCGTCTCGGTAAACCTGAACGACCGCGTCTTTCGTCGGCGACAGAACCAGCCCTACAGGGAAGGCAACCATGTCTTTGATTTTCCGCGTTCCCCATTCGATATTATCGCCGCGGGCGTCGGAGTACACGATCTTCACCGTGCTCTTCTTGCCCAGCTCCGCCGGCGAAACGGCGATGTTGTACGTATATTCCAGCGCATCCTCCGGAAAACCCGAACTGACGTGAACGGTAATCTCCGTGCCGGGAGCTACGGAAGCATTCGGCTCGTACGGCTCCTGTTTGAAAATCTTCCCGCTTGGTGTAGCATAGTTCGGCTCTTGCTTAATATCCGGATTCAGCTTCAAGTTTCTGGCAATCAGTTTATTCTGTGCTTCGCTAACCGTAAGGCCGATCAAATCCGGTACCTCGACCGGTTCGCGGCCTTTGCTGATCGTAAACTCGATTTCAACCTTCTTCGGATCGATTTCGGTATCCGCATCCGGCGTTTGTTTGAGGACCGTGCCCGGTTCGCTATCGCTGAAGTCCTCTTTAAGCGGTTGCTTAATTTGAAGCTTGCTGACACCTTGCGCAACGAGATCATCCACGACATCTTGATACATCTTGCCGACGTAATTGCGCATCGTAATCGTCTCGATGCCTTTGCTGACCGACAGCTTGACGGATGAACCTTCCTTCACTTTGCCGGTCTTATTCTGCGCGAATACGATATCTTTCTCAATATCTTCCTTGAATTCGTAAGTGACCGGTTCCTCCAGCGAGAGCCCGACTTCCTCCAGCTTCTTCTTCGCGTCGTCGAGCTTCATGTTGACGACGTTCGGCACATCAACGTCAGGCACATACAAAATGCTCTTCACATACATGACGCCGAGCCACATCAGAGCCAGCAGGACAATCGTCGCGGAAACCCAAATCGTCGGTTTCACCCAGCCCCGGGCGGTTTTGGCTTTTTCCGTGTCCTCGTGTCTCCACAGATCAGGCTTGTCTTCTTTTGCGCCGGAGGACGGCATGGAAACCGTCGGAATCTGGTCCGGCTTGATCGCCGGGATGACTCGCGTCGGCTCCTCGTCGTCCATGCTGCCGAAATTGGCCGACGTATACGTCAGCTTCGGCTCGTTGCGCCGCTGCGGCGACAAGCAGGTTTCCAAATCGTGCAGCATCTCTTTGGCCGATTGGTAACGTTCCCCCGGGTTTTTGCGCATCGATTTGATGATCACGTTCTCCACGCTTTGCGGAATGAGCGGATTCACCTTGCGGGGCTCCTCGAAATGCTCCTGCAAGTGCTTAAGCGCAACGCTGATCGGACTTTCCCCAAGAAACGGCAATCGCCCGGTCAGCATTTGATACAAAACGATGCCAAGCGAATAAATGTCCGATTTTTCGCCGGTCATCACGCCTTTGGCATGCTCGGGAGAAAAATAATGGACGGACCCGACGACGGAACCGGTTTGCGTAATCGTCGAAGAGGTCGCCGCGCGGGCAATCCCGAAATCGGTCACTTTTACGCGTCCATTTTTCCCGATTAAGATGTTATGGGGCTTAATGTCCCGGTGAATGATCTGGTTCTGGTGGGCATGATCGAGCGCGTCGCAAATTTGGCAAGCGATATGAACCGCTTCGTCGACTTGCAGCGGCGCTCTTTCTTTGATCAATTCGTTCAAATTGTAACCTTCGACGCATTCCATGACGATGTAATGCACGTCACCGTCTTGGCCTACATCGTAAATACTGACGACGTTCGGATGAGATAACGCAGCGGCGGATTGAGCCTCGCGGCGGAAACGGCGAATGAACTCTTCGTCATGGACATATTGTTGGCGCAATACCTTCACTGCCACTTTTCGGCCCAGCAAAATATCATGCGCTTTGTAAACAAGCGCCATGCCGCCTCCGCCGATCCGCGACAGAATTTCGTACCGACCGCCTAACTCCTGGCCAATCATTCATCTCACCCCTCTTCCGTCGTATCCTTATGTAATGACCCGTCAGGATTGCTTAAATCCAGCGTCTGCGCCAGTTCGGCGCCGAGAGCCGATTCGTTTTCGTTAACGAGCAGAACGATTGTAATATTGTCGTCGCCGCCGGCTTCCAGCGCCAATTGGACGAGCTTATCGGCCTTGTCGTCGACGCCGACCGGCTTCAGTACCGTCTCGAGCATTTGCGACGAGGATACCATGTTGCTTAAACCGTCGCTGCATATGAGCAGCATCTCGCCATCGGTCCAGTTGATTTCCCGGATGTCGCATTCCGATTCCTGATCGGTGCCGAGCGCGCGGGTTAGCACATTGCGGCGTGGATGATGCAGCGACTCCTCGAGCGTTATTTGACCGGACTTCACCAGCTCGTTGACGAGCGTGTGGTCATCGGTCATTTGCTCAATCGTCCCATTGCTGATTAGATAAGCGCGGCTGTCGCCGATATGTCCGATCACGATCGTATCGGGCGAAGCAATGGCGACGACGATCGTCGTTCCCATGCTGCGCAGCTTCTCGTCGCTTGCCGCCATCACGAACACCGTCTCGTTCGCAGCGGCAATCGAACGTACCACCAGCTGCTTTCGCTCCTCGACCGTCATCTCCGGACGAAGCGAGCTTTCCAATTCGGCCGTCACCTTCTCGACAGCCGTTTGACTGGCTACGTCGCCGGCTTGATGGCCGCCCATGCCGTCTGCGACGATCGCCACCGTGAACCCGTTTAATTCGTTCAGCACAACGGAGCGATCCTCATTCGCGTACCGAATGCGGCCGATGTCCGTTTTGTTCGCTGTTTTCATGCTTACTTCACCTCGCGTTGGACTCCATATGCTTCGCGCGCAGCTGCCCGCATGCCGCAGCGATATCGTGGCCTTGCTCGCGGCGTATGGTCGTATTAATTTTTTTACGCTCCAAAATGCGCTGAAATGTAAAAATATCGTCGCGTGAAGTACGAACATAGTTGCGTTCCGGCACATAATTGACCGGGATAAGATTGACGTGGCACAGCAAACCTTGCAGCACGTCGCCGAGTTCTTCCGCATGCTCCGGCTGGTCGTTCACTCCGCCGATGAGCGCGTATTCGAACGTAACCCGTCTGCCGGTTTTTGCAATGTAATATTTCAGAGCTTCCATGACGTCGGCAAACGGGAATCTGCGGTTGACCGGCATCAGCTTCGAACGAAGCGCGTCGTTCGGCGCATGAATCGAAATCGCCAAATTAATCTGCGTATTTTCATCCGCAAATTTGTAGATGGACGGCACGATGCCGCTTGTCGAAACGGTAATGTGCCGCTGGCCGATATTAAGCCCTTTTTCATGGATCATAATCCGCAAAAAAGTCATCGTCGGCTCGTAGTTTTCGAAAGGCTCGCCGGTTCCCATAATGACGATGCTGCTGACCCGTTCTTTGCGGGTATCGAGAATTTGCTGCGCTTTAACGACTTGGGCGACGATTTCTCCGGCCGTCAAATTGCGCTTTAATCCGCCGAGCGTCGAAGCGCAGAACGTGCAGCCGATCCGGCAGCCGACCTGCGTCGTCACGCAAATGCTGTTGCCGTAATTGTGCTTCATGATGACCGTCTCGATCGCATGGTCGTCATGCAGCCCGAACAGGAACTTGACGGTGCCGTCTTTCGATTCGAAGCGGGTTATCTCCGACAGCGTCACGAATTGGAACTGCTCCTTGAGCTTTTCCCGTAACGCCTTCGATAAATTGCTCATGTCGTCGAAGCTCGTTACCCGTTTCACATAAAGCCAGTCGAAAATTTGCCCGGCCCGAAACTTCGGCTCGCCGTTCTGCTCCGTCCACTCCTGCAGCTGCTCCAACGTGTAATCATAAATAAAAGGTTTCATCTCATCACTCACTACCTGACGTTATCGAATCATGATACGGTTTATTCGTATTGTTTGTTATCCGTTCTAGTTTATCATATTTGCCCGTTCCGTTAAAACCAAAGACCGAATGGTTACGACAACCGTCTCAATCTTGCGATAAAGAAGCCGTCAGAGCCGTAATGCTGGGGCAGAAGCTGCACGCCGGCGGAATGCTGATGGTTTACGATATGCCGCAGGTTTGCCGGCCATTCCGTATCGAGCTCAAAATGAACATGCGTTTGCAAAAATCGGGATACGACCTGCTGGTTCTCTTCGGCATCGATCGTACATGTGCTGTACACGAGAATGCCTCCCGGCTTGAGCAAATGCTGAACCGAGGCGAGCAGCTCGTATTGCAGCGAGGCGATGTCGCTAATTTCCGTCTCGCGCTTGCGCCACTTCAAATCCGGCTTGCGGCGGATGACGCCTAGCCCGGAGCAGGGCGCGTCCAGCAAGATGCGGTCCAGCGATTCCGCAGGGAGCCGATGTCCGAGCTGCAGGGCGTCACCTACGACGGTTTCGACGCATGTCAAACCAAGTCGCTCTGTTTGTTCGCGAATAAGCTGTTCCTTGTGCGGATGAATGTCGTTCGCCCATAGCTTGCCGTCGTTGTGCATTTTTTCGGCGATGTGCGCCGTTTTGCCCCCCGGAGCGGCGCAGCAGTCGAGCACATGCATGCCCGGCTGCGGGTCGAGCGCTTCGGCCACCAGCATGGAGCTCTCGTCTTGAATCGAGATCGCGCCTTCGGCAAACCAGCGCGTGTGCGCCATGTTGCCGCCGCCTTCCACGAGGATGCCGGACGGGGCGAGCGGCGAAGGATTCGCGTTCAACTCCGCTTCTCGCATCTCTCGCAGCACGGATTCGCGATCGCCTTGCATCGTATTGACGCGCACGGACACATGCGGCGAGCCGTTGTTCGCTTCGCATATGCGCTCCGCCGTCTCTTCGCCGTATTGGGCGATCCAGCGGGCGACCATCCATTCCGGATGGGCATGCGCAAGCGCGATGCGCTGAACCGGCGGCAGGTTGTCCGGAAGCTTCAGCTGTTCCTTCTGCCGGATCACGTTGCGCAGCACGCCGTTGACCATGCCGGAGATGCCCTTGTGACCTTTGCGCTTAGCAATATTGACAGCTTCGTTGACGACCGCGTGCGACGGAATGCGGTGCAAGTAATAAAGCTGATAGAAGCTGATCCGGAGCAAGCCGCGCACCCACGGCTCAAGCTTCATGATACCTTTGGCGACGAACTTGCCCAAATAATAATCGATGGTGGACAACCGCTGAATCGTGCCGTACACCAGCTCCGTCGTCAGCGCGGCGTCCACCCGCGATACATCGTATTTCTTTAGCGTCTGGTTCAGCAGCAGGTTGCTGTAGGCTTGCTCCTGCTCAACCCGCGTGACAATGTCCATCGCCGCTTCCCGAGCGGAAAATTGCTTCATACGCCTAGAACCGTTCCTTTCGGGATGCTGCTGCCACGGCTGAACTCCTGGACGCTCATCGCTTTTTTGCCGGCAGGCTGGATGTCCGTGAGCACGATGACGCCTTCCCCGGTCATAACTTCGATGCCGTCTGCGTTCATCGCGATGACGGTACCCGGCGCTGCGGAGCCGTCCGTCTGCGCTCCGCCCGGCTTGTCCGGCTTGCGGCAGGACCAAACCTTCAAAATATCGCCGTTCCAGGACGTAAAAGCGCCGGGAAACGGATTTAATCCGCGAACCTGGTTAAAAATCGCTAGCGCCGGACGGGTCCAGTCGATCCGTTCGTTCTCGCGAGAGATGTTCGGCGAATACGTCGCCTCGGCATCGTTCTGCGGCACGGCTTGGATCGTACCGTCAATCAATCCGGGCAGCGTAGCTTTCAGCAGCTCCGCACCGGCAAAGCTCAGCTTATGAAACAATGAGCCGGTCGTATCGGAATCTTCGATCGGCAGCTCGACCTTGCTGATCATGTCGCCGGTATCGAGCCCCTCGGCCATGTACATGATCGTGACGCCCGTCGTCTTGTCCCCGTTCATGACCGCATGATGTATCGGCGCGCCGCCGCGGTATTTCGGCAGCAAGGATGCATGTACGTTGATGCATCCGTACCGCGGCAGATCCAGCACCGACTTCGGCAATATTTGACCATAGGCCGCCGTCACGATCAGATCGGGCTGCAGCTGCCGGATGTGCTCCACCGCATCCGGGTGCCGCAGCTTCTCCGGCTGAAATACGGGAAGCCCCCGGCTTACAGCCAGCTCCTTGGCTGGCGGCGGCGTCAGCGTCCGCTTGCGTCCCTTGGGCCGATCCGGCTGCGTGACGACGCCTATGACGTTGTAGCCCTCGTCAAGCAGCGCTTGCAGCGACGGAACCGAAAAGTCCGGCGTCCCCATAAATAAGACGTTCATTCGATCACTCGCCCCTTCGAATCGGTCTTGCGCTAACGTCGTACACGCTTTCGGCCAAATCTGTGAACAATACGCCGTTCAGATGGTCGACTTCATGCAGAAATGCGCGTGCCAGCAGCTCCGTGCCCGTGTAGGTCACCTCGTTGCCGTCGCGGTCCAAGCCTTTGATCGTCACTTTCATGGCGCGGCGCACGTCGCCGTTCAGGTTCGGTATGCTTAGGCAGCCTTCCGGCCCGAATTGTTCGCCTTCCTCCGATACGATCTCCGGATTCACGAGCTCGATCAAGCCGTTCTCGTCTCCGACGTCGACGACGATCACCCGCTTCGAAATGCCGATTTGCGGTGCGGCCAAGCCGACGCCCTCCGCATGATACATCGTATCGGCCATGTCCGTCAGCAGCTTCTGAATATTCGGGGTAATTTTCGGAACCGGCTTCGCGATTTCGCGAAGCACCGGGTCCGGATCTTGCACGATCAAACGAATTGCCATTGTACATCATCCTCTTTCACGTCATAAATGCGTTTTCGTTTATGTTAACATTTGCGGATCGACGTCCACGCTGATCTGCAGCTTATGCTGCCGGACGACGTCGTCGAACGAAGCGACCGTCTGCCGGACGAGCTCGATGACCGCCGCGGCATCTCCACGATATTTTATCATGCATTGGAACCGATATCTATCTTTGATCCGAGGGATCGGCGACGCGACCGGCCCAAGCACTTCCAAGTACGGCTGTCTCGCGAGCATGCCTTTCTCCCGCAAAATGGCGGCCATATTCTCCCCCACGCCTACGAGCAGCTGTACTTGCTCGTGCGACATCGTGACTAGGACGATGCGGCAATACGGCGGGTAGCGCCGCTGGCGCCGCAGCTCGAGCTCTTGCTCTACGAATGCGTTGTAGTCGTGGCCGCTTGCGGCTTGAATGCTGTAGTGTTCGGGAGCATACGACTGGATGATGACCTCGCCGGGGAGGTGATGTCGACCGGCCCGCCCCGCCACTTGCGTCAGCAATTGGAACGTTTTTTCGCCGGCTCGGAAGTCGGGGATGTTCAGCACCGTATCGGCCGCGATGACGCCAACTAGTGTAACATATGGAAAGTCGAGTCCCTTGGCGACCATTTGCGTGCCCAATAGGACATCCGCCTGGCGGTTGCGGAACAGCTCCAGCCATTTTTCGTGCGAGCCCTTCTCCGTTGTCGTATCGACGTCCATCCGAATGACGCGAATGCCGGGAAACAGCTTGCCTAGCTCCTCCTCCACGCGCTGGGTGCCCGTTCCGAAATAACGGATATGCTCGCTGCCGCAGTCGGGGCACGTTTCCCTTTCCCGCTCGGCATAACCGCAATAATGGCAGCGAAGCGCCCGAGATTTCATATGGTAGGTGAGCGAGATGTCGCAGTGCGGGCAGCCGGCGACGTAGCCGCAGGACCGGCACATGACGAAGGTGGAGTACCCTCTGCGGTTGAGCAGCAGCACGGTTTGTTCTCCCTTGGCGAGCCGATCGGCGATCGCCTGATGCAGCGGTCTGCTGAACATGGAGCGGTTGCCGCCTTTCAGCTCCTCCCGCATGTCGACGACTTCGACGCTAGGCAGCGGACGGCCTTCGACGCGCGACGGCATCGGCAGCAGCTCGATCGGACTTGCCCCCTCGAGCAAAATTCGCGCCGGGTCGGCCTGTGAATCATAATACGTCTCGAGCGAAGGCGTTGCCGAGCCTAAGACGACGGCGGCGTTGTTATATCGAGCGCGCCAGATCGCCACATCCTTAGCGTGGTATTTCGGACTTTCGTCCTGTTTGTACGAAGTTTCGTGCTCTTCATCGATAATAATCAACCCGATGCTCGTAAAAGGCGCAAAAATCGCCGAACGCGCCCCGATCGCCACCTTCACGCGCCGTTCCTGGATTTTCCGCCACTCGTCGTATCGTTCGCCATGGGACAAGCGGCTATGCAGCACCGCAACCAAGTCGCCGAAACGGCCCTTGAACCGTTCCACCATTTGCGGCGTCAATGAAATTTCCGGCACGAGCACGATCGCCTCACGCCCAAGATCAAGACAACGCTGAATCGCTTGCAAATACACTTCCGTCTTGCCGCTTCCCGTAACGCCATGGAGCAGAAAAACGCGATGCTCCGCGCCGTCGATCGAAGATTGCAGACACGCATATACGGATTGCTGTTCCGGCGTAAGCGGCAGCGGCGTTGTCGGGCGGAACGTCCGGCCCGCGTAAGGGTCTCGGAACACTTCGACTTCCTTCAAGCTGATCCAGCCTTTCTCCGCCAAACCTTTGACCGTTCCGGCGCCAACCTCGAGCGTAACCATCAGATCGGCTAGCCGAACCGGCTCCGGATGCTCCAGCAAGTACTGCAGCACTTCCTTCTGCCTCCGGGACTGTGCCGACAATCCTTCCATCCGTTGCCTTAACAGCACATGATCTTCCGGCGGAAATACGGTCAGCGCCTTTTTCTTCGCCAGCCGGTCTTTGACCGTCTGCTGTTCCACGAGTTCGCCCCGGCCGATCATCTGTTTCACGAGAGGAGCATCTTCCGCAAATCGGCTCAGCAGCGATTCCAGCAGGACAGGGGAATGCTTGCGCACGTAGTCCAAGATCGTCGGGCGGCTATCGATCTCCAAAGTCAACTGGACCTGCGCGAGCACCGATCGTTGGCTTTCCCGTTCTTCCCCTTCGATCGCCGCTGCGATCTCTTGGATCGCGGGATTTTCTTTGCCGTTCTCCGAGTCGTTCAATGCTTCCGGATCGTCAGGCAATGTAATATACCGTTCGTATTTCGCTTTCAGTGCGCTCGGAATCATCGCCTGCAGCGTCGCGATATCGTTGCATACATACGTTTCGCTCATCCAGCGCGACAAAGCGACAAGCTCCTTCGTCAGCGGCGGATGAACGTCGAGCACTTGCTCGATCGGCTTCATTTTGCCGGAGGCGACCTCAGGCTCGTCGTGCAATGCGACGACGAAACCTTGAACCGTCCGCGGTCCGAACGGCACGCCGACGCGGCTGCCGACCTCGACCCAATCGCGCAGCCGATCCGGCACGATATAATCGAAAGGACGATTCGTCTGCTTGGCAGGAACGTCCACGATAACTTTCGCGTAGATCAATATGCGTCCCCGCCTTTGCCGCCCGTTGTCGTACCGCTATTGTCCCGGGCTGCCAGACGGTCTGCTACGATGTGAAGCAGCTTGCGCGCCACGTCCTGCTTCGACATCTGAGGCAGCGCCGCAACCAGTCCGTTGCGGTCGTAAATGGACACGATGTTCGTCTCGGTGCCGAAACCGGCGCCGGGCTGCGTAACGTCATTCGCGACTACAAGATCGCAATTTTTGCGGGCCAGCTTGTCCCTCGCGTGTTTCTCGACTTCGTCGGTTTCCGCTGCGAAGCCAACGACAAACTGTTTTGTTTTCCGTTCGCCGATCGATTGCAAAATATCCCGCGTCCGCACCAGCTGCAGGGTCAGCGATTCGCCGCTTTTTTTGATTTTGCGCTCGGCGATTTCCGCCGGGCGATAATCGGCGACCGCGGCCGATTTCACGACGACGTCGGCCCATTCGAGCCGATTCATGACCGCTTCGTACATGCTGTCGGCGGACGTCACCTGCACCGTCTCGACGCCTTCCGGCTTCCGGCTTACCTGATTGCTGCCGGCAACAAGACATACGTTCGCGCCCATCGCCCGAGCCGCCTCGGCGATCGCGTATCCCATTTTGCCGGAGGAATCGTTCGTAATGTACCGTACCGGATCGATCCGTTCGATCGTTGCGCCAGCGGTCACCAGCACGTTTTTGCCTTGCAGCGGCCTGGACGGAAACAGCATGTCCACGATGCGTTCGAAAATCTCTTCCGGCTCCGCGAGCCGGCCCTTGCCGACATAACCGCACGCCAGCTGTCCGACGCCGGGCTCGACAAATTGAACGCCCCGTTCGCGAAGCTGCGCCATATTGTGTTCCACCGCAGGGTGTGCGTACATATGGACGTTCATCGCCGGCGCGATCAACACCGGCGCCGTCGCCGCGAGCAATGTCGTGCTGAGCATGTCGTCGGCGATGCCGTGCGCGAGCTTGGCGATCGTATTGGCCGTTGCCGGCGCAACGACGACAAGATCCGCCGAATCGGCCAGATTGATATGCGATACGACCGACGGATCGCGTTCGTCGAACGTATCGGTGTATACCGGATTGCGCGAGATCGTCTGCAATGTCAGCTCCGTAATAAACTTCGTCGCCGATTCCGTCATGATGACGCGGACGTCAGCCCCGCTTTGCGTCAGCTTGCTGCATAACGACGCCGCCTTATACGCGGCGATGCCGCCCGTTATGCCGAGAATGACCGTTTTTCCTTGCAGCATGCGGATTCCTCCTTTGGACAAAGCCCCTCTTAGAAAAAAATAACAACCACGCGGGTTGTTACTGTCAATTCGGTCGATAAATTATTTAACCCGTTCGAATCTCACGATATCGTGATAAATTTCTTCGAGCGCTACGCCGACATATTTGTGTGCTTTTGGGGAGCGAAGCTCGCTCTTGGCGCCGTCTCTCAGCGCTCTCGCCCGTCTCGATGCGGCAACGACAAGCGAATATTTGCTGTCCACTTTGTTCATCATTTCGTCAATCGAAGGATATAACATCGTTACACCTCTTTCAGCCAATGGTTTAGAATCGGTAATACGCGTTCTCTTCGGCAATGCTCCGCCGTAATAATGGACCGGATTCGATCGCATGCGCATTCGATCTGGTCGTTGACGACGGCATAATCGTAATGGCGCATTAAATTGATTTCTTGGGCGGCAACCGACATCCGGTCGTTGATCGTATCCATGCTTTCCGTACCGCGTCCGACGATCCGGTTCTTCAGCTCGCCGAGCGAAGGCGGCATCAAGAAAATGAAGATGCCTTCCGGGAACGTTTCCTTTACCTTCAGTGCACCCTGCACTTCGATCTCCAGAATGACGTCCTTGCCTTCAGCAAGCGTCCGGTCGACGAACTCCCGAGGCGTCCCGTAGTAATTGCCTACGTACTCCGCCCATTCCAGCAGTTCGTTATGTTCGATCATGTTCAAAAACGTTTCTTTGCTTTTGAAAAAATAGTTGACGCCCTCGACCTCTCCTTGTCTCGGCTTGCGTGTCGTTGCCGATACCGAATAGACGAGGTTGGCCATTTGTTTCCTTAACGCGGAACATACCGTGCCTTTGCCGACGCCGGAAGGTCCGGATAATACAATGAGTAAACCTTTTTCCATGGTACGCTCCAATACGATTGTTGTTCGTTATTCGTCGTGTTCGTCGTCTTTAGTGGACAAGCGGTGAGCTACCGTTTCCGGCTGCACGGCGGAAAGAATGACGTGGTCGCTGTCCGTGATGATGACGGCGCGCGTGCGTCTTCCGTACGTGGCGTCGATCAGCATATGACGATCTCGGGCTTCTTGAATAATCCTTTTGATCGGCGCGGATTCCGGGCTTACAATCGAAATGATACGATTCGCGGATACAATGTTACCGAATCCGATGTTGATCAATTTAATGGCCATTCTAGGCTTCTCCCCCTACTATTCACTCCAAGTTTTGAACCTGTTCGCGGATTTTCTCTAGTTCCGCTTTCATATCGACAACTTTATTGACGACCGCCAAATGATTGGCCTTGGAGCCGATCGTGTTCACTTCCCGATTCATTTCTTGAATCAGAAAGTCCAGCTTGCGCCCGATCGGTTCCTCTGCCGTAAGCAGTTGCCGGCACTGGGACAAATGACTGCCCAGCCTCGTCAGCTCCTCGTCGAAATTGCATCGTTCGGCGAACAGCGCAATTTCCGCGGCTAATCTCTGTTCGTCCACCACAACCGCCTCGGATTTCCATTCGGCCAGCTTACGCTTCAGCTTGTCCGCATGTTCTTCCACCACTTTCGGCGCAAGAACGAGCAGTTCGGCAAGCGCCGATTCCAGGATGGCGATTCTTGCAGTCGTGTCGGCGGCCAAATGCTCCCCTTCGGTCCGCCGCATTTGTTGATGTTCGGCAAGCGCGTCGGTCGCGCAAGCGATCAGCTGATCCTTAAGCGATTCATCCGCGAGTATCGGTTCGTCGCGTACGACGATGACATCGGGCAACGATAGCACGTCCCGAAGCGCGAGCGCATCGTTGAATTGATACTGCCGCTTGAGCTGATCGACCGCTTGCAAATAGGCCTCTATGCCGTTCCAGTTGACAACGGCGGCCTGCTCCTTGCCCGGATCGCGTTCCCAAGAGACAAACACGTCCACCCGGCCACGTTTTACGGTTTGTTGGACGGTCCGCTTCAGCGAATCCTCGAAAATCATCCATTCTCTCGGCAATCTGCATACGATTTCGCAATACCGGTGGTTCACCGATTTGATCTCGATCTGCAGCTTGCCGCCATGGATGACCCGATTCGCCTGACCGTAACCCGTCATACTGTAAACCATCGGCTTCACATCCATTACCCTATTTTAATTCATTTTGAAAGTGGGTACAAGTGGAAATCACGCCGTCTCGATTTTTCCCAGACGTATTCCGTCAGCTTTGCTGTCATCTCATACATTAAGAAAGGCGTAATCAAATAAATGCCGTTAAAATATTGCATCGCCGTATCGAGCAGCTCTTTGGCGATTTCTACGCCCATGCTTCGTCCGGCTTCGCCTTCGAGCCCGGACATCCGCTTGCGAACTTCGTCGGACAACTGAATGCCGGGAACCTCGTTGTGCAAGTATTCGGCATTGCGTCCGCTGGCGAGCGGCATGATGCCGATAAAGATCGGAATGCTCAAATGCTTCGTCGCCTCGTATATTTTGACGATCAGCTCCGCGTCGTAAACCGGCTGGGTCATAATATAATCCGCCCCGGCTTCGATTTTCCGCTCCAGCCGCTGAACCGCCTTCTCCAAATATTTGACGTTCGGGTTAAACGCCGCTCCGACCGAAAAGCTTGCTTTTTGCTTCAGCGGCTTGCCGGAGAAGGCTATCCCTTCATTCAACTGCTTGATCATACGGATGATTTCGAATGATGTCAAGTCATAAACCGAGCTCGAGTCCGGCAAATCGCCGAATCTGGCCGGATCGCCCGTTACGGCGAGCACGTGATCGATACCGAGCGCATCAAGGCCCATCATGTGGGACTGCGTCCCGATCAGATTCCGGTCACGGCATGCAATATGAATGAGCGGGCGAATGCCGAGCTTCTCTTTAACAAGATAGCCCAGCGCGAGGTTGCTCATACGTGTGACCGCAAGCGAATTGTCGGCCAACGTTACGGCGTCGGCCTTGGCATCGCGCAGCGCTTCCGCTCCCAGCATAAATTTGGCGATATCGAGATCGCGCGGCGGATCCAGCTCTACGATGACCGTATGCCGCTGCTTGACCAGCTCGACGAGCGTCGGCTCCTTCGCTTCATTTCCGTCCGCGGATTGTGCCGCCGAGCCGGTCCCTTCGATGACCGTAAGCTCCGGCGCGGGCGCGGCTTCGGCAACGGGCGCCTTGGCTGCCTGAGCCGCCTCGGCAGCGCCTGCGGCTTGAGGCCGATAGCCGCGGAGAGCGCCGGCGATCGCCGCGATATGCTCCGGCGTCGTTCCGCAGCAGCCGCCGACGATCCGTGCTCCGCGATCCGCGAACTTGAGCGCGTTTTCGGCAAAATATTCCGGAGTCGCCATATACGTATATTTTCCATCTACATAATCGGGAATACCCGCATTCGGAAAAACCGACAGCGGAAGGGTGCCGCAGTCGGGCAGCTTGTCGATGGCGCGCAAAATGCCGTTCGGGCCTACGCGGCAGTTGAAGCCTACGATATCGGCGCCCTCCGCTTGCACCCGCGCAAACGCTTCGCTAATCGAATAGCCGTCCAGCGTCCTGCCGACTTCCTCGACGGCGAATTGGGCGATAATCGCCACATCGCTCAGCTTGCGCGCGATTTTGATCGCGATGAGCATTTCCTCAAGATCGTAAAACGTCTCGAACAAGATGCCGTCCGCTCCGGCCTCGATCAGTGCCGTGATTTGCTGCTCGAAATCTTGTTTGATTTGGGACGTCAATATATTTTTCCGTTTGCCGGATCGGATCGAACCAACCGCCCCGACGACATAAGCATCGGGACCAACCGCACGGCGGGCGATTTCAACGCCAGCCCGGTTGATCGCTTCGACTTCCGCATCCAGCCCGTATTTGCTCAGACTCTCGCGATTGGCGGAAAACGTGTTTGTTTCGATGACCCGCGCCCCCGCTTCGTAATAACGGCGATGGACGTCGGCAATGACGTCGGGCTTGAGCAAATTAAGCTCCTCGTACGAAATGCCGACCGGAAACCCCATCTGATATAAATAAGTGCCCATCGCTCCGTCGCCGGTCAATATGTCCTGGCTGAGCGCCTGGCGCAGATCCGCCTTCATAAACAACCCCACCTAACAAAAATAGTACATCTACTTTACCATAAATCGATCGGAAAGATAAGTATGAATGCCATAGGCTATTCAAACCGTACTGACAACCCCGAGAAGACATGGTAAAATAAGGTTCATTTGTAGATCAAATCATGGAAAAGGGGGAGTATCATTGAGTGCCGCAATGGATGCGACGGTAAACCGCAGTCAACCGTTAAGCTTTTTCAAATTGTATTTGTGGTGTCTTTCTTATTTGAAGCCCTACGCGAAGTCGTTTATTTTGTTTTTATTTTGCGGTCTTTTCGGCAGCATAACGACGATTCTGATTCCGAAGTTCGTTCAAATTTTCGTGGACTCCGTTTTACCGAATCACGATACACGGCAATTCTCGTGGATTGTCGGGATCATTGCCGTCATGGTTGTGCTCATGCTTATCGCAAACGCCGCAAAAAACACGATTTCGCAAATATTTCAGGAGAAGGCCGCGCGAGATTTGCAAATATCGATTTTCCGCAAAATGCGCGAGCTTGGGTTCGCTTATTTCGAGAAACATTCCGTCGGCGAAACGCTCTCGTTTTTTCATACCGATATTCCCGCCGTTCAGGAAGTATACAGAAATCATATGCCGAGAATAGCCGAATCTCTGATCACACTTGTATGTTCGTTCGTTTTTTTAACGACAATTAACGGCACGCTCGCTCTCATCTTTATTCCTTGCACGATCTTTTACGTTATTGCAGGCCCTTACTTTGAAAAAAGAGGCGTTGAGTACATTCGGGAACATAACGGTTATGTCAAAGAAATCGACAAAAAGCAATACGACAGTTTGGCCGCTTTGCTCGAGCTGCGCGTTTACGGGGCGGAACAATGGGATCTCAGGAAGCTGTCTGCGCTAATGGCCAAAGCATCCCGAGCCTTGTTCCTGCATTTCGTCCACATTAATTTGTACGCCGTCATGCGCAGAATCGCCGTATATGGAGGCGCCGTTCTGCTGTTCGTATTCGGATGGATCCTTATCCGGCAAAATGCTTTGACCGCAGGCGAATTGGTCGCTTTCGTCATGCTCTATTTCCAGCTTATGTTCGGTATCACCTTCCTCGTCACGCGTTGGTCACAGCAGAAGGTGCAAGTTCGCAGCGCGGAGAAGCTTTATGATTTCATGTCAAACGGAACCTGCCGTTAAAGAACATGTCTCCCCGATATTACTGCAATCTGTGCTTGGAAAAATCGAATTTCGGGACATCCGCTTTGCGTACACTTCCTCCTCCCATGTTGTCAACGAATTTTCTTTGACGGTTTCTCCCGGCCAAAAAATTTGCATCGCCGGAACAAGCGGGAGCGGAAAATCGACAGTACTGAAGCTGCTTGGGCGCTTCTACGATCCGGAACATGGCGACATTCTGCTGGACGGCGTGTCCGTATCCCGCTTGTCGTTCAAGCAATTGCGCGAGTCGATCGGTTACGTTTTTCAGGAAACGTATTTATTCGGCGCTTCCGTTACGGACAATATTCGATTCGGCCATCCGGATGCGACCGACGAGCAAGTCATTGCCGCAGCCAAAGCGGCATACGCTCACGACTTTATCATGGAGCTGCCTGACGGCTACGAAACTTTGCTCGGAGAAAGAGGCAACAAGCTGTCCGGAGGGCAAAAGCAACGGATCGCCATCGCCCGCATGTTTGTGAAAAACCCGAAAATCGTTGTGTTGGACGAAGCCACATCGGCGTTGGATCATATGAGCGAACACGAAGTGAACCGTGCCTTGGAGCAGCTTCTTCACGGACGTACGACGATTTGCGTCGCCCATCGCTTGTCGACGATTCGCCAATATCAATCGATCGTGGTCATGGAGAACGGCAAAGTCGCGGAAAGCGGTTATTTCGATGAATTGATGCAGCGCAAAGGAAGATTGTACGAGCTGATGCAAGGGAAGGAGGATGAACTTGAGGCGGTTTAGCTGGATCATTCATTATATTCGGCAGTGCAAAGGGCTTTATTTTCTGGCCTTATTGCTGCTCGTCGTTTCCGTCATCACGTTTTTGGGGATTACCGGCATTCAAAAGTTCATAATCGACGACATTTTTTTGAATGGCGAACACGATAAGCTAGTGCCTTACGTGCTTCTCTTTTGCCTGATTGCGTTTACGTATCTTTTTTCGTGGGTAGCCAAAGACATGCTGTTTGAACGCGTAGACACCAAGCTGAAAATTCTCTTGCGTCACGACTTTATGAATAATATCTTTCGAATGCCGGTCCAAAATTACCATGGCGAACGGATCGGCAGCATCGTATCGAACTTGAACGAATTGCTGCGCACATCCTCGGTTTTTGCTTACCAGATTCCGAGCGGTATCGAGCATCTATTCAATTTGATTATTTTGGGGACGGTCATCGGGTACGCGAATCCGCTTTTACTATTAGCCCTCGTCGTGTTTGGCATCGGTTATATTGCGGCCGGCAAATACTTCGCTCCGAAAATCAACAAAATGGCGGGCGAGATCCAGCAGCAGCGCTCCGATCTAAACGTACATATCGAGGAAGGCATATCCTCCACCCGGGAAGTCATTGCATTTCATAGAGAAGAATGGGAGAAGCGCAAAATCGATCTTGGATTTCAGCGTTACTTCATGAAATTGATGGACAACGCCAAGCTGAAAAACAAGCAAATGTTCTGGACCGATCCTCTCAGTTGGGCGGGAAATCTGTTAATCCTCATCATCGGCGGCTATCAGGTCCTCGAAGGCCGGCTCTCGATCGGGCTGTTTATCGTAGTTTATCAGTTCGCCAATCAATTGATCGGCTCGTTCCAAGGCTTATACGGATTTATACTCGGAATGAACGAATCTTTCGTTGCGATCGATCGAGCCAAACAATTGCTGGAGACGAAGCATATCAACGATGGCGGCGTCAGGTTAACGCAGCCTATCCAATCTTTGCGGCTTGAACATATCCGATTTCGTTACTCATCGGACCGAACCCCGATCTTGGACGGACTTGACTTGAACGTTCCGATCGGGCGCAAGACAGCGATCATCGGCGCGAGCGGCGGCGGAAAATCAACCATAGCCCAGCTTCTCGTACGATTTTACGATCCCGAAGCAGGCGGTATCACGGTCAATGATGTTCCGCTAACAAGCATAAACCGGCGTGATTGGACTGCCAAAGTAGCCATTGTATTTCAAGAGCCTTATTTATTTCCCGACACGGTGAAAAACAATATTTTGATGGGCCGCGAATTCACGGATGAGCAAATAGCGGAAGCTTGCAGGATCGCAGAAATTCATGAAACGATCAACGGTCTGCCCGAAGGCTTCGAAACCGTCATCGGCGAAAGAGGCATTACTTTATCCGGCGGACAAAGACAACGATTAGCTATCGCGCGCGCCGTGCTCGGCAATCCGGAAGTTCTGATTCTCGATGAAGCCACTTCGGCCCTTGACCAGGAAACGGAAAGAAAAGTACAGGAGCATTTGGATTCGAGCCGCAAAGGGAAAACAACGATCGTCATCGCGCACCGTCTTTCGACGATCGAAAATTCCGATTCGATTTACGTTATCGATCAAGGAAAAGTGGCTGCCAGTGGAAACCATGAAGTTTTGTTGGACGGCGATAAATCTTATCAAAAGCTGGTATCTGCAGGCATGTAGAGGCCGAAAGGAGCTCCACTTGGACAAGAAACCGTTGTATAAGCAGCACATTGAAGAAGAATTTCCTAATCTTTCGATTCATTCGATCGAACATAACGAGATCGGTCAAAATAACGATGTGTTTATCGTCAATCGCGAACTCGTTTTCCGTTTCCCGAAATACGAAGCCGGCATCCGTGAACTGGCGGAAGAAGTTCGGATATTGCGCACTGTTCGGGAGCGCGTGTCTCTGCCTATTCCGGAGCCCGTTTATTGCTGCTTTTCTGCTAATCGAGTCGGACATGTTTTTGCGGGATATCGGATGATTCCCGGCGAACCTCTCTGGCAATCGGCGATGCAGAGTATCGGCGACATTCGGGTGAGGCGGCGTTTAGCCGTCCAACTTGGAACTTTTCTAAGAGAGCTGCATTCGATCCCGAACGACGATCGGCACCAATTTGCACAGCCCCGGCACGGCGGCATTTCCGCCTGGTCCAATTTATACGAGCGCATTCGCGGCAAGCTGTTCCCTCATATGAGAGAGGAAGCCCGGCTGGACGTTGCGAACCATTTTGAACGTTTCCTGGGCGAGCCGAAGCATGCGGCTATCCCCCATGTTCTTATTCACGGCGATTTCGGCACCTCCAACATCATTTGGGATCCGGACAAGCAATCGATCGCCGGCATCATCGACTTCGGCGGATCTTGTCTGGACGACCCGGCGGTCGACTTTGCGGCTTTAGCGGGCTCTTACGGCATTTCTTTCGTACGAATGACTGCCGAAGCTTATCCGAATCTCGAGGCGCTATTGCCCAGAGTCGATTTTTATGCAGGGACGTTCGCTTTGCAGGAAGCATTGTTCGGGTTGGAAAATCAGGACGAGGAAGCCTTCAAGAGCGGCATCGCCTCGTATAAGTAGAGGCGCTCATGCAGTCGACCATTGGATGTATGCATCGGTTCCATCCGTTTACCGTTCGAAGATGCGGAGATCGATCCACTTTATCGGATGACGGTATGCTCGAGTTCTTCGATTTGGTCGTTCGTTCCGATGAGCATCATGGTTAGAAAATAGATGCGATAGTGCAGTTATCCCGGGCCCGTGCGTACTGTAGGAGGCAAAGCCTGCAAAAGTGCATCTATTTCAAGCCCTCTCGTCCAAAACGAGTCATTTTGCTACGAATAAATGTACATTCGCATCTATTATACGATTTTGCCAATTGGTTAGGGAAAATAGATGCACAATTGCAGTTCTGACTCGTTCATACTCTCCCGGCACTTAACCTTGATCCTGCAACCGAAGATACACAAAAAAAGCAGACGGTACCGTCTGCTTTCGTACAATCTAACCGAGTTAATTTGACTCATTCTAACGAACACCCGAAATGACCCATCAAATGTCCGATACTGGTTTAACGAATGACCGCGCAGCCGATCCGATCGCCGGAATTGCCGGACGGGTCGGATTTCAGATCGTCTTCCTTCTCGTGGATGACGAGTGCCGTACCGCCTTCTTTTAACAAGGAATTCGGCTTGCCCTTCTCCAGCGTGACGCTCGAATCGAAAAACTCGGCCCTGGCGCTGCCGTCCGGCCCAACGACCAGATTGGACAAGTCGCCCGCGTGAAAACCGCCCGGATTGTCGAAGCCGTGATGCTTCGAATTCGGATTAAAATGTTCGCCGGCGGACTTGAAGTCCGGCGCTACGCATTTGCCGATTTCGTGGAAGTGAATACCGTGCTTGCCCGGCTTCAGATGATTCACTTCGACGTCCATCGAAACGCCGAGTTCGACTTGCCGCAGCTTCGCCTTCCCTACCTTCATTCCTTTGGCGTTCATAATATCGACCGTCAGCTCGACGCTTGCCGGCGCATTCGCCTCCACGGCAGCCGGCTCGTTTCCGTAACAGCCCGTCGTCGCAAACAGCAGCAAGCATGCGGCAAAAAGCAATGCTTTTTTCATTTTGTATACACCCCTTAGTTGAAATGGTACTGCTATATTGTTAACGACTTGGTACCATTCTAAACGTCGATTCGCCGTTCCTGCATGCTATGCGGCAACGCATTTAAGACGCCTCCAATGAAAAAACGGCAAAGAGTTTCCTCTCTGCCGTTCCCGTTCCTAGATTTCATTTCCGTTAATTAAGCAAGACTGCCTCGAAACACGACCTGGGCAGACCCGGTCATATAAACGTGGTTGTCTGTTTCGCTCCACTCGATGTACAGATCCCCGCCCTTCAGGGCAACCGTCGCCTTGCGATCGGTATGGCCGTTCAATACCGACGCCACAAGCGTTGCACATGCTCCCGTACCGCAAGCAAGCGTTGGTCCTGCTCCGCGTTCCCATACCCGCATATCCGCGTAGTCACGCGATTGGACCGTAACGAACTCCACGTTGATTTTACGCGGAAACATAGGATGCGTCTCCAGCTTCGGCCCCCAGGTTGCCAAGTCGAAGCCCTCGGCATCGTCGACGTAGATAACGCAATGCGGGTTGCCCATCGAAACCGCTGTAAAACGGAACTGCCGCCCGTCTACCTCGATCGGATAATCGATGACGCGGTCCTGGTCGACGATCGTCGGCACTTGAAGCCCTTGCAGGATCGGCTCACCCATATCGACGCGCACCGTCGCGACTTGGCCGCCTGCGACGTTCAACTGCACTTTTTGCACGCCGGCGCCAATCGTTTCGATCGTAATTTCCTCGCGGTCGATTAAACCGTTATCGTATACGTATTTGGACACGCAACGAATCGCGTTGCCACATTGCTCCGCCTCCGAGCCGTCGGAATTCATGATCCGCATCATAAAATCGGCTTTGGCGGAAGGCAATATATAGACGAGCCCGTCAGCGCCGATTCCGAAAAAACGATTGCACAGCTCTATCGCAAGCTGGGACGCATTGCTTGGCAGTTGCCGCTCTCCGGCGACGACGATAAAATCGTTGCCTAATCCGTGCATTTTGGTGAAATTCATCTAGAGGCCATCTCCCTTTACTTTGTATCATTTTGCATACCGCCCGTCCTGCGGGACAGACATCAATTAGCTCAATTTTACAGTAAATGGAGCACCAATTGCATTGACTATCCCGATGAATATTTGTACTATTTGACGATTAACGAACCATCGGTTTGGAACCGAACTTGACGGCTCCTTTGCCTTTGCGGGTTGGCTGAAGCACGCTGCCGAGCCCCATCAAGAATGTCGGTATGCCTGCGGCGACAAGAACGATGATCCAGTCTTGTAGACCAAGCGGAACGGTTTTGAAAATCGGCTGCAGCGCTTCGATATACAATACGCCTATCATCAGTAGCAGCGATGAAATGACCGCAAGAACAAGGTAGCGGTTTTGCAGCGGATTGCGATGGAAAATCGACCTCGAGCTGCGGCAGTCGAACACGTGGATCAACTGTGCCATAACGAGTGTTGCGAATGCGACCGTCTGCGCTTTCGTCAGTTGGGCGGAATCGCCGTTCGGCCCTCCTTGCAGCACCAACCAGAACGCCGCCAGTGTGCAAACGCCGATTAATATGCCCCGGCTAATGATTTTCCAGCCTAAGCGACGGGCAAAAATATTTTCTCTGGCCGGACGCGGCTTCTGCTGCATCAAGTCCTTCTCGGCCTGGTCGATGCCAAGCGCCATCGCAGGCAATCCGTCGGTGACCAGGTTGACCCACAAAATTTGAATCGGCACGAGCGGCAGCGGCAGCCCGGCGATCATCGCCAGGAACATCGTCAATATTTCGCCGACGTTGGAAGCGAGCAAATACCGGATAAATTTGCGGATGTTCTCGTAGATGCCGCGTCCTTCCTCTATGGCGGCCACGATCGTTGCGAAATTATCGTCGCCGAGTACGAGCGCGGACGCTTCTTTCGAGACGTCGGTTCCGGTAATGCCCATCGATATGCCGATGTCCGACGCCTTGATCGCCGGCGCATCGTTGACGCCGTCGCCGGTCATGGCGACAATATGGCCTTTGCGCTGCAGCGACTTAACGATTCTCAGCTTGTGCTCGGGCGAAACGCGAGCGTATACGTAAATATCGTCGACCTTCGCATCAAGCTCCTCATCGGACATTAACGCAAGCTGCTGACCGTTCAGCGACATGCCGCCCCGTGGAATGATGCCAAGCTGACCTGCGATCGCTTCCGCCGTCGTCTGGTGGTCGCCCGTAATCATGACAGTTTTGATGCCGGCCTTGCGGCAGGTGGAAATCGCTTCGCGCACTTCCTTGCGCGGCGGATCGATCATGCCCGTCAAGCCGACAAAGACGAGATTGCATTCCACATCCCCTTCATCCTCGCGCCGGTCCGTCGCTTTCAGGTCCCTGTAGGCCAAACCCAGCACCCGCAGCGCCGACTTCGCCATATCCTCGTTGGCGGCAAGCACTTTCGACTTGAGCGTATGCGTAAACGGCACGACTTTGCCATCCCAGAGGATGTATGCGCATTGGTTTAGAAGCATGTCGGGCGCGCCCTTGGTGCAAACGAATTGCCCGCCTTGATGCTCCACGAGAACGGACATCCGCTTCCGATCCGAATCAAAAGGAAATTCGCGCAATCTTTTGTATTGCGGCTGCAGCGACTTTTGCGTGACGCCCAGCTTGGCCGCCATAACGACCAGCGCGCCTTCGGTCGGATCGCCGTCCACCTGCCAAATCGCCTTCAGCGGCTCCTTCGTTTTCTTTTTCCGCTGCTCGGCAGGAAAAGCTTCGAACAACGACGCATTGTTGCACAATGCGGAGATTTGCAGAAGCCGGCGCAATGCCTGGTCGTTGCGAACATCTACCGATTTGCCGTTAGCAAGGAGTTGGCCCGTAGGCTCGTAGCCTTCGCCGGTCACTTCCAAATGCGAGCCGCCGATCCATAAATCGGTAACGGTCATTTTATTTTGCGTCAGCGTCCCCGTTTTGTCGGAGCATATCACCGATGCGCAGCCTAACGTTTCCACGGAAGGCAGCTTGCGCACGATCGCCTTCCGCTTGATCATCCGCTGCACCCCGAGGGCGAGCGCGATCGTAACGATGGCGGGCAGCCCTTCCGGTATCGCAGCGACGGCAAGGCTGACCCCGGCGAGGAACATCCCGTAAGCAGGCTGTCCGTGCATGATGCCTGCAATGACGACAACGATCGTCAGCGCGATCGCCACGATGATCAATATTTTGCCCAGCTGTTCGAGCCGGTGCTGCAGCGGCGTTTCCATCGATTCCGTATTCTGAATCAAGTCGGCGATTTTGCCCATTTCGGTTTCCATGCCGGTCCGAACGACGATGCCTCGGGCCGTTCCGCGCGTCGCCATCGTCCCCATGAATCCGAGATTCCGTTGATCGCCCAGCGGGATATCTTGCTGCGTCAGCGGCTCCGCATGCTTGTTGACCGGCACCGACTCGCCCGTTAATGCCGATTCCTCGACATAAAAGCTGTTCGTCTCGATCAACCGGATATCGGCGGGAATCCGGTCGCCGCTTTCCAAGATGACGATATCCCCTTGCACCAGCTCGTGCGCCGGCAGTTGGCATACCTTGCCGCCCCGGACGATTCTCGCCGTAGGTGCGGACAGCTCCTTCAAGGCGCGCAGCGAGCGTTCGGCGCGAAATTCCTGAATAAAGCCCAGAATGCCGTTAATTACAATAATCGCCACAATCGTGATGGCGTCGAGGTACTCGCCGAGCAGCCCGGAAACCAATGTCGCTCCCATCAGCACAAGCACCATAAAGTCTTTAAATTGATTGAGCAACAATGTAATCGGAGAAACCCGTTCCCCTTCCGACAATTCGTTCGGGCCGAATTGCTCCAGCCGCTGCTTCGCTTCATCCGCGGAGAGCCCTTGCTCCGAATGCAGATTCACTGCCGGCAGAAGCTCCTCCAGCGTCATTTGGTGCCACATTTTCCGATCCATTCTCCGTTCCCCTCCAGACGGAATTGCATTGTGACAAGCTATTCATCACTTAGGACAAATCTATTCAGACAAGCCGGAAAATATCCCAAAATAAACCCCACAAAGTGTAGTTTCGCTCCGTAGTGGATTCAGGTACTTTGCGGGGACCCCAGGAAACCTTAAACATCCCCCACAAAGTGTAGTTTCGCTCTGTAGTGGATTCAGGTACTTTGGAGGCTATTTTAACTTGTAACGAAACTTGCCCTTAAGTTTTGGCGGAAAGTATGGCATCATAGAGATGACTTAGATTGGCTTGGAGGAGAAAACATGGCTTTAGACGGAATCGTCATTCGTGCCGTCGTACACGAATTGCAGCAATGCGTCGGCGGGAGAATCAATAAAATTCATCAGCCGACTAACAACGACATCGTGATGCAATTACGCGCCCAAGGCGCAAACCATAAGCTGCTGCTGTCGGCTAACCCGACTTATCCGCGGGTGCATCTGACCCAGCAGCAGTTCGTGAACCCGCTGGAAGCGCCGATGTTCTGCATGCTGCTGCGCAAACATTGCGAAAACGGCGTTATCGAAACCGTCGAGCAAGTCGGCATGGAGCGCATCATCCGAATGACCGTCCGCCAGCGTGACGAGTTAGGCGATATCGGCGTCAAAACGATCATCATCGAAATGATGGGCAGACATAGCAATATCATATTGATCGAGCCGGCCACAGGCGTTATTCTGGACGGCATTCATCACGTAACGCCGGCGATCAGCAGCTATCGCGTCGTTATGCCCGGGAGCTTATACGTATCGCCGCCCGAGCAAGGGAAGCTGAACCCGCTTCATATTAAGCTCGATGAACTTGAATCGCTGCTTCGCGACAAAATTGTTGCCGGTCTTGCAAATGAGAGCGAGCAAGGACCAGTCAAGCTGGATTCGCTGCTCGTCCAATCGTTCAGCGGCATGAGCCCGCTTGTGGCGTCGGAATTGATCCATCGCAGCGACGCCCAGCGCCAGATAACGGCGGAAGCGAACGACGACCGAATTCGCGAGCACGCTCACGCCATCGCGCGCGTGTTCGTTTCGGTCATGCACGCCGTATCCGAAAACCGTTTCGAGCCGACGCTAATCCACGATGAAACAACCGGGAAGGCCGTGTTCTCCGCACTGGCGCTCACTCATCCCCGTGGTGAGACCGAAACGTTTAGCTCGATCAGCACCTGCCTGGAAGCTTTCTATGGGGATAAAGCGGAACGCGATACGGTGAAGCAGCGGACCTCGGATTTGCTTCGATTTCTGCAAAATGAAAAAACAAAAAACATCAAAAAGCTGGACAAGCTGCGCGAAACGGTCGCAGAAGCCAAGGATGCCGATAAATACCGGATTCTCGGCGAGCTGCTGACCGCATCCTTACACCTAATCAAGCGTGGCGATAAGCAGCTCGAAACGATCAATTATTACGACGAGGAACAGCGGACGGTCACGATTGCGCTCGACCCGCTGCTGAATCCTTCGGAGAACGCCCAGCGTTATTTCAAGCGCTACACGAAAAGCAAAAACAGCCTGATCGTCGTCGGCGAGCAAATCCAAGCGACTCACGACGAGATTGCATATCTCGATTCGCTGCTCCAGCAGCTCGACCATGCGTCGCTCTCCGATATTGACGAAATTCGGGAGGAGCTGATCGGACAAGGCTATATCCGCGACCGCGCCAAAAAATTGCGCAAGAAGAAAAAAATCGACCGCCCGGCGCTGCATTGCTTTACGTCCAGCGAAGGCGTGCCGATTTATGTAGGGAAAAACAACACGCAAAACGAATACGTAACGAACCGTCTTGCACAAGCAAACGATACGTGGCTGCATACGAAAGACATTCCCGGCTCCCATGTCGTCATCCGCAGCATCGAGTTCGGCGACAAAACCCTGGAAGAAGCCGCTCAGCTTGCAGCTTATTACAGCCAGGCGAAAACATCGAGCCAGGTTCCGGTCGATTACACGTTGATCCGCCACGTACGCAAGCCTAACGGAGCCAAACCGGGCTTCGTCATTTACGATCATCAGAAGACGCT
This sequence comes from Paenibacillus sp. sgz302148, assembly GCF_056120465.1. Classification (NCBI taxonomy): domain Bacteria; kingdom Bacillati; phylum Bacillota; class Bacilli; order Caryophanales; family Paenibacillaceae; genus Paenibacillus; species Paenibacillus sp. sgz302148. The sequence continues at coordinate 190,949 of NZ_JBVYOJ010000004.1, forward strand.
GTTCGTCACGCCCGACGAATCGCTTGTCAAGCAATTGCCCGTTGTCGTGAAGCAATAAAATACGCCGTAAAAATAAGAAGCCCCCGCTCCACTTCATAGTGGCCCGGGGGCTTCATCATACCTTTATTCTTATCATGAGTCCCAGCGGCGCATCAGCGACCGCATATATTCCTTCAATTGCGGAGCCAATTCTTCGCGCTCCAACGCAAATTCGATCGTCGCCTCGATATACCCCAGCTTGTCTCCCACATCGTATCGTTTGCCTTCGATGCCGTAAGCAAGCATCGGATGTCTCCGATTCAGCTCGCGAAGCGCGTCGGTCAGCTGGATTTCGCCGCCCCGTCCAGGCTTGCACGTCCGCAAAATATCGAAGATTTCGGGCTGGATAATATACCTCCCGATTACGGCCATATTCGACGGCGCCGACTGCCGGTCCGGCTTCTCGATCAGGTCGGCGATATATCGATGTCCATGGACCGTCTCGGCTTGCGCGTCCGGCGAAACAATGCCGTACCGGTGCACCTCTTCCCATGGAACCTGCTGCACTGCAACGACGGATGTTCCGGTTTCGTTATGCAAATCGATCATGCGCTTCAAGCAAGGCGGCTCTGACGAAATAATATCGTCGCCGAGCAGCACGGCGAACGGTTCGTTGCCGATGAACTTGCGCGCGCAGTAGACGGCATGCCCGAGTCCCAGCTGCTCTTTTTGCCGGATATAGTGGATATCGGCCATATTGGATATGCCGCGCACAATGGACAGCAGATCATCGCTGCCTTTGTCCTCAAGAATCGCTTCGAGCTCCAGCGACTTGTCGAAATGATCCTCGATCGCCCGTTTATTCCGACCGGTAACGATAATAATATCTTCGATGCCGGAAGCGATCGCTTCTTCCACGATATATTGAATCGAGGGTTTGTCCACGACCGGCAGCATTTCTTTGGGCTGCGCCTTGGTCGCCGGCAAAAATCGGGTTCCGAGCCCTGCCGCGGGCAATATTGCTTTGCGTATCGCCATTCGTCCCATCCCCGGTATCAATTGTCATTATGTATTCTTGCGTTTGTTCAACTGCTTCAATATATCGATGCCGGTCTTGCGGTCCCCGATATACGCATGGAATAATTCGCCGCCGCGCTCCCCGTGGAAATCCGAGCCCGCCGTTGCGATCAGCCCGTGCCGGGCGGCCATTGCCGCATATCGGGATTCATCCTCCGCCGTATGGTCGGAGTGGTAAGCCTCAATGCCGTCGACGCCATACCTAATGATCTGCTCCACCAGTTCATCGTCATGGTATAGGCCCGGATGGGCGATCACCGGCGTCCCTCCCGCTTCCCGAATCCAATCGACGGCCTGAAAAGGCGTGATGCGCGGGGGGTTAATATAGGCTTTGCCGTCGCGACCCAAGTACTTGTCGAACGCTTCGCTAACGGAGCTGACATATCCTTTGGCAAGCAAAACGGCGGCGATATGCGGCCTTCCGATCGTCTCCCCCTTCTCTTGCTCCTTCGATGGATCGGCTTTTCCCGCATGCTCGATCACTTCGGAAAGCGTCACGTCCAGACCAAGCTGCTGCAGCTTCTCGATCATCATCTCGTTTCGGCGGTCGCGCGTATCGCGCAATTGTTTGAGCCGTTGCAAAAAAAGCTTATCGCGATAATCTATGTAATAACCGAGAATGTGAATGTCTTGTCCGTTCGCCACCGTGCTGATTTCGACGCCGGGCACGATTTCGATGCCGAGCTTCTTGCCGGCTTCCATCGCTTCTTCGATGCCTGCCACGGTGTCATGATCCGTAATCGCCAGCGCGCTTAATCCAACTTGCGCTGCAAGCTTGACGCTCTCCGACGGCGCATGAACGCCATCCGATGCCGTCGTGTGCGAATGCAAGTCGACATATCGCATCGTATCCATAAACTCCTCCATTTGTCATAGCCACTGGCTAATGTCGCGTTCGCGCAAAAACGATAAAAACGTCACCGCCGAGATCGGCAGTATCGTTGTATTTAAATAAATAGCGTAAAATTTCCGTGTGAACGAAAACCCGTCGATCGAAAGCACCCGAACAAGCCCTAAGGCAACCTCATGCTTGACCGAGGACGGCGAAATAATGGAAATGCCCAGCCCGGCTTCGACCGCCGATTTGACAGCGCCCGTACTGCCCAGCTCCATAACGATGTGCATCTGCCGCGGATCGGTTTCGTTGCGCATCAGCTCCTGTTCCATCACCTGACGCGTTCCCGAGCCTTGCTCGCGCAGCACAAACGGGTATTTGAGCACATCCTCGATCGAGACGACGTCTTCCGGCGTAGCTCTTTCGGCCAGCGGATGGCTGGACGGGACGATCAGCTTCAGCTCATCGTTCAAAACCGCTTCCAGGTGAACGTCGGGATGCTGGACCGCCGCTTCGATCAATCCGAAGTTAAGCTGATGGTTTAATATATCCTCCAAAATTTGCGAAGTATTCATCACTTTCATGCTGATCGAAATGTTCGGGTACTCCTGGCCGAACGGCCCTAACATCCGCGGCAAAATATATTCGCCGATCGTTAGGCTGGCCCCAAGCTGAAGGCGCCCTTTCAGCATCTTCGTAAATCTGGACATCGATATGTCCGCTTCTTTAATCAACTCGATGCTTTTGAGCGCATACGGCATTAGCGTCTTGCCGGCCTCGGAAAGCTCGATTTTTTTCGTGGAGCGGTGGAACAGCTTCGTCCCGAAATATTCCTCGAGCGCCTGCACCTGCATCGTCACCGCAGGCTGCGTCATGTGCAGCGATTGTGCCGCGGCGGAGAAACTGCCTTTTTCGGCAACCGTATAGAAGATGTGAAGCTGATGAAAACTTAGCGCCATTTCCTGCTCCTTCCTTCAGCTCCGCTGAAAACTTAATCTTTCAAATATTATATCAAAACAAAACAAAAAAGGGGATGAAGCCTAATGACTGCATCCTCTTTCTTCCTAATGCTTCATTTTCTTTTGCGGCTGTTTTTGATCAATGTCATTCGCCTGGAATGGCGCAGCCATGAATAATACGATTTCAAATCCCGCAATTCAATCGTTTCCGACATACGGCCGAGAAAAGTAACGATAATCATTTTGTGCAGCGGATTGCCGGCAATATCGAACTCATTGTCCAGCATGGAGAACTCGGCGACGACAACGAGATCGTCCTCGATCAAATAAACATCCTGCTCATTGCGGTAATAGGATTCGATCGTTCCTTCCCGCAGCTTCTCCCATAAAAACGCTGCAATGTCCTCATAACCGGTTTTTTCGCTCTCCACCCGGTCGGCCCACCTGCTTCTGGCATGGTTGGTGATGACAATATCCGCGACTTTTTTGTCTCCTAAGACGACGTAAAACGGCTCATACGTATTCCAGCGCTCCATCATTTTGTCCTTCATCATCATACCTCTCTTTCACCCTGAAGCAGGTCTTTATACCTAATATCGCTATGTATATATACCTAAATATATATTACATCATTTCAATAATTTTTCCAACAGAAACAAGGTGATCTTGCATCGGCGAGCGAATATCGCTTCATATCGTGTTGCCCATGCCTCGGCACCGAACAAAAAAACGCCCGCCGGCCACAAGGCCAGCGAGCGATCGTTCAAGTCATGTTCTAATACGTATAAAACCGCGTTTTATCTGCAGAATCGCCGTCATATTCGGTCGGGATTTCGTTGCGGTATGAGCGCTCGACTTTTTTGACAAAACCGAGTCTTTGAATATTGCGTATCGTATCTTCCGCACGGTCTGCATTAACATACATCGCGACGTAATGCATTTTACGCGACATGTAATGAACGGAGCCGTATTTCTCCAAGTTCCGCGCCGCCTTCAAGTCGCTGACCCATACGATGAGTCCTGTCCGTTCAACAATCATGTAAACCCTCTCTTCCCCCCATGCCGCGATGATTCCTAAACCGGGAGCTTTCCAGCGGTCATTACCCGCAGTTGCCGCTGCAGCCTCCGCCGCTGCCACAACCTCCGCCTTTCGGATTAGGATCGTTGCTTGGCACTTTTATCGATTCGGATACGGCATATGCAATCGTTTCCGATACGCCGTGAAGCAAATTGTCGAGAACTTGTTCGGCCATCTTGAACCGGCGAACCTCTTCGAATTCGGCCAGTCGTTGTTCCACCTCTTTCACAGCATCCTTCGCCTTGTGATATTCCGGGTGGAAATGGCCGAAGCGCTGGCACTCCTCGAACATCTCTTTTTTCTTCTCGAACAGTTTGGTAAGCTGCTGAATGCTTTCGTTCTGCTCCACTTGCTGTTTCCAATATAAATAATCGGAAACTTCCGTAGAACCGTTTATTAAATCGCCTAGTTCATAGGCGTTTGATACTAACGACACCATATCGATCGTATAGTTGTCGGCAATATGCATAACGATCATCCCTTTTCGTTGATTCCCGGCAATACGAGCTGCATTTCCTCCCACTCGTCGGGCATCAGATTGCGCTCCTCCGCTTGCAGCATACCGGATACGCTCCATGCACCGGACTGCTCGTGCAGGCGCGTCGGCACGAACTTGATGTCGTTTCCGCTCATCCTCAGCTTCAAGTGCGTTCTCCATTCGATCGCTTTGCGGATCAATTGCTTGCGGGTCGAATGATGATAAGTGCGGCAATCTTTCAACCAGGCGGATGGCAATGCGTCGTACTCAGGATATATTTCATCTAAGCTTGGAAACTTAGTCTCAATATCATAATACTGCACCGCACATTTTGTGTAAACAATCGCTTTCATCTCTTGGCTGTTTATTTCATTGAAATTTTTCCCCCGCCCGCCTGCACTATGATGCAATTCATCCAGGTTCGGGTACAGATTCTGAGATGAAACGTCATTCATAACATCCTGTTGCGTAACCTGCGCAACCCATTCCCCCACAGTCGCAAGGACATTGTCGGGAACCCCGTATTTGGCGTTCGCCGTCAACAACGCCAGTATATGATGAAGTGTACGACCGTTCCTTACAGCACGCTGAATGCTATCCTTCGTCAGCCGGTACGTTACGGCGTGATCGACCGCAATGCGTTCTCCGATCAATTCCAGCTCCCATTGGATAAAATAAGAAACCCCGGGCGGAACGATAATTTCAAAATCCGGTTGAACGAAAAGTTCGTCCTTCTTGTCGGCTTCCTTAAGCGGCGCAATATACCTAAATACTTGTATCGGCTTACCACCGTCCTCCGCCGGAGCATATCCGAGTTCCGCCCACCCGAACGATGCCAATTGACGCAACCAGCCAAGCATCAACTCGAGTAAGGCATCTTCCTTTATTTCCGTCGACAGACCGTTTATCCGATGCCAATCCATTAATCGGCTGACCGGCGTCCAATCCGCTCCCAACCCGTCCACTGAGGCAAAGGCAAGCGGTTCGAGCCCGGGCGCCGCGTATATTCTAGCGTACAGCAGGTGCAGCTCTTTGCGCATCTGCTCAGGGGTTAAACGCATCCACTCGCATAGCGCCGCCGGATTTATGATAACGGCATCCTTCGCTTGCTCTGCAAGCTCAAGCTGAAAGAGTACTTCGCATACGAAGGCAACCGCGGAATCATTGCTATACTGCAACTGCGCATTCGATGCCAACATGACGCAATCTTTCTCTTTCAGCGCCAGCTGTTCGGCCAAACGTTGCACGCCTTTTTTGTTGAACGTACCTTTTTGCGTGAAGGGCAATCCTTTGTTCGCGATCCATACCAACGTATAAAACAGTTCTTGCTCGAGGCTGCGCTTCGGCTGATCGGTTACCGTAACGCTGCGCCAATGAAGCGCGAGCGCGTTCGGCTCTTCGGGCTGCGCCACAGGGTTACCTGCCAGGAGCTTTAGCATAATTGCGTACGTATCGGTCGGGAGCACATACAAATATTCTCCCCACGATTTGCGCAGCGCGAACAGGATACCGTGACGCCTAAGCCCGGCAAGACCGACTTTAAGCTCCGCTCCGCTTAGCAGTCCGTCGGTTTGTTCGAACATTTCATGATCTTGTTTCTCTAGCTGACGCATTTCAAAAGGGCGCGGACCGAAGCGTTTCACGATCCGTTCCAGCGTAAGCTTCTCCAATTCGCTTATCGTAGCATAGATGGCTCTCAGCCGGCCCTCATCTCCTACAAGTCGCTCAAGCGAAATATCGGAGCTGTCCGGCTCGGCCAATTCCACATCCGCATAACAAGGCGATTTCGCGATAACCGCTTGCGCACGCATCGGCAGTCGCCGTATAAATTCATAACTCTTCACTTTTGCCAACCTGCCTTTTTATCGTTCAATCTTGCAAAATAACCCCACAAAAGTGGGGTCTGAATTCGAGTGGATGCGGAACCTTGCGGGATACGAAGCGATCTAAAAAAGAAGTCCATTTTCACGAAAGTGAAAACGAACTTCTTCGCCGGATCGGCTGCTTTTATTGCATTGTCGCAAACGTTTTGTCGCTCTCGGAAATTTGACTCAGCGCTTGTCCCGCTTCATCCTCGAATTTCGAACGAACGGCAAGGTCTCCGATCGCCACGACGCCGATCAATTCGCCGTTATCAACGACCGGCAAGCGGCGGATTTGCTCTTTGGCCATCAGCTTCGCGGCCTCTTCTACGGTAGTGGAAGATGGAACTGTCTTGATGTCCTTGCTCATGACTTGTTCCACGGCGCCTGAGCCGGAGCGCTTCTCGGCATACCCGCGCACGACAAGGTCGCGGTCGGTTACGACGCCGATCAACTTTTTACCTTCAACGACGGGAATAAATCCGATATCATGCTGCTTCATTTTAAGAGCGATTTCGTAAATATTATCTTGTGTCGTAACCGTCACGCAATCGGTTGACATGATTTGTTTCAACGTTAATCCTGACATGGGGTTCCCTCCTGTTCGAGATGGATCCGAAGAGGACTCGCTTCGGAAGCTCATACAGGAATAGAATTGCCCTAAATTCATCAACTCATGCGGCGCGGCGCTGGCAATTGTTACGAACGGCCGCTTTTGCCCATGTAATCCAATGCCATTGCCATTAATAATTTGGCGGCATTCAGCATGGCGCGCTCATCGATATCGAACCGCGCATGGTGATGGCCGTAAACCGCTCCGATATCCGGGTTGCCCGCTCCGACGAACATGAAGCACCCCGGCACACGCTCCAAGTAATAGGCGAAGTCTTCGCCAGCCATAATGGGATTTGACTCTAGAACGTCCGAAGCGTCGAACAGCGAAGGCGCTACGCGGAAGAAACGTTCGGCCTCCCGCGCATGGTTGATGACCGGCGGATAACCCATCCGATAATTCAAGTTGTACTTTGCGCCGAACATCGCGCACGTTCGGTCGATGGTCTCTTCTACGCGCGAACGAAGCAACTGCCGAACCGGCTCCGCGAATGAGCGGACCGTCCCGCGCAGGATCGCCCGTTCGGCGATCACATTAAACGCCGCGCCGGATTGGAACGTCCCGACCGAAACGACTGCAGGGTCAAGCGGGTTGATGTTGCGGCTGACGATCGTTTGCAGGTTGACGACGAGGTGGGAGCCGATCACAATGCTGTCGGTCGTTTCGTGCGGCAGTCCGCCGTGTCCGCCCTTGCCGAGTATTTCGACCTGAAATTCGTCCGCTGCGGCGAAGAACGGTCCCGGTTTTGTACTTACCTTGCCATAAGGAATCGGTGTCCACAGATGAACGCCATACACGGCGTCCACGCCCCCGAGAACGCCGTCCTCGATCATTGAAATCGCCCCGCCGGGGCTAACTTCTTCGGCGTGCTGGAATATGAATACGAGTTGTCCGGGCAGCTCGTCCCGCAGCTCTGCGCAAATTTTGGCGACTCCGAGCAAGGTCGCGGTATGGGCGTCATGTCCGCAAGCGTGCATGACGCCGGGAACGGTCGATTTATATTCGCATTGTTTCTCGTCCTGGATCGGCAGCGCGTCAAAATCGGCTCTCAGCGCGACCGTCGGCCCAGGCAGACCGCCCTGAAGGCGGCCCACAACGCCGTTGCCGCCAACGCCTTTCTTGACCTCGATCCCCCAATCGGACAAGAGGCCGGCTATCGTCGCGGGAGTGTTCACCTCTTGAAACGAAAGCTCCGGATATTGATGGAAATGCCGTCTCCAAGCAACGATTTGCGGAAACAGTTCTAACAACTTCGCTTCAAAATGTCGAATCATAATATACCTCCGGTTTCACGGTTACGTACATTTTAACAGAATGACGGACCTTTTAGGAAGCCGTGAACATGACATAAAAAAGTCATAAATCGTCCCGAATCGAATTTGCTTAAGGCTTGCACTTGTTGGGGAAACATACTATCATGATTAATGAAGAATTGCCCAATACGCAAGCTTTTCAGGCATATTCGCATTCGCTTGGAGCCTGATCTTTACACAACAAGCGTAGGCCTTGCCGATGCAACCGAGGCGTACGTTCATTACATTTTTTAGGAGGACTCTACATGTTAATCGAAAACACTGGACTTGTCGGATTAAAAAGCGAGCTGTCCGATTTGGACGATGCGGCTGGAAAGCTCGGTTTCGTCCGCTGGCAATGGGAATATTACAGAGCTACGTACGATTTGAAAATCGAAGACCATTCCACGAAAAGCGAATATTTCGCTCGCTTCAGCACTCGTGCCGTCGAAGGCAAGCTGGAGCAGCCTCATGCGGTGCTTGCGATCGAAGCGGTTTACATCGGCAAAGCGACTTTCCCGCACGGTTTGGAATACGAATCGCCGGTGCCTGAGCAAGTACTGAAGATCGCCAACCAGAAGCTCGCCGCGCTGAAAAACGAACTGAGCTAGATCAGGTGGAAACCGATGAATCCGACGCGAAAAGGTACGCCGGATTTCCTCCTGCTCATTCTGACCCTGCTTCTGGTCGGATTCGGCTTGGTTATGGTATTTAGCGCAAGCTCCAGCATTACGGTCGCTGCGGAAAAATACCGGTACGACGCCCTTTACTTCACGAAAAAACAGATGACCTGGGCGGCGGTCGGCATGGTCGTCATGTTCATTTCCATGAATGTGCGGTACACGTTATTCAAGAAGCTCTTTATTCCCTTTTTTGCCGTTGTCGTGATCATGCTCATCCTTGTATTGATTATCGGCGAAACGAGAAACGGGGCAAAAAGCTGGTTCGGCTTCGGCGGATCGCTCGGGGTTCAGCCGACGGAATTCGCGAAGCTTGCCATCATTTTATATTTAGGCGCATTGATCAATAAGAAAGGCGAAAAATTCCGCGACTTCAAGAAGGGGCTCATCCCCGTCATGGTCATCGTCGGTTTTGTCGCCGGGCTTATTATGCTGCAGCCCGACCTCGGCTCCTGCATTATTCTTGTCGCGTGCGCAGGGGTCATTATCGTTGCGGGCGGCTGCAATCTTAAGCATTTATTCGCTTCGATGGGCGTCATTGTCGCCATCGCCAGTATATTTATCAGTATTTCGATGCTGCTGCCCTCTTCGGATGAGAAGAAAGAGGAGAACTACCGGGTCAGCCGGTTTACCGCCTTTCTAAATCCGCTGGAAGACGAGCAGGGCTCGGGTTATCAGCTCAAAATGTCGCTTGAAGCGTTCGCTCACGGCGGCGCGACCGGCGCAGGCTTCGGCAAAAGCGTACAAAAGCTGTTTTATTTGCCCCTAGCCTACAACGATTTTATTTTCGCTATTATCGCCGAAGAGTTCGGCTTTATAGGCAGTATGTTGTTTATATTGACTTACCTGTTGTTTCTGTGGCGAGGACTTATCGTCTCGTTGCGATGTCCCGACCCGTACGGGACCTTGGTCGGCGTCGGCATCATCGGTCTGTTCGGCATTCAAGCGCTGATCAATATCGGCGGCGTATCGGGCAGCATTCCGATGACGGGCGTTACGCTCCCGTTCATTAGCTACGGCGGATCATCGCTTCTGATTTCGATGTTCAGCATCGGCATCTTGCTCAGCATTTCCAGGGAGTATAACCGCGAACCGCAGCAGAAAAAAACAACCGGGCAACGCCGCCCGCTTCACGGCTAAAGCTTACATAAGCATAAAAAGACTGCATGTCGCTCGGGCAGGAGGACATGCAGTCTTTTTATGCGGCGAAAAGATTATTTGACCCGGTGCTGCGGGTGGACTTCGTCCGTTTCTTCTTCCTTGAAAGCAACGCCTTCGACTTTAACGTTCACTTCCACTACGTTCAGGCCTGTCATATTTTGTACCGATTCGCGGACATTATATTGCAAATCGTGGCATACCTCTTGAATTTTCGAGCCATAATGTACAATAACACGCAGATCGATAGCCGCTTCCAGCTGGCCTACTTCAACGGAGACGCCTTTTTGCACGTTTTTGCCGCTTAGCCGCTTGGCAAGGCCTTCGGATATGCCTCCGGACATCGCTGCGATTCCTGGGGTTTCCAAAGCTGCCAAGCCTGCGATCGTTGCTACGACATCATCGGATATGCGAATTAAACCTGTTTGAAGCTCTTCGGACATACTTGTCACTCCCCTTCTTCCATATAACTTTATTGTAATCGGAAAGCTATATGGGCGCAAGTTTACATTCTTTTTCATTTTCGATATAGTATTAAAGTGTTCAGTGAGAAATCATTAATTGGAGTGTGTGTCGAATTGAAGCAGAAATTGTTTTATCTTGTGCTCATCGCATCCTTCATCGTGAGCGGTATCGCTCATTATGCGGGATGGAACACGATGCTGCAGTTCGTTTTTTCCGCGATCGCGGTTATTTTCGTAGCCGGATTTCTCGGAAAAGCGACGGAAAGCGTATCGCATTACGCAGGACAGCGTATGGGGGGATTTCTGAACGCAACGTTCGGTAACGCGGCTGAGCTGATCATCGCGATTTTCCTTGTCAAAGAAGGCCTCTACGACATGGTAAAAGCGAGCATCACCGGCTCTATTATCGGCAATATGCTGCTTGTGCTCGGATTAAGCTTGTTTCTGGGCGGCCTGAAATTCAAGGTACAGAAATTTAACGTCATGCTCGCTGAGCACAATGCTTCGCTCATGGTTCTGGCCGTCATCGCACTGTTCATCCCTGCCGTCTTCGTATTTTCCGGCAAGCTGGATGTAAGCAAAACCAATTTCCTCAGTTTGACGGTAGCAGGTATTCTCATTCTGGCATACATACTATGGCTTGTTTTCTCTATGATTACACATAAGGCCCATCTCTCGGATGAAGAAGCATCCGCCGATCACGGCGAAGAACCGATGTGGTCGAAGGGCAAATCGATTATCTTCCTGTTTGTCGCGACCGCTATGGTTGCCTTCGTCAGCGAGTGGCTCGTAGGCACGCTTGAGGAAGTTTCCCATACGTTCGGCATGTCGGAATTGTTCGTCGGCGCGTTTCTCGTTGCGATTGTCGGCAATGCCGCGGAGCATAGCGCTGCGGTGATGCTGGCGATGAAGAACAAAATCGGCGCCGCCGTCGAAATTGCGATCGGCAGCAGCTTGCAAATTGCGCTATTCGTCGCCCCGGTCCTTGTCATCGTCAGCTGGCTGTTCGGCAATACGATGAATATCGTTTTTACGACCGTTGAATTAGCCGCGATTGCGGTGAGCGTGTTCATCGCCAAGTCCATTTCGCGCGACGGCTCGACGAACTGGTACGAAGGAGTCCTTCTGCTTATCGTATACGTCATCCTCGGCATCGCCTTTTTCATCTATTAAGAATAAGCATTCAAGAAGCATGTTCCGCGAAAGAGCAGCCCTATCGGCTGCTCTTTCGTTTTGTCCAGAACTCCTATTTCTACGCGAATTATTTTTTTAATTTTCAAATTATTAAAAATTATTTTACTATTTTTCAACCTTATTCATGGACCCTTATGGTAAAATTAACTTGCTTCGAACGATTATTCAAAAATAAGGAAGGGAGGCGAAATGATACCAGAAAGGTAAGTCCGTAATCAAATTCAATATCGAACGAAAGGAGCCGTAAGAATGAGGAGGAAAATTATCGCGTTTTTGTTAATTGGAGCTTTAATCGGAGGCTTATTCAACTTGGGTACTGCCGGAGCAGCCGGCAATTCGGACAACCCTGCCGAGCGGATTTCGCTTGGCATAAGCAAGACGTTAACCGCCCCGATCATCGACGGTTTGACCGAAGAGTCCATGTGGAACGTATCGGAGCCTTTGACGGTTCAATCCGGAACGGGAACATTTCAACCATCCGCATTCGGCATGCTGTGGGACTATTCTTATTTGTACATAGCGGTGAAGGTCGAGGATGATTCCCTGATTCACGATGGAAGCGGTTATTGGTTCGAACAGGATAGCGTCAACTTGTTCTTCGATCCGACGCTGCATCAATCAGCGCCATACATTGGCGGCGATATGCAGATCGGACTCGTCTACCAGCCGAATACGACGACGCCCGCCTTCTACTTTGGCGCCGCTCCCAATCATGCCGGCAAAGACGAGAAAAGAATTTTGCGCGCCATTCGCACGACCGAGAACGGATGGTCGGCGGAAATCGCCGTTCCGTGGGATATGCTAGGCTTCGATCCGATCAAGCAGCACGAGCTTGGCATGCAGGTCGGGGTGACCGACCGCGATTCGAAGGAAACGGCCGGAACTAGCAGCATGTGGAGCAATTTCAACGATGTGGGCACGTTCTGGAACGATACAAGCGGTTTCGGCACAATCAGACTCGAAGACGATAACCCTGCCGTCGGCCAAGTAAGCGACTTGCTGCTGGATGAAAGCTTCGACGGTTATGCGACGGGCGATACGCCCTTCGGTTGGATATCGGATACGAATGCCGGAAGTTCGCCGATGACCGTAGTTCAAAACACAGACGGTACGAACGGGGTGCTCGTGTTCAATGGCAATGCCGCCGGTAAGCAGGCGCGGATATCCGCTCCGGTGCAATGGGACAACTATATAGTCGAGGCTGACGTTACGTTCCAGGCGGTACTCGACGATTCCAGGTGGGCGGCTATCATGTTCCGCGTACCGGCGAATGGCAAGCAGCCATACAACCAAATGGCGGTCAGGAAAAACGGCGCTTATGAAATCGCTTACAGAAAGCCGGACAACAGCTGGTCCGTTCCGGTGAAAGGAACTTGGGGCAAGCCGCTCGCCGCGAATACGGCCTATTCGTTGAAGGTTCGCGTATTCGACAACAACGTAAAGGAATATATCAAAGCGGCGAACGATCCGGATTATACTTTGCTGACCGACCAAACAATGAATAGCGAATTGCTGTTGCGCGGCAAAATCGGATTTCAGGCCGATCAAAGCAAAGTTGCATTCGATCATGTCAAGGTGACCCGGGTTAGCGCCACGCAGCTCGACATGAATGTTCCGGATACGCTTGAGGCTTTGAGCGGACCGGCTACGGCGGACTTTACCGCAACGTTCTCCGACGGCATTACGGAGCCGGTACCTGCGGATCGCGTGAAGCTGATCTCTTCGGACGAGAACGTCATCCGGATTGTCGACAACCGGATCGTGCCTTTGAACGAAGGACAAGCGCGAATAACGGCAATTTACTCGAACAATGCAGCAGCCGAACGAACGATCACGGTCACGCCGTCCGCGACAGGGGCTCGGGTCGTCAAATTATATCATGACAAAGGCTATTTTCTCACCGACGCGGGCGAAGCCATCGATCTTGCCTCGCTTGTATTCATGGCAGAGTTTAACAACCTGACTTCGGGCACGCTGCAGGGCAATGCACTGAATTGGAGCTCGAACGATGAAGGAGTGACAATTTCGGACGGCAAGCTGACCGGCGTGGACAGACCTGGCGTATTCAACGTCGCCGCGGAAAAAGACGGCGTTACCGCTACCGTCGTCATTGTCGCGAAAAACAAATCCGATTCGGAATATGTGCTGTATGAGGAAAGCTTCGACTCCGTACCGGACGGCGCGATGCCGCCGGGTTGGGCCCGGATCGAAGGCGCGACGCCGGCCAAAGCGGCCGTTCGGAACGGCGCATTCATTCTTGATGCATCGGCAAACCCCGATAATCCGTCGCGCGTGCTGCTGCCGAGCTATCTAGGATTGTTCGGCGATTACCGGATCGAGGCCGATGTCACGCACGAAGCCGCCAACGAGCCGACACGCTGGCATTCGATCATGTACCGGATCCAGAACAACAATTATCCTTATTACCAAATGGCGGTCAGGCAAGGAGCGACAGCTGCGAACGGCGTCGAGTTTGCGGAGCGGACGCCCGCGAACGAATGGAACGTCATCGATCGTTCCGCCTATTCCGAACCGATCGATGCCGGGAAAACGTATCATTACACGGTGAAAGCACTCGGTAACCGGGTACATCAGATGATCGACGGAACGATTGTCAACGATACGGAATATGCGACCGCCTACAGCTTGGGGAAAATCGGTTTCCAAGCGAACGGCAGCCGCATGAGGGTGGATAATGTGAAGGTGACGCTGCAACAAAACGCGCTTCCTCCTCTACCCGCCGATCGTTTCGTAAACGTTACGGAGCCGCAAACGGCGATTGCGCTTGCGCCAACCGTCGCCGCGACCGTTAATAGCGCTGACGACTTATCCAATGTCGTCGGAGCGGCATCGCCGCCTGCTACCGTTGTACTGCATGTCAATGAGCAGCTCGAGGTGACAAGCGCGTCCGGAGACCGCATTGTCGGTCCGCTGCCCTCCGTTCTGGATACGATCGGTACGCGGAGCATGCCGGCTTTTTACGTGAAAGATGAACAAACCGTTCTTCGTCTGGTCGCCTGGTTGAAGGAAGTCCGGCTTGAAGACGCGTTTATCGTTTCCAACCAGGGGCAGCTCGTGAAGAAAGCGCGGGAAGCTTACCCCATCATCCGCGGCATCGTCGATTTTGAGTCAATCGGCGAATGGACGAAGGAAAAGCTGATGGACATCCGCCGCCAAACGAACGCCAGCCTCGCCAAGATCGCCCTTCTTCCGGCGAATGCCGCTTCCCGGGCGAACGTCGCTTATTTGCAGGAGCGGCTGATCACCGTTTGGGCGAAAACCGAAACCGCATCGGATGTAACCGTAGGCGTGAATGGCGAATCCGATTCGTTGGCCATGCACCGCCTAATTACTGCAGGCGTTAACGGCATCGTCACGGACAAGCCGGATGCGGCGCTTCAAGCGCTTGGTCTATATTCGAACAATACGACGCTCATACGCAAGCCGCTTATCATCGGCCATCGCGGCATTCCGGCCATGGCTAACGAAAACACGCTGGAGAGCGCGTTATTAGCTGCCCAATACGGCGCGAACGTGATTGAAAACGATATTTATTTGACCAAGGACGGCCAAATCGTTATCATCCACGATCCTACGCTCGAACGGACGACGAACGGCACGGGCAACGTGGAGGACTACACTTTGGCTGAGCTGAAAGCACTGAAGGCGAACAAGCAGTTCCCGGCGGAATACCCGGATGCACGAATTCCGACGCTTGCGGAATTTTTCGACGCGTTCAAAGGAACGAACATCCTCCATTTCGTGGAAATTAAAAGCTACAAGCCGGAAATCGTCGATGCCCTCGTGAAGCTGATCGGTGAAAAAGGAGTCGAAGATCAAGTCACGGTCATTTCGTTTAGCGACCAGCAGCTCAAATATTTGGGCCAAAAAATGCCGGGTATGTCGCTTGGTTTCCTGACTGGCGGATATGCGAACGAGGACAATATCGGCAAAGCGCTGCGCGCTTCGCTCATGGCCATCCAGCCGATTAATGCGACGTTTAATACGAGCTATCCCGGACTTGATAAACTGTTCATGGAAGCTTCCAAACATCGAGGGATTTCGATTTGGCCGTGGACCTTCCGTGACAAGGGTACATTCGTTCATTATTATCAGCTGGGAACATACGGATTAACGACCGATTATGCGAATTGGGCGGCAGACTGGGCTGCAAACATGGAGCCGCTGCAAGAGCAGGTCAAGTTGACAGTCGGCGATAGTGTCGATCTGGCCGCTGTCATTGAAACCTACAAAGGGGACAAAACGGAGGTCGCACCTACCCTCGTCGTACTGGACGGCCAACAATCGGTCGAAGTCGCAGGCAACCATGTCACCGCGATTGCGCCGGGCACTGTCCACATGCTGCTCCGTTATACGTTCGTAACGGATGCCGGCAACAGTTACGATCTATACACGCAGCCGGTTTCCATCGAAATCGCGGAGAAACAGCCTGAGGCGAAGTACACCGCAATCGGCACGATCGTCGTGCCGGAGCAGCATGCCCTTCAGGACTTAAGCGGATTTACCGTCCAGCTCCTAAGCGGCAACCGCGTCATCGGTGAGACGGTGACCGATGCGCAGGGCAAATACGCGATTCCGTTCAACGACCGGCATGCATACAAGGTTGTCGTGACGGCCGATGCGTACGTAACGAGCAGCCAGGTTGCCGTACCGTCAGCTATTCAGGACGCGATCCTAACGGTGAAGTCGATCACGATGTATATAGGCGATTTCGACGGCAATGGCCGCATCAACCTTGCTGACGTAAACCTGATAACCGGAGCGGTTGGGCAACTACCCGAAGGCGACAACGCCCGGTATGATACGGACAAGAACGGCGATATCGACCAAACTGATGTGGACACGGTCGTCGGCAACTTAGGCCGGAAGTAGCGAATCTCCAATAGGATATATACCTCACATAGTCTATTGACGAATAAGAGCAGCCTCTTCAGAGGCTGCTCTTATTGCCAACATATAGATTCATTCCAATGTATCTTCATTGAAGAAGCAAATCTGTGATCAGACACTCTTCTGATCGAGTGCTTCGTAGAGTTGCGCCAAATTCCGTTCCAGCTTGCTGACGAGCAGCTTGCCCTCATGCTCGGTAACCAATCCTGCACGAACGGCAAAGTCAACCTCGCGCGAAAAACCGTACATTTGCGTATCCAGAACTTCCTCATACAAAGGGCATTTCCGGGTTGCGAGATTTTCCATTTGTACTGCAATCAGCTTTTCAATTTTATCGGCATCTTCCTGCAGAAGACTTATCGCTTTTTCGTTCAAGCTCATCAATTCAGATGAAGACATTTGCTTCCCCCCTGTCGTAATCCTCGCCATATCCTTATATGAATTATATTAGACGAAAATCAAAGATTACACAAGAAATTAACGGAAGCCAGGCAATAAAAAAGTATCCGGCGACCGACATTGCCGGACGGGATACCTTGCTTACTCCGCTTGCGCGGTTAGCCGATGACGTTCACTTGCAGGTTATGCTTGGTGAATACTTCGGCGATTGCTTTTTTCGCTTCTTCTGCATCTTCGCCGTTAACGTGCAGATCATAGGAATGTCCGCTGATCAAAGTCGTAAACAAGCCAAGGATGCTTTTCACATCGATATACGTATTTTCGGTGCGCAAAACGATAGAGGATTTAAATTTGTTCGCTGTTTGAGAAATTTCGACAATTGCCGCATTGCTGGACATGAAAACCCCTCCATGATAACAATTTCGGATACGTTTCTATGATACCTTGGATTACCATGCCTGCGCAAGAGAAATCTCACATGAGCGCTCTGACCCAGGAGCAATGCGCATAATGCCGTGAGCTTATTTAAGCCGGTCCGGGTTTAACGCAAGCAGTTCGTCAATGACGAACAGTCCGTCTTTCCTAATCAGCACATCGTCGAAATAAATTTCCCCTCCGCCGTATTCCGGGCGCTGGATCAGCACCAAATCCCAATGCACGGCCGAACGATTGCCGTTATCGCAATCCTCATAAGCGTTGCCTGGCGTAAAATGAAGGCTTCCGGCGATTTTTTCGTCGAACAAAATGTCCTTCATCGGATGCATGATATACGGATTAAAGCCGATGCTGAATTCGCCGATATACCGGGCGCCTTCGTCGGTATCCAATATGTCGTTCAGCCGTTTCGTATCGTTACTCGTCGCTTCGACGATTTTGCCGTTTTCGAACCGGAACGCGATATTTTCGAAGGTTACGCCGGAATAAACGCTAGGCGCATTGTATCGGATCGTGCCGTTCACGGAATCGCGCACCGGAGCCGTGTACACTTCGCCGTCCGGAATGTTGTTTTGCCCGGAGCATTTGATCGCGCCGATATTTCGGATCGAAAACGTCAGATCGGTCCCCGGAGCAACGATCCGGACTTTATCCGTTCGTTTCATCAGTTCCGCAAGCGGATCCATGGCTGCGTCCATTTTGCTATAGTCCAAATTGTACACGTCAAAATAAAAATTTTCGAACGCTTCGGTGCTCATATTGGCCGCCTGGGCCATGGACGCGTTCGGATAACGAAGGACGACCCATTTCGTATGCTTGACGCGCTGCTCCGTATGTACCGGTTTGCGATGCAACATTTCGTACATTCGCATATTTTGCTCGGGAACGTCGGCAAGATCGTTCAGGTTGTCTCCTGCACGGACCGCAATGTATGCATCCATCTTCTTCATCCGGTTCAAATCCAGCTCGGACCATAATTCGATTTGCTCCTTCGTCGCATTCATGAGCAAGGAACGAAGCACGGTACGGTCGTTCAGCTCAACGAACGGACGTCCGCCGCGTTTCGCCACTTCCTCGACCAGGCATTTGGCCAGCTCTCTTTCGGTACCGATCATATCGATCAGGACGTTGTCGCCAGGCTGAACTCTCACCGAATAACCGGTTAAATTTTCAGCTAGCTTTACAAGTCTCGGGTCTCTCATGTCCTATTCGCCTCTCTTTGAAAAAATCATATATGATTTATTGTACCACAAGTACAGAGAAGATTTGACCAATCCTATTCCGGGAGGGTCGAATCGACTTTCCCGTAGTCGCGGAACGTATAATCCATGAGACGGGTTTCTTCACGCCGCTTGCCGTCTCCCTCATAACTTAACAAAGTTTCCGAGTGCAGCTGCAGCGGCAAATAGCTTTTGCGGTCCATTGTCAGGATCATCCGCTCTTCGGCGGCGAGCGATTGTTTGACCTTCTCCCACTTTTGTTCCGACTGCTCAATGATCCGCGCAAGCTCCGCGGTTAGCTTCGCCTGATCGGAGGGGGAGAGCTGCAATTTCGGATTGGCGTTTGCAATTTGCTGCTCCGGGGTAATGCGGCTCAGCTGACGGTCCATCTCTTGTACGATGAAATGCTTGGACTGCTCCTTATCCGGATAAATGTGCAGTACGAGCTTGTCGCCTTGCGAGGCGTCCCGGTCCAGCAATACCGATTTATCCATTCGATTCAACCGTTCCAGCAGCGATACCGGGTTCCAGCCCGACATCTTGTCTTCCGCGCCCTCCGCTTGTGCTCCGCTGGCCATCCACTTCCCCATCTGGCGAGTATAAACGACTCCGGCAGACCGGATATACAGTGTATTATGCGAAACAACGGAGCCCTCAACCTTTTCTTCGTTGTACCGCTGCCCGCCGCCTTTCAGGGCGGTTGACGCCGAAAAAGCAAAATGGTCTTCGCCGGCCATACTGGATACTGCGTAAGACAGCAGCTTGTTCGGATTATTCGGACCGGCCGTCATGCAGCTTTGACATAAGATTAGCAAGATAAGGCAACCCACATATAACAATCGTACTCGTCGACGATACCGCTTGCTCATGTGCGCACTAACCTCCTGAATTCAGCTTATCGACTCTGATTCCATAGTCCCAACCTAACGTGTAGCGTCCCCCTCCCTTGCTTTCTTCATACCCTGGGGTACGACTTGCTCCGTCTTCGACGGCAAATTCGTAATGTACGAAAAAAGACACCTCCCGTATGGGGCAGTGTCTTCCGTCAGCCGATTTTCACTTGGTTCTTGCCTGTATTCTTCGCTTCGTATAGCGCCATGTCGGCACGATAAAACAGCGATTCGACGCTAATTTTGTCATCTTCCCAATTCCATTCCGATACGCCGCACGATACCGTCACCTTCGGATGAGTTTCCTTCTCCACCCGATAGCGAATCCGTTCGGCAACCCGCATCGTTTGTTCCAAGGAGACCTGAGGCAAATATACGGCGAGCTCCTCCCCGCCCCATCGTGCGGCAATATCCGTCTCCCGGATACTTGAACGTACGATGGAACTGACCTTCACCAGGATTTCGTCTCCGACTTGATGGCCGTACGTATCATTGATCCGTTTGAAATTATCGATATCGACGACGATCAGCGAGCCGCAGAAATCTTTTTTCTGCTGGTAATTGATTTGCTCGTTCAAATAATGACGGGCGTACAAGCCCGTCAAATTATCGGTAATGACCATCCGTCGCACTTCGGCGTGTAAGGAGGCGTTTGCTAACGCAAGCCCGATATGAGACGACAGCACTTGCAGCAGCTTGTAGTTGTCGTATGTGAAATAATTCGCTTTCAGGTGCGTTATCAGGATGGTGCCGACTACAGTCCCGTTGTCGATAATCGGCGCTGCCATGAGCGACCTGGAATTGGTTATCCGCATAAGCTTCGATTCGACTTTGTCATACGACCAATAGTCGGAGACAATAATCGGCTCCTTCGTCGCATACATGACACCGCAAAATCCGTAATCGGTCGAAAAGGTGTCGTTCCCCATCATCGGCATGTTGCCTGAAGCGACGACGAATCGGTTAGCCGCCTGATCCAGCTGCAAAATGCAGCAATAATCCGCATTGAAGATTTGCAACAGCTCCGAGGAGGCAAAATGCAAAATATCGTTCAGCTTCAAGCTTTGGTTCAGACGCTTCGTTATTTCGTTAATGAGCCTGAGCTCGTCGATCAGCACATTGGATTGCTCATACAGCCGCGCTTTCTCGAAAGCGGTACCCGCAGCTTCGGCCAGCATGGAAATCATCTTCATGTCCAGCTCTTCGAATTGCTTGTCGTTCACGGTCAGCTGCAGCACGCCGTAAATGCCCTGTTTGCCGACAAGCGGTACCGCAGCCGACAGAGTCGCATCATCGATCCGCTCCGTCATCACTTTCCCTTCAACAAAAGTGCGCGTGCACAAATCTTCTGTTATACTATGAAAAACAAGTGGTTTGACATAGGGATTAGGACTCCGGTTGTCTTGGGAGACGAACAAGGACGCATGTACCGAAGGATACAAGTCCTCGATGCACATCATCATTTCCGTCAACACGGCGTCCACGTCGATTTGGTCATACAGCTTCTGCACCGACCGGAACAGCGTTTTCTGTTGGACCGATTCCTTGCTTATCTGCTCTTGCAGCAGGAGCATGTCCTGAACGAACAACCGCTCGAATAACATATAAAAACAGCTGCGATAATGCTGAGCCGCGGACCGGAGCCATTGCAGCAATGTGCCCTGCTCTCCGGCCGGGCTATCCGCGAATGCGCCGATAACCGCAAATAACCGCTTGCTGTCGCGCGTAAATATCGGAACCGCAAGCGACGTATACTTCCGCAGCGGGAAAGCGTCGTGAAAAACGGCGTCCGTCTCGGACGGCCGTCCCAGGTCCAGAGAAGCCCCGACGGCATTGCTGCCGAAACGGCTTGTTCGCCAGGATTCCGCATGGGACAACATCGCCTCCAACTCGGGAGCGCCTGCCGCGGCACTCGTTCTACGCCACGCGAGCGGCTTGCCGTCCGCGCTGAAAACGGCTAGGTATGCGACATGCGGCATTGCGATTTCTTCCTGCTGTTGAAACCATTCTTCAAAGCTATCTTCCAGCATCGGATGTATATATTCAAAGTCTTCCTCTGTTAGATCGACCCGGTGAAACCATTTCGCATCATCAGCTGCTGCCACCCGTCCGGTCATAATTTGCTCCTTCGCCAGATTAAGCTTCCGTACTCTTGTTGCAATGCGCAACTATACAACCATCATACTATTTTTTGCAAGAAAGTGCACTATTTTTTCCTTTTGTTTTGTAAATTGCGCAAAATAATGTCGAAATGCGCTTATATGTATTTCGCATTCGCGCATTCCTTCCTTCGAATTCGGAACATCTCTTGACAATACGTATGATTTTCTTATAGAATTTATAGTTGAGTGGAAAAAAGGATAGCCGTTTTGGGCGTCACGATTGTGTTCACCCTCACGGATTTTGTTGCTGACAGGACAGCGGCTGAACTTTCCTGTCAGGTTCTTAACCCGAGCTATCCCGGTAAGAGTAAACAAAGTCCGGCACAATACAAGCCCAGCGTCAAATTACAATTTAAAGGAGTCAATCATACATGGCACGTTACACAGGTCCTAAATTTAAATTAAGCCGCCGTCTTGGCATCTCTCTTAGCGGAAACGGCAAAGATTTGAAGCGCCCGTTCCCTCCAGGTCAACACGGCCCGGGACAACGCAAAAAAATGAGCGGCTACGGCGTTCAATTGCAAGAAAAACAAAAGCTTCGCCACATGTACGGTTTGGGCGAGAAGCAATTCCGCAACCTGTTCGACAAAGCTTCCAAAATGGCAGGCATCGTCGGCGAAAACTTCATGGTGCTGCTTGAAAGCCGTTTGGACAACCTTGTTTACCGTCTAGGCCTGTCCAACTCCCGCGCTGGCGCTCGTCAGCTCGTATCGCACGGTCACGTAACGGTTAACGGCAAAAAAGTCGACATCGCTTCGTACCTTGTTAGCACGAACGACGTCATCGGCCTTCGCGAAAGAAGCCGCAACCTTTCCGTCGTGAAAGAAGCTCTGGCTAACCGCGTTCACGTTCCTGCATACCTGGACTTTAACGAAGGCGCAATGGAAGGCAAATTCATCCGTTTGCCTGAACGCGCCGAGCTGCCTAGCGAAATCGATGAAAAACAAATCGTCGAGTTCTACAGCCGATAATCGGGTAAACGATACAGCAAAACCCTTGGACTTTTGTCCAAGGGTTTTAATTTATTACTTATAAAGTTTTACTCATAACGTTCGAGTTCGCTTTAACGCTTGTTACACCAGCTTAATTTTGGCGAATTTCCGTTTTCCTACCTGAATGATATCCCCGGTTTGAGGAGCGATATCGGCATTCGGGTCTTCTTCCTTCCGCTCGTTGATTTTGACGGCCCCCTGCTGAATGCTTCTTCTCGCCTCGCTGTTCGATGTCTGCAACCCAAGTATAATCAGCAGCTTGCTGATCCGGATGCGCCCTTCCTCCAGCTCGTTTGCCGATAATTCAACCTCTTCAATCTCCTCCGGCAGAGCGCGCTGCTGGAAAACCGTAATAAAGTGATTTTGGGCGTCATCGGCCTGTCCGGCTCCATGGTACATGCGAACGAAGGTGTGCGCCAGCTTCATCTTCGCATCCCGCGGATGAACCGAACCGTTGGATAACCCGGCATCCAGCGCTGCGATTTCCTCGTTCGGCAGATCGGTTGCAAGCCTGTAATATTTCAGCATCAGTTCATCCGGCACGGACATCGCTTTGCCGTAAATCTCGTTTGGTTCTTCATCGATCCCGATGTAGTTACCCAAGCTTTTGCTCATTTTGTTCACGCCGTCCAAACCTTCGATGAGCGGCATCATGATCGCCACTTGCGCAGGCATGCCGTATTCCTTCTGCAGCATCCGGCCCATCAGCAGATTAAACTTCTGGTCGGTGCCGCCGAGCTCGACGTCGCTTTTCAGCGCAACGGAATCGTATCCTTGCATGAGCGGGTAAAAAAATTCATGGATGCTGATCGGCAAGCCCGTGCTGTACCGTTTCGTAAAATCATCCCGTTCGAGCATGCGCGCTACCGTCATTTTCGAACCGAGCTTGAGCACTTCCTCAAACGACATGGCTCCAAGCCATTCGGAATTGTAATAAAGCTTCGTCTTCTGCGGGTCAAGCACCTTGTAAATTTGCTTCTGGTACGTCTCCGCATTCCGTTTCACGTCTTCCTCGCTCAGCTGCTTGCGCGTTTCCGACTTTCCGCTTGGATCACCGATTCTTCCCGTAAAATCGCCGATCAACAGCTGCACTTGGTGGCCGAATTGCTGGAACTGGCGCAGCTTATGCAGAACGACCGTATGGCCGACATGAATGTCCGGCGCCGACGGGTCAAGCCCCAACTTGACGTTAAGCGGCGTACCGGTCGCCACCGATTGAATCAATTTTTCTCTGAATGCGTCCTCCGGTACGATTTCCACCGTTCCTCGCGAAAGAACCTCCCATTGCCGGTTCACTTCTTGCTGTTGATCTAGTGTTAATTGCTCCCATTTCATCTTATTCCATCCCCTCTGCCCGAATTTGGCTAGAACAAAGCCCCGGCTCCGCACGGACCGGGGCAGTTTCTGTGATGCTCGATTACGTTAAAACCTTTTAGACGAGCTTTGCCAAATAATAATTTTTTTTGCCGCGGCGAATGACGATGTATTTGCCTTCCAGCCGGTCTTCCGCCTGCAGCGTTTTGTTCAGGTCCGTTATGCGCGTTCCGTTGACCGACACGGCTCCGCTTTCGATGTCCTGCTTCGCCTGCCGCTTGGACGGAGCCGCCTTCACTTCGATGAGCAGGTCAATCAAGCCGATGTCGCCTTGAATTTCCGCCGAAGGCACATCCTTGAACGCTTCCTCGATTTCGCGGCCGGACAGCGCACCTACGTCGCCGCTGAACAGAACCTCCGAAATTTTGATCGCGCTCGCTACCGCATCCGCTCCATGCACGAGCTCCGTCACTTCTTTGGCTAGCACGCGCTGCGCTTCGCGCTTCTCCGGGCTTTCCTTCACCTGCTGCTCCAGCGCTTCGATTTCGTCCGGCGCAAGGAAGGTGAAATATTTCAAAAACTTGACGACGTCGTTATCGTCCGTATTGATCCAGAACTGATAGAACTGGTACGGCGACGTTTTGTTCGCGTCAAGCCATACGGCGCCGCCTTCGGTTTTGCCGAATTTGCTGCCGTCGCTTTTGGTGACGAGCGGCACGGTCATGCCGAAAGCATGGTTGCCGTTCGTCCGGCCGATCAGCTCGAGGCCGGCTGTAATATTGCCCCATTGATCGCTGCCCCCGATTTGCAAGGAGCACCCCGCTCGCTCGTTCAGCATGAGGAAATCGTAAGCCTGCAAAATCATGTACGTAAATTCGGTAAACGAAATCCCTTTGCTCAGCCGGGAATCGACGGAATCCTTAGCCAGCATGTAGTTGACCGAGAAGTTTTTGCCGATGTCACGCAAAAATTCAATGATGTTGATGCTAGAAAGCCAGTCGTAGTTGTTGACGGTGCGAGCCGGATTGTCCTTCGCCTCGAAATCGAGAAATTGGGACAGCTGGGTGCGCAACCGCTCGGTCCATTGCTCCACGACTTCCTTCGGGTTCAGCGTCCGCTCCGACGCCTTGCCGCTCGGGTCGCCGATCAAACCTGTTCCCCCGCCCACCAGCGCGACCGGAATGTGGCCCGCCATCTGAAAACGTTTCAGGCATAATAGCGGCAGCAAGTGGCCGATATGGAGGCTGTCCGCAGTCGGATCAAAGCCGGCGTACAATACGACTCGCTCCTCGCTTAGCTTCTTCTCCAGCCCTTCGCGGTCGGTAAACTGGTAGACCAAACCGCGATACTCTAAATCCTGCAAAATATTCATCCTTGCGACTCCCTTTCTTCATATGACTCCGGTTATGGAAACACAAAAAAACCTTCTGCATCCTCAAAAGGGACGAGAAGGTTAACCCGCGGTACCACCCTTGTTAAAGCGACTAGAACAACACAAATTGTCGTAGCATCTGCCCAAAAACAGAGTACGCCGCTTTCACTTCATGCATTAACGGAACAACCGGACTCGGGCTACTAGCGTATCGTTCACCCGATCAGCTCCAGGCGGTAATTCAAACGGGACAAGTACCGGTTCACACCAACCACCGGCTCTCTTGAAGCTGTGCCTTCCGTTCTACTGCGGCCTTTCAACGCTGTTCGCGATATGAGATTACGTATTTTATAACACAACCGCAAGCGAAAAGTCAAACGATATGGTATAATGAACCTGTTTGTGCCGCAATTATCGTCATATCGGAGGACACGAAATGAATGAAGAACAACCAAACGAGAAAAACGCGCCACCTTCCAAGCAACGCGGAGTTTGGAAAACAATAGGTCTTGTCACCTTAAAAACAATCAAATGGCTATTTATACTTGGCATTATCGTTGGAATTTTCGCCGGAGGCGCCGTCGCCGGCTACGTAGCATCCTTCGTGAAAGACGAGCCGATCCGCACACGGGCCGAGATCGAAGCCAAAATGGCGGAAAACTCAATAACCGGCTTCGTTTATTTCAACGACGGGACGCAGATCGGGCAGCTTCGTACGGAGGAAGACCGCCGGCTCATTCAATGGGAAGAAATTCCCGATCTTGTGAAAAATGCCGTTCTCGCGATCGAGGACAACAATTTCAACGAGCATCCCGGCGTCGACATGAATGCTTTGCTTCGCGCAGTCAAGCAAAAGCTTCTGAACGAAACGGTGCAAACCGGGGGAAGCACGCTGACGCAGCAGCTTGTACGGCGCGTCTTCCTTAATCTGGACAAGACAGACAGCCGGAAGGTCAAGGAAATCTTCCTGTCGCTGCGGCTTGAGCGTTACATGTCGAAGAATCAGATTTTTACCGCATATCTGAACAAGGTTCCGTTCGGCAACGGTTCGACTGGCTACAATTTATATGGCATCAAAGCGGCAGCCAAAGGGATTTTCAACATCGATGATCTCAATAAATTAAATGTCGCGCAAGCCGCCTATTTGGCGGGCTTGCCGCAGCTGCCGTCGCGTTATTCCGCTTTTAACGGCAAAGGCGAATTCGAGGAAAAAGGCTTCAAGCGCGCGCTGGAACGGCAAAGCCTCGTGCTCAAGCGTATGCTGCAGGAGCAAAAAATTACGCAGCAGCAATACGACGAAGCGCTCAAATTCGATATGAAGAGCTCGCTCGCCAAACCGAACAAAAAAGCATACAATACTTATCCTTATCTCATGCTCGAAGCCGAGCGCCAAGCCGCGGAAGTGCTGCTGATGCAGCAGGATCCGAAGCTGACGCCCGCCGACATGCGGAAGAAAGAATACAGCGATGCGATTCAGGACGCGCGGGAGCACCTGCTGCGCGCCGGCTACAAAATCCATACGACGATCGACAAAACGATCTACGATTCGATGCATGCGGTGTCCGGCAATGCGGATAACTTCGCCAAGGACGACAAAGTGAAAGGCGTTGAGCAAACGGCCGCGGTCATGATCGACAACCGGACCGGCGCCATTCTTGGCATGATCGAAGGACGCGACTTCAATATCGAGCAAATGAACTATGCGACGCAAATGCTTCGCCAGCCGGGGTCTGCGATGAAACCGCTCGCCGCGTATTTGCCGGCGCTGGAGAAAGGCCTCGTCCAGCCGGGAACGACCGTGGACGATGCGCCGATCGTACTGAAAGACGGCGGCAAAGGGTTCCATATTCCGAAAAACTCGACGAACGATTACAAAGGTCTCGTCACCGCTCGCGAAGCGTTAAATCGTTCCTTGAACTTGCCGGCGCTGAAGCTGTTCAACTATGATGTCGGCATCGCCGAAGCATGGAGCTTTGTCCGCAAGCTCGGCATCACCTCGATTCAGAAGCAGGACGAATATGCCCAGACCGGCGTCATCGGCGGTTTAAGCTTGGGTACATCGGTCGAGGAATTGACGAACGCGTACTCGACGATTCCGAACAAAGGGGTGTTCAAGGACTCCTACATGATCGATCGGATCGAGGATTCCGAAGGCAAAATTATATACAAGCATGATCAGCAGCCGGAAACGGTATATTCCGAGCAAACGGCTTACCTGATGACCGACATGCTGCGTACCGTTATTGCCGGAACGGGAGGCACGGCCGCGAAGCTGAAATCGCAGTTCAAGCATTACAAGAGCGTGCCGATCGCAGGCAAAACCGGTACGACGCAAAATTACGGCGACGTCTGGTTCGTCGGTTTCACGCCGGATGTGACGCTTGGCGTATGGACGGGTTACGAGAAGCCGGTCAACACGTTGTCGAAACCGAGCCGCGATCATGCCAAGAGCATCTGGGCTCAAGTGATGGACGCGGCGATCGAGAAAAAACCGGAGCTGTTCGCGACGAAAGAGTTCGAGAAGCCGAGCGACATCGTCAGCATGACCGTTTCCAGCGTTTCCGGCAAGCTGCCGAGCGAATTAACGAAACAAACGGGAAGCCTCGTCACCGATATTTTCAATAAAAAATATATTCCGAAAGAGGAAGACGACGCATTGGTGAATGCTAGCTACGTCACCTATAACGGGGTTAACTACATTCCGAACCCATCTACCCCGGCGGACATGGTGAAACAGCAAATCATGATCAAGCGCAAGCGTCCAATTCAGGAAGTTCTCGAGGAGATTAAAGCCGCACAGCAAAAAATGTCGTCGAAGGACATCAAGGCGCTTGAGCGATACATTCCGCCGGACGCCAAGATGGATGCGCCGACGCAAAACGACCCTAGAACCGACGATGGTGCCAAACCGGCGCCGCCTGCTTCGCTCAAGATCGAGCCTGTCGGCAGCGCAGTACGCATCATATTCGGGGCAAGTACCAGCCCGGACGTCGTCGGCTACCGGATGTACCGCTCCGTGAACGGCGGTGCCTATACCAAGGAAAGCGGTTCTGTATTAGCCGGGGATGAGCTCAAGTTCGTGAATTACATTTCGACAACGAACAGCTATAGCTATTACGTTACGGCAGTTGACGTCGCAGGGAACGAATCTGCGCCGTCGGCGTCGATCAGCACGGACGGTACGGGCGGCACCGTTCCGACCGATCCGGGAACGCTCCCTGGCGGAGACGGCCAAACTCCGCCTGCCGGCGAGGGGGGCTCGAATGACGGGCAAGGGAACGGACAAACGATATTGCCTTCGAGCCCGACCCAGCTAAGCGTATCCAGCCGCGATCTCGGCTTAAAACTCGTCTGGAACGCAAATCCGCAAAGCGAGGGCGTAACGAGCTATACCGTCTATTACAGCGATGCGGAAAACGGCGAATACAAAAAAATAGATATCGTGAAAACAAACGCATTCGAGTACATTTCACTAACATTAACCGGCTGGTACCGGGTTACCGCGCTGAACGGCGTCGGCGAGTCCCCGCCTTCGGCAGCCGTCCATTTCCAAGAACAGCAATAGCGAATAAGCCGCGGCAAGCGTACCTAGGTATGCTTGCCGCGGCTTTTGTCTCTACACTTAAAGTTATACGAAGCAAAACAGCCCCCGCACGAGAAACACTGGCGGAGGCTGTTTTTGCTTATATTGCTGTTTTGCTTATATTGCTGTTTTGCGTTTATGCATTATATATGGAAGCCTAGAGGCTGTAATTTAATGAATACCGTATCGCCGTCTTGCGGACGATTTCCAGCTTATCGGGATCAGGCTTGCAGAAGAACGCCGCATCGCGGATCAAATGATCGATGCTGGCTAGCGCCGCTTGCAGCGCCTTGGCCTCGCTTTGAAGCAAATAATAGCAAATTTGATAACAGTGGAGCTCATATCGCTTCAGAACCGCCGCTTTTCGCTCCCATTCCTTTCGAATGCCGCTTGATAACATTCCGTCTTACGCTCCTTTCTTCTCCGCCGTTTCCTGCGACGCGGTCATGGACAATTGATCAAAACCGAGGTCGAAGAGCTTGCGCGAATCGAGCCATACATCCGATTCGGTCGAGTGCAGCACGATGCTGATCAAATTTTTGCCGCCTTTGTTGGCCGAGGCGACGAGACAGTAGCCCGCTTCGTTTGTAAACCCGGTTTTGATACCGTTCGCGCCTTCGTAATAATATTCGTTGCCTTGTTGAAGCAGCTTGTTCCGGTTCCAATAGGTCCATGCCGACTGAACCGTGACGGTACGATGCTTCGGCTGCTTGACGATTTGCCGGAACGCATTGTTGCCCATCGCTTCTCGGGCGATCAATGCCATATCGTAGGCCGTCGTATAATGATCGCGATCATGCAAGCCGTGCGGGTTGACGAAGTGCGAATCGTTCGCGCCGATCTGCCGGGCCCGCTCGTTCATCAACTCGGCAAAATATCGAATGCCGTCCTCTGCCGATAGCTCGTTCCCTTTATCCAAGCGGGCGACGTATATCGCGATCGTTCTAGCGGCATCGTTCCCGGATGGAAGCATCATCGCGGCCAGCAGGTCCCTCAGCCGCAGCGTCTGGCCTTCGATCAGCCCGGCCGAGCTTTCGTCGCTCGTGCGCATGCGGGCTTCGTCGCCCACGGTAATCTTATCGTCGGGATTGCCTTTCTCCAGCGCGATCAATGCCGTCAATATTTTCGTCGTACTGGCGGGATACATCCGCTTGTGTTCATTTTTGTTAATAAGGATTTCACCCGTATCTCGGTCCATCAAGACGGCCGCTTCTCCTTGAATTCCCGCTCCGGGGATCGGTAGCACGGAGTCCGCATATACTTGCTGCCACAACGAAGACAAGCGCAGCTGAAGGCCGTTCCAGTGGGTAACGACCCATATTACGCCAAACAGTCCGCATAACAATACAAGCTGATTCAATCGTTTTTTCATCGCACGGGGCTCCTATCATTCATCGTTCATCACCTATACATCCCATTCTACCCCCCAATATTTAAGTACCGAGTAAGCAATCTTTAAGAATTCATTAAGAACTATTAAAGCTGTCTAAGAATATGCGGATCCGCTCCCTTCATAGGGACTGAAACGAAAAAACCGCTTCGCAAAATGCGAAACGGTTCAACTGGACCAAATGGTTAAACAAGCGGCAATCTGACTTCAAAAACGGTCTCATTCACGTCGCTTGTCACCGAAATGGTGCCGTTATGCAATTCGATGATGCTCTTCGCTATGGCGAGTCCAAGCCCGGTGCCGCCCGTTTCATCCGAACGCGACTTATCGACGCGATACAATCGGTCGAATATAAAAGGCAGATCCATCGCCGGAATCGGCGTGCCGTAATTGACGATTCGGACGACCGCTTCGCGGAGCTCCTTGCGAACCGACACATCGATTCGCTTGCCGATTTTGCCGTATTTGATCGCATTCGACAGCAAGTTTTCGAACACGCGCATGAGCTTGTCCCCATCGCCTCTGACGATAATTTTGTCCTCGGAAAATTTCGTTTCGATCTCCATCTGGACATCCTGCATCTGCACGGAATATTCCACCGACAGCTGGCCGAGCAGCTCGACCAGGTTGATGTCCATCTGCACTAGCTTGACGTCGCCAAGGCTGACCCGTGTAAACTCGAATAAATCTTCTACCATCCGGCCGAGCCTTCTTGATTTCTCATAAGCGACGTTTACGTAGTGCCTCAGCTCGACCTCATCCTTATAGCGATCCTCTTCGATCAAGCGCAAATACCCGATAATGGACGTTAGCGGCGTTCGCAAATCGTGGGAAACGTTCGTAATGAGCTCATTTTTCGTTTGAACGGCGATTCGTTCTTCCATGATGGACGATTTCAGCTGCCGCGACATCCGGTTAATATTTTCGGCGAGATCTCCGATTTCGTCCATCGTGCGCACCGGAATGGCGACATCGAAGCTGCCGCGGGACAACTGCTGCACCGCCTTCGTAATTTGTCCCATGTAAGCGACCGTATTCCAGCTCAGCAGAACGACGTAAATGACGAAACAAACGATGCCGGTAATGGAAAATATGGCGGCCAGGCCGACTTTCTGGTACAAGGTGAAAAACAATGGCCGCAGCTCGGGAAAATACGGCACGATTAATTGATCGACGAGAAGATAAAGAACGATAACGGTACAAATGGACAGGAATAAGCTGAGAAAGAACAGCATGATCACTTTCCAGCGTATACTGAACGGATTAAACCTCAATTTTGTAGCCGACCCCCCACACCGTCTGGATCAGTTTGTATCCCAGCTCCTTCTCCAGCTTGTCGCGCAGGTTGCATATGTGCACCATGACCGTATTGTTCGAGGCAAAATATTTCTCCTTCCAGACCAGCTGGAAGATTTCTTCGGCACCGAACACGCGGCCGGGGTTGTCCGCCAGCAAAAATAAAATATCGAACTCCCGCGACGTCAACGTAATCGCTCGGCCGTCTACCGTCACCGTATGCGCGGTGCGGTTGATCTCGACGGAGTGGATCTTGATCGTCTCGCCCGCCTGCGATTTCGAATCGGCATTGTATTGGAACGAGCGGCGCAGCAGCGACTTCACCCGGGCGATAAGCTCCAGCGGGTTAAACGGCTTGATCAAATAGTCGTCCGCGCCGGTCATGAGCCCAAGCACCTTGTCCATATCCTCCGCCTTGGCGCTTAGCATCAGAATCGGGATCGTCTTCGTCTCCCGAACCTTCCGGCACACTTCCAGCCCATCCACCTCGGGCATCATAATATCCAGCACGATCAGATCCACTTCCGTATCGGACAGCAGTTCAAGCGCTTCCCGGCCGTTCTGACGCTTGATCGTATGGTATCCTTCGTTTTCCAAGTACAGCGAAATGAGGTTAGCGATTTCTTTATCGTCGTCCACGACAAGAATGGTTCTCATAAGCTCCTCCATTCAACGATTAGATTACAATAAATGCAAAAATCCCGACTCCGCTTCATGGTTATGTACGGAAATCGGGAGCTATGGCACAGTGTAATCGATAAAGCCGCGTTAGTCAATCGTGTTGCGCTGCTGCATCCGTTCGAGATGCATCGCCAGAAAGCCGATTTCGTCGTCCGGCACCGGCGCCCGCAGCGAATCTGCCAGTATGATGCCCAGTATGACGGCCCGCTGATACGTTTCGGCATACTCTTCCTGGATCTTGCCCAGAAGCGGATTCACGATCGTTTTTCTTTGTTTGATCCGATCGATCAACGCCTTCAGGTGGCTAATAAACCTTAAGGTAGAAAACGAATTGTCGAACAAATAACCGACCGCTCTTGCTTCCTCTATGATCTTCGACACGAGACGCACCTCGGCGAGCGATTCCGAGCCCTTCGATTTGTTCCTCGACCCGTGAAAATGCATGGCCAGGAATGCAATTTCATCCTCCGGGAGCTTCACGTCGTCCAGATGGCTGTTCAGGAAAGCGACGGCTAGCTCGGCCACTTCGTAATCTTTTTTGTACAAATGCTGGATTTCGAACGCAAACGGGTTGTTGATACAAATTCCCCGCTTGCACCGTTCGATCGCAAAGTTAATATGATCGACAAGCGCGGAATGGATCGTATCGGAAAATTCCCCTTCCAGATGCGCTTGTGCGAAAGCGATCACTTCTTCGACGATGCCGATGATTTTAAAATCGACCGCATTCAAAATCTGCTCGTAATGCTCGAGCACTTCCGAGGTATGCAGCAAAAACTCTTGCGTGATATCCGCCTCGTTAACCGGCATGCCGGTTTTTTTCTGAAAACCGATGCCTTTGCCGAATACAATGGAGTTTTTGCCGGTCGAAAGCTTCGCCATAACGACGTTATGTGATAGCACGTGGATGATTTTTCGTTCGATCATACAACCCCCCGCACCGCGCCGTTTTAGTTCGGCAGCATCTTTTTAATCGATTCCTTGATCAATTCCGAATCGGTCCCGAAGACAACGTGAACGTTGCCTTTGCCGATACGCATCGTGCCTACGGCCCCTAATCTCTTCAGCTCCGCCTCGTTAATAACGGTTTCATCTCGAACAAGCAGCCTAAGGCGCGTGATGCACGCATCGATCGTTACGATATTGGAAGCGCCGCCAATTGACTCTAGAATAAGGCCGGCGCGATCAAGCTCCTTAGGTTTCGGAGCAGCGACAGGCCCGGGGGCCTTGCCCGCTTCCTCTTCGCGCCCCGGCGTTCTTAGCTTCATCGAACGGATCAATCCGTAGAACACAAAATAATATACGGCAAAATAAACCGGACCTAACGCCAGCATCATCCACGGACGTTCCGACCAATGCCATGTGAGCAGCAAATCAAAGAATCCGGCCGAAAAACCGAAGCCCAGCCTCACGTCCAAATAGTACATGAGCGCCATGGACAAGCCGGTTAATACGGCATGGACGACATATAACAACGGAGCCGCGAACATAAAGGCGAATTCGAGCGGTTCCGTAATCCCCGTCAGAAAACTGGTAAGGCCGCCGGACAGCAGCACCGAGAGGATGATCGCTTTGCGATGGGAATAAGCCGTACGGACCATGGCCAGTGCGGCGCCGGGCAATCCGAACATCATGACAGGGTAAAATCCCGTCATGAACATGCCCGCCTGCGGATCTCCGGCATAATAACGCGCCAGATCGCCGTGAACGATTTGCCCGGTCTCCGACGTAAATTCTCCGATCTGCAGCCAAGCGATATTGTTAATGATGTGGTGCAGCCCAGTCGGGATAAGCAGCCTGTTTGTTAGACCATAAATGCCGACCCCAATGCCTCCGGCCGAAACGATCCATAGTCCGAAAGCGCGAATCGCTTCCTGGACGGGAAGCCATATCATTCCCATTATAACACCAAATACTACCATCGTAATAGAGGTAATGATTGGGACGAATCGTCTCCCGCCAAAAAAACCGATCGCCATCGGCAGCTTGATGTCTTTATATTTCTCGTATAAGAAAGCGGTGATCATCCCGCATAATATTCCGCCCAAAACCCCTGTATCCAAATGCTCAATATGACCGTCTGCGGAGAGCGTGTCGAAGTTGTTCAGCACTTTAACGAAAACAAGGTACCCGACGGTTGCGGCGAGCGCAGCTACCCCTTGCCCCGCCGTCAATCCGATCGCGATACCTATGGCAAACATTATCGGCAAATTATCGAATATGGCTCCCCCGCCCGCTTTGCATACGTTTACGATCAGCTGCATAACCGGGTTGTCGGAATGCGCTTCGCCCACTCGCTTCAATATGGAAGCGGCAGGCAAAACGGCGATCGGAATCATGAGAGAGCGACCTATTTTCTGTAAATAGTGCAGCACATTAATGGGACCCACCCGCTTTTATTCAACATTACTTGAATAGTAATCGAAGACCGGACGCACGTAAAGAGTTATTTGACGGCGCCGGCGGTGATGCCTCCTGCGATTTGCCGCTGGAAGATGAAGTAAAAAATCAATACGGGAATCATCGAAATGAGCAGACCCGCAAACAGCGGTCCCCACTCCGTACGGTATTGCATCTCCGCTTGCATGACGGCAATGCCGACAGGAAGCGTATATTGATCGGGATCGTTCGTCAAAACGACCGCCATAATATATTCGTTCCAAATATTGAGTACGTTCGAAATCGAAACGGTTATGAGCCCTGGCTGGGATAAAGGCAGCATGACGCGAAAAAACGTGCCGTAATGCGACGCTCCGTCGATGACGGCCGCTTCTTCAAGGTCTTTGGGCAGCGCCTTGTAGAAGCCGACGAGCACGAAGATGCCAAAAGGCAAAATACTTGCCGTATATACGAAAATCAAACCCCATTTGTTATTGATCAAATTCAGATCGTTCAACAGGAAAAATAACGGGATCAACGCCAGCACAAGCGGAATCATCATCGCCGAGATGTACGTCAGATAAAGGAAGTTGCTCCCCTTGAATTTGTATCTGCCCAGCACGTAAGCGGTTGTCGCCGACAGGATGAGCGCAAGAAACGTACTGCCAATCGTCACGATCAGAGAGTTGACGAAATATTTGCCGAAGTTGTACTTTTGCCAAACGTAAGAGAAATTTTCCCAGAGCAGCGGCGTTTTCGGCAGGTCCCAAGGCATCCCGCGCATAAACTGATCGTTATTCTTGAGCGAGTCGAATATGCTGAACACGATCGGATAAATGACGAGCACCGACCAGATGAGGAGGACCGCCCAAAACAAAATGCGAAGCAGCGGATTGTTTATTTTCTGTTTCATCTCTTGTTCCCCCTAGGACAATTCTACCGTATCGCGCCGCATAATCCGCTGCAATACAAGCGTCGTGATGAGTGTCAAAATGAGAATCATGACGCCGATCGTTGCGCCGTAGCTGAAATGATATTGCCTAAACCCGATTTGGTACAAGTACGAGCCCATGACGTGTGTCGTATTGTCCGGCCCGCCTTCGGTCATCAAGGACACGATGACGAACGAACCGTTCAGCGTCGTCATGACGATCGACAGGATCGAAATTTTCATCTGCTCCCAAATAAGCGGTATCGTAATTCGCCACAGCTGCGTCCATTGCGTCGCGCCGTCGATGTTCGCCGCTTCGTACAGCGACTCCGGTATATTCAAGATTGCCGCGATCATTAGAATCATATAGAAGCCGATACCGGCCCAAATCGTTGGCGGCAGAAACGTCCATATCGTATGCACGGGGAAGCCGAGCCAGGCGATATTCACCTTTTCGCCGGTGAGCACGGTCAGAATCGAGTTAATGAAGCCGATCTCCGGGTTATAGATAAATCTCCACAACACCCCGATAATAACGACCGATATAATATTCGGGATAAAGAAGATCGAGCGGAAAAATCCGGCGCTGCGCAGCCCGAACCGGGTAAGCGCTACAGCAAAGAAAGTCGCCAGGATCATAATGCCGATGACCTTGCCGACCACGAGGAAATAGTCGTTGCCGATCGAAGTATAAAATATCGGATCGCTCAGCAGCTCCTTGAAATTGTCAAAGCCAACGAAATTCATCGTTTCCGAGCCGCCGGACCAGTCAAAGAACGAATAATAAAGTCCCTTGAACACCGGGTAAATCATAAACAACAAGAAGAACAGGAAGGTAGGAACAACAAACGTAGCGATAAACATGTTGCGTTTCCATTGGGCCGTTCTAATTCTCCCGCCTGAACTCATCAAGCTTCACCGTCTTTCTCAGTAAATTGCGGAGGGTTGGGCATCCCCACCCTCCGCTGAAATCCGCTACTTCGACGTTATTTTTTCGCTTTCGTGATCGCGTCTTTGACGCGCGTGATCCATTCGTCCGGCGTAATTTTGCCGATTGTCACCGCGTCGGTGGAGTCCATCATCACTTTCTCCACGTCGGCGTTCAGTGTAATGCTCGGAACGACGATCGTATTTTCGGAGGACAATGCATTAGCTGCGTCCTTCACATAGTTCGGCGCTTTGGACGAGCTGATGTCGCCTTTAATGTTGGATGGCGCACCGCTCAGCTCCGCCCATTGCGAAGCTTGCGCTTTCGAGAAGATGAATTGCAGGAAAGCTTTTGCCGCTTCTTTGTTCTTCGCTTTTTTGGCAATCGCAACGTTGGAAACCGATGTGTTGGCTACCATTTTGCCGCCCGGTTCCTGCGTTATCGATGGCATGAAGCCAAAATCGAACGTCGGAGGCACGTCTTTCGCCATCTCGTTCGGCAGCCACAAGCCGTTGACGATAAAGGCGTCCTTGTGCTGCAGGAACAACGACTGCGAATCGGTATGGTTCAATTGGATCGCACCCGGATCGATAAAGCCTTTATCGCGAATCTCGACGATTTTGCCCAGTGCGGTCTTGATCGCCGGATTGTCCAGCGCTTCGACCTTCAAGTCGGCAATGTCCTGCAGGATGTGCCAGTCGTTGTTGTTCGCGGATACGATCGCCGGGAACAAGAAACCGCCGTGAATGTAATACGGGTACATGCCGGTGTGGATAAACGGATTGATGCCGGCTGCCTTAATTTGCTCGCTGACTTTCAGGAACGCCTGATAGTCTTTAGGCACTTCCCAGCCTTTTTCTTTAAACAACGCTTTGTCGTAAAAAATACCCCAGGAGTTCAAAACGAGCGGAACACCATAAATTTTGTCGCCGTCGAATTTCTCGGGTGCGGATGCAAGCAGATCCAAAATTTTATCGCCGTCGATATTGGTTGCCGAGCCGATCCAGTCCGTCAAATCCTCGAGCTGGTTGTCCTTTACCATCTGGCGGATGTTCGAGCCTGCACCGTCGATATAGACAAAATCGGGCGGGTTGCCTTGAATCCACCGCGGCTTCATTTGATCGTTGATTTTAGGGCCGGCGCTCTCTTTGATGTTCAGATCGGGATGAAGCGCCGCAAAGTCGGCAATAACCTTCTTCCACCATTTGTCGCCGTAACCGCCTACAAAATATTGAATTTCAAAGTCGCCAGTCAGCTTTCCTTCTTTGCCGGTATCTGTCGTTGTGCCTGTTTCCGGCTTGGCCTCTTCCTTCTTGCCCGCGCAACCTGCGGCCAACGTTAAAATAAGCACGAATACGGAAATCATAGTGATCAACTTCTTCATCTCTGATTACCTCGCTCCCTTTTTTGTTGATCTTTCGTCATCATTCCCAAGATCTAGCTGTTTTATGAGCTTGCTGTTTGGCCCCCTCTCCTCCTGAAAGCACGAATGAACAACAAAAAAAGGGCATCGTTATAGAAGCTTGTTAAAGCTTCAATAACGAATGCCCTTTCGGTAACATGTTATTGTCCGTGCTTATTCAATTATCCTTGACAAAGTCGATATTACAAGATTCACGGAGAAACGTCAACACCAATTTCGGATTAATCTTCGATTGTGGACAGGTCTCCCGTCGGCAAATTCAATTCCCACGCCTTCAGCACGCGGCGCATAATTTTGCCGCTGCGCGTTTTCGGCAGTTTGTCTTTGAATTCGATCTCTCTTGGCGCCGCATGAGCGGACATTCCTTCTTTGACGAACTTGGCGATCTCCGCTTTCAGCTCCTCGGAAGGCTCGAACCCTTCACGCAAGGAAATAAACGCTTTAATGATTTCGCCCCGGATCGGATCCGGCTTGCCGATGACGCCCGCTTCCGCAACGGCCGGATGCTCGACGAGCTTGCTTTCGACCTCGAAAGGACCTACCCGCTCACCGGCGGTATTGATGACATCGTCAACTCGTCCTTGGAACCAGAAATAACCGTCTTCATCCATATAAGCGGAATCTCCCGATACATACCAGCCTTGAAGGCGGAAATATTCTTCATATTTGGACGGATTGTTCCAAATTTTTCGCATCATCGACGGCCATGGCGTTTTAACGGCCAGGTTGCCCATGCGGTATGGAGGGAGCACATTGCCGCTGTCATCGATAATAGCAGCTTGTACGCCTGGAATCGGACGCCCCATCGATCCCGGTTTGATCGGCATGCATGGATAATTGCAAATGAGCTGAGCGCCCGTTTCCGTCATCCACCACGTGTCGTGAATACGCTGTTTGTACACTTTCAGGCCCCAACGGACGACTTCCGGATTAAGCGGCTCACCTACGCTGAGTACATGACGGAGGCTGGACAGATTGGACTGTGCCACGATTTCGTCGCCTGCGCTCATCAGCATGCGGAACGCGGTTGGCGCACTGTACCAGACGGTAACGCCATACTTCTCGATTGTTTTGTACCAGTCTTGCGGATTGAACCGTCCGCCGCGAATGACGTTCGTTGCGCCGTTCAGCCAAGGCGCAAAAATGCCGTACGAAGTACCCGTAACCCAGCCTGGGTCGCCCGTACACCAGTACACGTCGTTTTCTTGCAAATCAAGTACGATTTTGCCGGTATAATAGTGTTGGATCATTGCATTTTGAACATGATATACGCCTTTCGGCTTACCTGTTGAACCGGAGGTGTAATGAAGAATAAGCCCGTCCTCGCGGTCCAGCCATTCGATTTCGGCTTGATCCGAGGCTTGCGCCATTTCCGCATAATAATCGATTTCGTCTTCACCTGCACCCACATCGTTGCCGACAAGAACGACGTGCTTCAGCTCTGGCAAATCCGCGCGGGGAACCCGCTCCTTCAAGGCCGGCGTCGTAATGATCGCAATCGCGCCGCTATCCTGCAAACGGTCGCGTACCGCGGTTTCCATGAACGCTTCGAACAGCGGGCCAACAACCGCGCCGATCTTGAGCGCGCCGAACAAGCAGAAATAAAGTTCCGGGGTACGCGGCATAAAGATAAAGACGCGATCACCCTTCTTCACGCCGTGGTTTCGCAGCACGTTCGCGAATTGGTTCGATTTCTTGCTCATCTCTTCAAACGTATATTTTTCTTCTCGTTGATTGTCGCTATAATACAGCGCGATTTTATCTTTTTTCGCTGATGCGGCATGACGGTCGATCGCCTCGTACGCCATGTTGACTTTGCCCGTTTCATGCCAGGAAAACGCCTTTTCTACCTCTTCCCAACGAAACGACGCATACGTTTCTTCATAATTGCCCAAATTCGAGTTGGCCGCCGTTACGGCTACCACTTCACCTTGCAAGTTGCCCATCTCTGATCTCCTCCTATTGACAAATAAATGCATACCTGACTCTTATACCGCTTTCAGTTAACGCTTACAACAATATGGGTTGGGACATGCGTTTCATATGGTGAAACCCGATGCCAAAAAATATGTACATTTTATGGCATGACTATTATAGCATAACGTTTCGTATTCGCCTATCGCTTTTCAAACATTCGTTTTTTTGCTATAAGTGAGTAGAGATAACGAAAAGGAGCTGCTGTTGTGGAATACATCAAATTGTATCATGCGACAAGCGTCCCGTTTCGCGGCGAGACGTTGATCGTTGAAGGACCGGTGAGCGGCGAGGAGCTGCGCAAGCTTACGATGCACGCCGATTTGCGCGCATTTCGCCGTCCCCACGAGCAGCACGAAGCTCTAATCGAAATTGCCGGACTGCCGGAGGGGCGTATCATCGTTGCGAGGCACGGAGAAATGATCGTCGGTTATGTCACCTTTCACTGCCCGGATGAAATGGAAAGCTGGTCGGATGGCAATATGCCGGATTTAATCGAGCTCGGGGCAATCGAGGTCGCCAAAGACTACCGCGGGGTCGGACTCGGCAAGCTGATGATCCAAACGGCGTTTCTGGAAGACCAAATGGAAAATTTGATCGTGTTTACGACCGAATATTATTGGCACTGGGATTTGGAAGGAAGCGGGTTGAACGTCTGGGAGTATCGCAAAATGATGGAAAAGCTCATGGAATCCGTCGGCATGATCTGGTATGCGACGGACGATCCGGAAATATGCTCTCATCCGGCCAATTGCCTGATGGTGCGCATCGGCAAGCGGGTCCCGCTTTCGTCCGAGGAAAAATTCGACCGCGTTCGTTTTCGCCAGCGGTTTATGTACTGATGTACCAATAGGGGGTTCGATAAGGAATGTCCGCAAAACCCGCATTTATATATCACGAGGATACGTTGAAATACCGTTTTAACTCCGAGCATCCGTTCAATCAGCAGCGGGTGACGATGGCGATCGATTTGCTGCACAAATCCGGGGCGCTTGCACTGGATGACATATACCGCCCCCGCAAGGCGGCCGATGACGAATTGCTCTGGATTCACGGGCAATCTTACATCGATGCGGTGAAAGCGTTAAGCGTGGATGTACCTAACGAGTCATGGCAGGAAAAAGCCGAAAAGTTCGGTCTGCATACGGAGGACACGCCATTTTTCCCCGGTATGCACGAAGCGACGTCCACCATTGTCGGCGGCTCGATCGAAGCGGCGGAGCTTGTCATGTCCGGCAAGCGTCCCCACGCGCTCCATTTGGGCGGCGGATTGCATCATGCGATGGCGAACCGGGGCTCCGGCTTTTGCGTTTACAATGACGCCTCTGTCGCAATAGCTTACATAAGACAGCACTATGGCGGCAAAGTCCTTTACATCGATACGGATGTCCATCACGGCGACGGCGTGCAGTGGTCGTTTTATACCGAACCGGACGTATGCACGTATTCGATACACGAAACCGGCAAATATCTGTTTCCCGGAACCGGCGCCGTTAACGAACGCGGCGACGGCACCGGGTTCGGATATTGCTATAACATTCCGCTGGAACCTTACACGGAGGATGAATCGTGGCTTGCCAACTTTCGTACATCCATCGAAAGGGTAACCGCTTTCTTCAAACCCGACGTGATCATCAGCCAGCATGGCTGCGATGCGCATGCCTTCGATCCGTTGTCCCATATTCATTGCAGCATGAATATTTATGCGGAGATGCCGCGCATCATTCATGACTTGGCTCACCAAGTTTGTAACGGACGTTGGATTGCACTCGGCGGCGGCGGATACGACATATGGCGGGTCGTCCCGCGGGCATGGAGCATGCTCTGGCTGGAAATGTCGGACCATCCGCTGATGGAAGCCATACGCCGCGACCCGCTTTTGCCGCTACCGGCCGAATGGCACGCGTTCTGGCAAAGAAATGCGCCGGTGCCGATGCCGACGACGTGGCTGGACGACATCTCCGTATGGCCG
This sequence comes from Paenibacillus sp. sgz302148, assembly GCF_056120465.1. Classification (NCBI taxonomy): domain Bacteria; kingdom Bacillati; phylum Bacillota; class Bacilli; order Caryophanales; family Paenibacillaceae; genus Paenibacillus; species Paenibacillus sp. sgz302148. The sequence goes on from NZ_JBVYOJ010000004.1 coordinate 232,870, forward strand.
GCCATGCCCCGTCGCGAAGCGATTACGGAGAAAAATACGCAAACCACGGAAATCGCCATGCAATACATTCCGTAATATCCTAAACATAAGACGGACCCAGCGCTAGATGCGATGGGTCCGTTTCTATGATGAGCATATCGTTGATGTGAGCCGAATCTTACAGCTGACCCAGCATCTCTTCGATAATGCGATACGAACGATCAGCCGCAAGTACCGTGAATTCGTTAAAGTTCACATGGGCCGAACCGTCCGCTTTATCCGACATGGAGCGGATGATAACGAACGGCGTGCCGTTCATATGGCATACTTGCGCCACGGAAGCGCCTTCCATCTCCGTGCAAGCGCCCGACAACTCGTCGTACAGCGATTTAACGGCTTCGCGGCTGGCAACGAACTGGTCGCCGGACAATACTTTGCCTTTGACGAATTTGCCGTACAGCTTCTCCGTTGCGCCGCAGGCCGCTTCGACAAGCTTGCCGTCCGCAGCGTATTCCGAAACGTCCTGGAACGGGATCACGCCGCGAGCAAAGCCTAACGCCGTGACGTCCACGTCATGCTGCAGGCAAGTCGATGAAACGACGATATCGCCGATCTCCAGCGCGGGGTCTACCGCCCCCGCTACGCCGGTGAATAGGATCGAATCCACGCCGAAGTGATCGATCAAAATTTGCGTACAAACCGCCGCATTCACTTTACCGACGCCGGATTTGCACAGGACGACCCGCTTTCCGGCAAATTGTCCTTCATAATATGCGATCCCGGCTTTCACCGTTTTGTTCGCTTGCTCCATATGCTCCAATATGCGCTCGATTTCCTCGTTCATTGCGCCGATTAATCCGATTTTGTTATAGCTCATCCGAATGGCATCCTCACTTTCGTTCATCACAATCAGTCAACAGAAAAGGCTCATTATGCATGAGCCACGGAAAGTCTCGTTATGATTTCGTGCGGCAATACAACACGCGTGTTCTCTACCGTTTCCTTCTTCATCAGCTTCGTCAGCAATCGCATCGATACGGCGCCGATATCGTACATCGGCTGAGCGACCGTCGTCAGCTGCGGACGTACCATCGAAGCCATGCGAATGTTGTCCACGCTAATCACGGAAATGTCTTGCGGCACTTTTAAGCCAGCATCTTGAATGCAATGGATGGCGCCGATCGCCATTTCGTCCGTTGCGGCAAACACGGCCGTAGGTCGTTTCTTCAATTCCAGGAAATATTTCATCGCATCGATACCGGATTCATACCGGTAGTTTCCGATCCGAACGTAATTTTCATCGTAATTCAAGCCGGCTGCTTCCAATGCATTCTTGTATCCGTGGAAACGGGCATATCCATTGGACGGATCCTGCAGCGTACCGCTAATCATCGCGATATCGCGATGTCCTTCCTTGATCAGCGTTTCCACGGCGTCATAAGCCGCTTTCTGATGATCGATATCGACCGAAGGAATCGTACCGCTCTCGTCGGAAGTCGCGCACAAAACGATCGGCACGGAAGAGGTTTGGAAAGCTTGAATATGCTCGTCCGTTACGGCACCGCCCATGAACAACAGCCCGTCCACTTGTTTTTCAAGCAGGGTGTTGATGACGCGGATTTCCTTATCCTTCTTCTTGTCGGCGTTACACAAAATAATATTATAGTGGTACATATTCGCTATATCCTCGATACCGCGGGCAACCTCCGAAAAGATCGGATTCGAAATATCGGGAATGACGACGCCGACAGTCGTTGTTTTTTTGCTTGCCAATCCGCGGGCGACCGCATTCGGACGGTATCCTAATCGTTCGATCGCTTCAAATACCTTTTTACGCGTCTGCGGCTTCACATTCGGGTTATTGTTCACGACCCGTGAAACCGTGGCCATCGATACTCCAGCTTCTCGTGCTACATCATATATCGTTACCGTCACGTTCTTCTCTCCAATAACAAAAAATTTTTTTTCGTCCATTCCATATTACGTCAATGATACGATAATTTCGACCTTTTCGCAACCTGTGGGCAGGATTCCGACAAAATTCCAACTTCATTGATGTGACACGAAACGCCCTTATCCTTACGGGGAACCGTAAACATTCGGGCGCTGATAATGTTACATCCGATAACCGGACGTCGAATAGCTTGCGATTTGCGACAAACGATTGCGGATTTCTTCGGCCCATTGCTGATCGCCGATCGACCCGGCAAGCAGAAGCATATCGAGAAGCTGGTTCACCCGTTCCTCGATGATGGCACTGATGGATTGATTGACTTGATCCTTCTCCGATACGCGGAACATCAAGTTCGACACTTCATTGATATCGTTGAACAACAGTGATTGGCGCTCTGGATCTACGCCGAGCGTTGCGATCAATCCGGTCAAGTCCGGCTTCACTTCCGGGAGAACCTCGCTGCGGTTACAGGATGAACATGAAAAGATCGGCACGTTATCGATCTCAACCTTATTGGAATAGATGACCGTCCTAAGCTTGACTTCCATCTCTATACCGCACTTGCAAACTTTCAGCAACACGACCCTCTCCTTCGCCGACTATACGACCTAACTATGTATGTAAGATGTATATTCGACCTTCCTCGTTTAACTCCTTCAACGAGAGAGATAGTATTTTTTACCGCACCGAAGCTACAATCTTAGCTTCTTGTACGTGCGCTCGAAAGCGGGAATCGTCGTCGCCAGCATGGCGAGCGCCGCGCCGATCGCATCGTTGCGCAGGTCGGCGACATCGGGCGAACGTCCGGCGACGAACGTCTGATGATACTCGTCCGTGACCCCGTATACAACACACAGGGCAATAACGAGCAGCTTGCCCTTCCATGTCGTCGACAAGGATCCGAGCGCCCAGTAGAAACTTAAAGCCAAGCCGAAATAAGCGATAAAATGTCCCCAGTCGAAGCTGCTCATTTGAGGAAACAACGTATGGAAAAAGGGCAACAGCGTATTCAAATCGTCCCCGGTGCGACTTGACGCATAAAAAATAAAGGCCATCACAACGATGGCCGGAATAAAGTGGAGCAATCGCTTTGCCCGCATCATACTGTCCGCTTTCCTGCTTTGCTCGCCAGCACGTCGACAAAAGCTTTCGTGAAGGCCGGCAAATCCGGCGGACGCCGTCCGGAGACGATATTACGGTCCACGACAACCTCTTCGTCAACCCATGTCGCGCCGGCGTTTTCGATGTCATCCTTAATGCCCGGAGTCGAAGTCATCGTATAGCCTTTGCATATTTTGGCCGATATCAATACCCAGCCCGCATGGCAAATTTGAGCGATCGGCTTCTCGTCGTTGTGAAATTCCTGTACGAGCTGCAGCACTTTTGCGTAACGGCGCAATTTGTCCGGCGCCCAGCCGCCGGGAACATACAATCCGATATAATCGGCGGACTGCACGTCGTCGAACGAATAATCCGTCGTCAGCGGAACGCCGTATTTGCCGTGATATACAGTTCCGCCCTTCGGTCCGACCAGATCCACCTGTGCGCCGGCTTCACGCAGCCGGTACACCGGATACCACATCTCCAAATCCTCGAATTCTTCGTCGACAAGCGCAAGTACTTTGAAGCCTGACAGTTCCATTCCAATCCACTCCTCTATTGTCTGTTTCAATTCGCTTTCGAAAAATGCCGCTCCGAAAAATCGCCCAGCAGCTTGCCGATTTGTTCGCTCGTCCGGCAAGCGAGCACCTGCTCGACAAGCTGCTTGCAAACGTCCGCATCGCTTTCCAAGATCCGGTTTTTGACCGGCAGCATCGATTGCACCGACATGCTCAAATCCTGAACGCCAAGCCCGAGCCAGATCGGTACGGCTTTAACGTCGCCGGCCATTTCGCCGCATACGCCGACATGGATGCCTTGGCGCTTCGCCGCATCAACCGTCGCCTTCAGCATGCGCAAAACCGCCGGATGAAACGGATCGTACAAATGTGCAATTTGCTCGTTCATCCGGTCAACCGCCAGCACATATTGGACAAGGTCGTTGGTGCCGATGCTGAAGAAGTCGACTTCCTCCGCCAAATAATCGGCGATGACAACGGCGGCGGGCACCTCGATCATAATGCCGACCTCGATCTTTTCATTGTACGGCTTTCCTTGAGCGGTCAGTTCCTGTTTCGCCTGCTCAAGCAATGCGTTCGCGCCGCGAATTTCATCAAGCGAGGAAATCATCGGATACATCACTTTGACGTTGCCGTGATGGCTCGCCCGCAAAATCGCCTTCAATTGGGTTTTGAACATTTCCTTGCGGTCGAGGCTGATCCGGATCGAACGATAGCCGAGCACCGGATTTTCCGATTCCGGCAGCGGAAAATAATCCAATTCCTTGTCTCCCCCGATATCCAGCGTACGAATAATCAAAGGTCGGCCTTCAAGCTTCTCGGCGGCGGAACGGTAAACTTCATACTGTTCGTCTTCCTTCGGAAACGTATCGCGGTCCATATACAAAAATTCGGTACGGAACAAACCGACGCCCGCGGCATTATACTGCAACGCCAGCTCCAGATCCTTCACGGAGCTGATATTGGCATCCAAGTGCACTTCGAAGCCGTCAGCGGTCCGGGCCGGAACGGAGATCAGCGTCTGCAGCCGGCTGTTCCATTCGCGCAGCCTTGCCTGACGGTTCACGTATTGCTGTACGGTCTCTTCCTCCGGGTTAATATGAACGATGCCTTCCTCGCCGTCGACGACAAGAAAATCTCCCGTCTGAATCGGATTGTCCAGTTTGCCTTCCAACCCAAGCACAAAAGGAATGCCCATCGCACGCGCCATGATCGCGGAGTGCGAGGTTTTGCCCCCCATCATCGTGACGATGCCGAGCACATTGGTAGGGTTCAAATGCGCCAGTTGGGACGGCGACAGCTCCTTGGCAACCAGAATATATGGCTGCGTATCGGATGGAAGCGTTACTTCCGGTGCGCCGAGCAGATGCTTGAGCAGCCGGTTTCCGACATCCTTGATATCAAGCGCGCGTTCCTTCATATAGTCGTCATCCAATAGATCGAACATCGTGACAAAATGATCGATGACTTCCTTCACGGCAACCTCCGCGGCCTTATATTGCCGCTGAATGATACCTTGAATCTCGTTCATGAACACCGGGTCTTCCAATATAGCGAGATGAGCGTCAAATATATTCGATTCTTCGTAGCCGACTAGATCGGAAATTTCCTTCTTAATAAATTCCAGCTCGTTTTTGGAAGTACGAACTCCCTCGTACAGCCGTTCGAATTCCATAGCCATGTCAGTGACGTCGATGCGCTGATCGGGAAGCTCCCACTCCCAATGCGGCAGAACGAATGCCTTGCCGATGGCGATTCCCGCCGAAGCGCCGATGCCGTTAACCATGATGTTCTCCCCCTTCGACCGCGTTCTCCTTCATGACGACGGACATGACCGACGCCTGGCCTTTTTTCACCGCTTTATAAGGGGCGAAGCTCCACGATTTTACTTTATCCGGATTCGTAATGACCATCGGCGTAGCCATCGACTTGCAATTTTTGCGGACATTGGCCAAATCGAAACGAATCAGCAATTGTCCCGCCTTCACCTCATCGCCGACCTGAATGTGCGAAGTAAACCATTTGCCTTTCAGATGCGACGTGTCGATGCCGATATGCAGCAGTACTTCAAGCCCTTCGGCGGTTGCGATCCCCACGGCGTGAAGCGTCGGATAAATATGCATGACTTTGCCGGCAACCGGCGAAACGAGCTCGCCTTTGTCGGGCATGAACGCAACCCCGTTGCCGACCAGCTTGCCCGCGAATATCTGATCCGGCACATCCTCAAGCGGAATCATCCGTCCTTGCACCGGCGAGCTGAATAACACTTGTTTTACGTCCCTACGCACCACTTTCATGATCTCCTCGCGTATGAGTTCGGAGAACGTGCCGAATACGACTTGAACATTGCCCCCGCCGAGCCGAATGACGCCGGCTGCGCCAAGATTGCGCAGGGCGTTGATATCGAGCCTTTTGTCGTTGACAAGAGTCAGCCGCAGCCTGGTTATGCACGCTTCCATCGTCTTGATGTTCTCTTTGCCGCCAAGCGCCTGCAAGATGAGCGGCGAACGATAAGGAATGTCTCCCGCCCAATCGTCGAGCGATGAACCTTCTTCCCGGCCCGGTGTCGGGATGCGATACCGCCGAATTGCCCAGCGGAACATGAAATAATAAACGATTCCGTAGGCAATCCCAATCGGGATCAGCAAATAACCGTTTTTGGACAAATGGGCGTTAATAATAAAATCGATCGCGCCGGCTGAAAACGAAAACCCGTGGTGAATGTCAAGCGCCTGCGCAATCCACATCGATAGTCCCGACAATACCGCGTGAACAACGAACAAATAAGGGGCTACGAACAAAAATGCAAATTCGATCGGCTCCGTCACGCCGGTCAGAAACGAAGCGAGCGCCGCCGTCAGAAACGTCGCCCGAATTTTCGGCTTCAGGTCCTCGCGAGCCTCTTGGATAATCGCCAGCGCAATGGCCGGAATGGCGAACATCATCGTCGGGTACAAGCCCGCCATATAAATGCCCGCGTTAGGATCTCCCGCGAAAAACCGCGGCAAATCGCCGTAAATCACTTGGCCGTTCGCGCCATGATACGTGCCGACTTGAAACCACATGAAGTTGTTCAAAATATGGTGCAGTCCGAAAGCAACGAGCAGCCGGTGCAGCATGCCGTACAGGAAAGCGCCGAATCCGCCGAGTCCGAGCAGCCATGCGCTGATGGATTCCAAGGCGTGCTGCAAATAAGGCCCGACCGAAATCAAAATGCCGGCGAACAATACCGCCGCAAAGCTCATAAACAAAGGGACAAACCGCGGCCCGCCGAAAAATTGAATATATTCCGGCAGTTTTATATCTTTGAAGCGATAATAGGATAACGCTGCCATGATTCCGATGACGATTCCGCCGGGTACGCCGGGTTGAAATTCGGAACCTGCATAACGCTCGATTGAAAATTGAAAAATCAAAAAACCGACAAATGCTGCCATACCGGCGGTTCCCGAATTGTTCGTCAGTCCCAGCGCGACGCCTACGGCGAAAATAAACGGCAAATATGTAAAAATCGTATCGCCTGCATGGACTAACAAATCGCCAAAGTCGCCAAATCCGGTCTGGTTCCATGGTAAAGAGCCGAGGCTGATCAAGATTGCCGCAGCCGGAAGCGTCACCATCGGCAGCATGAGCGCCCTGCCTAATTGCTGCAGGTTTCCCATTAAGTTCAAACCTTACTCCTCCTTACCGTGACTGCGGAGATTAGAAATCAATCAGCGTGCTGATCTTATGATACGATGGTAAAGCTTATCCGCCCATTTGTCAAAAGGATTAAACAAAAACGAAACACCCCCTGCATTCAGAGGGTGCCTGATCGGCCGATCATCCGATATGAATTAAAGCTTGGGAAATTGGGTTTTATAATTGGAAAATTGAGTTGCCGTTTGGCTGATTTCCTGGGCTTCGGCCGTTTTCATCTTATACCAGCCTTTGGAAAACATGACGTCGAACAGCTTATACTGCTCGCCGTGAAGGTCGATCAAAATATTTTGCACATCCTGATGAAGCTTCGGATTTTGCATTTCGTTCAGACCTACGTTATACCCGTTCGTCATGCTTTTTTCCATCGACAAAATATCGTTGATCCAGTCGCGTTCGTTCATTTCCGGCCCCTTCACTTGCGGAAGCTGGCCCGTCTGCGGCATTTCCAGAGTAACCGGCATGCGTTCATCCTCCTTGACGAAATGGGAGCGGCTTATAACGTAACGGTGGTTTGCAAATGGGACAGCAGCGTATCGTAATGCTGCTGGTGCTTGCGGCCGGCTTCCTTGATCGTGTTTTGAATTTGAAGGTCGGTGCAGCGCGAAGCCGCCTCGCTGCATTTTTTCATCGCGAGAAGCTCCCACGACAAAAAGTCTTTGATGTAATGCAATTCCTTATCGGTCAATACGTTACGGTTTGACGTCGTTTGATTCGCGGGTGAGTTCTGCATCGGTATACCTCCGCTTCATTTGTCGATTGGGCGCTGGAGTAAAACACGCAGCGAACATAAATGCCCGCTGCGTGTTTTGGCTTAGAATCGGTTAAATGTGCTCGTACGATACCCTGCGTTGAAAGCATTGACGGACTGGGCTACGCTAGTGCCGAAGCTGCTAGGTTGGCTTGCGTCCGAACGGAGGTATTGGTCATGTCCAGCTTGGTTGCCGCGATAGTTCGCCGTATGGAACGATTGTGGGTTCGCATATTGCGAAGACTGGCTGTAGCCGGAAGAAGCGAAGCTTTGCGACTGAGCAAATTGGCTTGGGCTGAAAGAAGAGTAACCGCTCGTTTGGCCAAACGACTGGTTCCGGGATTGCTGGCTTTGGTCGTATGCGGATTGCACGTAACCGACAGGCTGATAAGCGCGTTGTGGTCCGCGATATTGCGAAGTTACTTGCGAACCGCCGAAATGTTGTTGCGGTTGATTGGAATCCGAACGAAGGTAGTTGTCATGTCCAGGTTGGTTGCCGCGATAGTTCGCAGTATGAAAGGATTGTTGATACAAGGGAGTGCCTCCTCAAAAGATGAAAGTCTTCATGGCCGATCCCGCCCGCTCCGGATACGCCCCGATGGACGCACTGAAACATGCATTGTCTCGATCCTGAAGCCTTTCTTATTGTCTCTTGAGGAGTTTGTTTTTATGTTGGATACTGCTGGGTCTAGCTTCTGCCGTCCGCGATACGGCGCAGCGCGGAGGCCGCCTGGAGCGGATCGGCTGCGCGCGTAATCGCAGACACGACGGCTATGCCGTCGGCACCCGCATCGATCACGTTCATTGCATTGTCCGCCGTAATTCCGCCGATCCCAACGATAGGGATTGCGGACTTGCTGCGGATGCTGCGAATAAGCTCCGTTCCGATCGGCGCTCCCGCATCGGCTTTCGTGCCGGTAGCGTAAACCGCTCCGACGCCGAGATAGTCGGCTCCGTCGTCTATCGCCTTGGCCGCTTCTTCCGGCGTGCCGGCCGATACGCCGATAATCGCTTCGTCGCCGAGCAATCGGCGCGCATCCGCGTAGGGGATATCGTCCTGACCGACATGAACGCCGTCGGCTTCAAGCAGCATGGCTACATCGACGCGGTCGTTGACGAGAAACGGCACGCCGCGTTCCCGGCATAACTCCCGAAGGGCCCGCCCTTCGGAGAGTACCCGGTGCAGCGGCGCCTTCTTCTCGCGCAGCTGGATCATCGTCACGCCGCCTTCGATCGCAAGCTTTGCGATCTCGAGAGCAGGCGCTTCGCCGTCGCCCAGCCCCATGACGAGGTATACGCGCAGCGCCTGCCGGAGGGAGAGCCGATCACGCATTCGTTTTGCCATGCGGCAGCAGAATCGAGTCTTCTACTTTAATGCAGCGGTCCATCACGACAGTAAGGCCGCCTTGCCGTGCAATATCGGCCGCTTCCTCATTCGCGATCCCAAGCTGCAGCCAGAATACTTTTGCTCCGATTTCAACGGCTTCCTCGGCGAACGGGACGACGTGCTCGCTGCGGCGGAATACGTTGACGACATCCACCTTCTCCGGAATGTCCTTTAAGGAAGCATAGCTTTTTTCGCCTAAAATTTGCTCCGCATTCGGATTCACCGGAATGATCCGGTATCCCTTCTTCTGCATCGCTTCGGACACCATATGCGAAACGCGCTCCGGATTATCGGACAATCCGACGACGGCGATCGTTTGCGCGTTCAGGAGCAATTGTTTGATTTCATCCCTCGACGGGTTTTCAAAAGTCATCCTGCAAGCCTCCTCTATATTGATCATTGCGTACGATTAAGCTTTGGACTCAACCCATTCCACCTGTGCGCCCAACGCTTTGAGATGGTCAAAATAAATCGGGTACGACTTGGCGACATGGTGGGCGTCCCGGATCCGAATCGGCTGCTTCGCCCGCAATCCGACGACCGTCAATGCCATAATGACGCGGTGATCGTAATGCGCGTCGATTTCGACGCCGCCCTCCACGCCTTCCGGACGGCCATGGACGATAATTTCGCTGCGCCGTTCTTCAACATGGGCTCCCGCCTTACGGAGCTCGTTCAAATAGTCGGTAATCCGGTCGCATTCTTTATACCGCAAATTTTCTACGTTATAGAAGCGCGAAGTGCCTTCGGCAAATACCGCTGCCGCAACCATCGCCAGCACCGCGTCCGTCGCCGCGTCGCCGTCGAATTCAAGCGCCTTCAGCTTCCCGTTGCCGCGAACGTGAACAACGTTATTCTCATGCGTGAGCGGAACCCCCATCGTGCGCAGCACATCCACGATCGCCCGCTCGCCCTGTTTGCTGTTCTCCATCAGCCGCAGCAAGCGTACGTCGGATTGCGTGACGGCCGCAGCGGCAAGCACCGCCGCAGAGCCCGGGTAATCCCCTTGCACGATATACTCTTTCGCGGCATATTTTTGCCTTCCCGGCACTTTTAAATGCATGTAATCCTCGCTCGCGTGAACAATAATACCCGCTTGTTCCATGACCTCGAGCGTTTGGCCGACGACGACCTTCGATTTCAGGTCATGCAGCACTTCGATTTCGCTGTCTTCATCAAGCAATGGCGTTACGAACAACAGAGAGCTCAGAAACTGCGAGCTGACATTGCCGGAAACCGTAATTTTGCCGCCCTTCGGATTGCCGCCGCGAATCGTGATCGGCAGTTTGCCATTATTGTGATCGACGGATACATTCATTTGCGAGAGCGATTCGATCAAGTCGTCATGCGGGCGTTTGCCAAGCGACTCCGGATAGGTGTTCACGAAAGTCAATTCAGGGCAAAATGCTGCCACCGACATCAAGAAACGAAGTACGGCCCCGGCATTGCCCACATTCAATTCGCTCGCGTGTTTCGGATTTCGGCCGAAGCCGGTAATGACGATTTTTTCTTCATCTTCTTCGATGACGGCGCCCAAATCGCGGATACAGCGGCGCATCGCATCACTATCCTCGCTGTGCGCGGGATAATAAATCGTGCTTGTCCCTTCCGCTAAAGCGGCAACGAGCAAGTATCGCGTCGTGTAGTTTTTCGAGGATAACGCATTGATTTCCCCTTTTAGCTCGGCCGTTGGTGTAACGATCATATCCATTCGTATCGCTCTCCTTCAAATATTATGATGTCATTGTCCATTGCCCCAACCCGTACCCGGCAAATGCCAAGCCGATGCCGAGCGTATAGGACGCACCCAGATACAGCGTTAGTCGTCGCCGTTCCTTGCTGCGGGCAAGCTGGACTACTTGTACGTTCAAGGTAGAAAATGTCGTAAAACCGCCGAGAAACCCCGTCCCGCACAATAAGTAGAACGGATCGTAAGGATCGGCTCCGCCGCCGAATCCCGCGCCGAGCAGCCAGCCAAGGATCAGCGAACCGGAAAGGTTGATCAGCAATGTGCCAAGCGGAAAAGGTCCGGAATAACGTGCTGCGAACATGCGTCCGATACCGTAACGGCATACCGCCCCGAGCGCGCCTCCCAAGCCGATTGCGGCCAGCCGAATGGCTTGATCCCATAAGTTCATGCTATACAGCGACTCGTTCACGTCGGGTCGCCTCCCGCCTTATGCATCCGCGATGCAGCGAGCCTGACGATCCCGTCTCCTGCCCATGCCATGAGCCATCCGCCCCATAAGCTCAGCATGATATAGCAGATCGCGGCTACATAATGGTGCTGCCGCAGCAATCCCATCGACTCCGCGCTGAACGCCGAAAATGTCGTAAATGAACCGATAAATCCGGTTCCGATCGCTTCCTTCACCAAATGGGAAAGCGAACGGAGTACGGCATATTGGAGCAAAGCGCCTAGCAGCAAGCTTCCCAGCAAATTAATGAGCAGCGTGCCGTACGGAAAAGCCCCGCCCCATAAGCGATGTACGGCGTCGCCTAGCAAAAATCTGCTTATCGCACCGAATATGCCGGCAGCGCCGACTACCCAATAAACCATAAACACGCCTCTTTCCTGACCGTTGTATCTCCTTGGGACAGCGCAGTCTTCGCTGCGTTGACACCTTCAGAAATAACTTTTAAGATAATAATGAATTCACTTATAACAGGTTGGAGGCGCTTCATGAATACAGTCGGCACCATTACTCCTGCGGAGATCAAGCGACGCATCGCGAATGGAGAAACATTGAACCTGATCGACGTCCGCGAGGATGACGAAGTCGCGCAAGGTATGATCCCGGGCGCAAAGCATATCCCGCTCGGACAAATCCCGCAGCGTCACCAGGAAATTCCGCGCAGCGGCGAAATTATTCTCGTATGCCGGAGCGGCGGACGCAGCGGCAAAGCATGCGATTATTTGCAGTCCATCGGTTTCGAAGGCTTGAAAAATATGACCGGCGGTATGCTCGAATGGGCTAACGAAGCGTAGCTTCTTCGCGGTACCGCTCCAAAATGATACCGACAATGGCTTCTACAGTCAATTGGGAGGTATCTATTTTTATATCGGCGAAGTCATATGCCGTTATGCGGTTCGCCAGCAGCGTATGAACCCGCTCGCTGACGTCACCTTGAAGCAGCGGCCGCTTCTCGTCTCTGCGCACCCGTTCGATTATAACGTCCGGATCGGCCGTAAGCGCCACGACGCAGCCGCCGGCAAGCATCGCCTGCCGGTTCGGCTCCGCCAAGACGGCGCCGCCACCGGTCGAAACGACTTGATCTTTGCCGGACATCACTTCGGCAATGACACGGGTTTCGATATTTCGAAAATACGCTTCACCATCTGCAGCAAACATTTCAGCAATTGTCCTGCCTTCTTGCCGCTCGATTTCCGCATCGGTATCGATGGATTGCCACCCGAGCCGTTCGGCGAGCACCCGGCTTACCGTCGATTTGCCCGTTCCCATAAATCCGATCAATACGATGTTGTTCCGCTTCGGATTCATCCGGCTCACCTCACAGATCTGCTAATTTCCGTTCCATGTATAAAAATATAAGTTTTGTCGTAAAGATGATAATGCAATTGATATTTTGGTAGACGAAGGAGCTGAAAACGATGCAGCCCGTGGTACCCAAACCCTCGCGCACGCCCGGTGCTACACCGAATCCGACTGCCGCTCGATTGGAGCGTATCCTTGATCCGGCACATCCGCTCTGCAAAGACGATATCGTCTGGGTGCTGGAATTTATTAAAAAAAAGGTGGCTGATAAAGACCCGGCATTATTGGATCTATCTCAGCCACGATTGTTAAATAATTTCCATTCCTTCGCGGAAATCGCCATGCTTCTTATTCATCGCGGCAGCTATGGGGAAACCGAGCGTTTGCGCACATGGCTGTACGAGGCCGCACATGGCTTGCTCCCGCCTTCTTCTTAATTGTCCATCCAATTGAAGTGGAACGTTCCTTCTTTGTCTACGCGTTTGAACGTATGCGCGCCGAAGTAGTCGCGCTGTGCTTGCAGCAAGTTAGCCGGCAGGCGCTCCGTGCGATAGCTGTCGTAATACGAAAGCGCGCTTGCGAATCCCGGTACCGGTACGCCGTAAGCGACTGCCGTCTGCACGACCGTTCTCCAAGCGTCTTGATAATTTTCGACGATCCCTTTGAAGTACGTGTCCAGCAGCAAATTTTTCAGAGCCGGATCGCGATCGTACGCATCTTTGATGTTCTGCAGGAAACGGGCGCGAATGATGCAGCCGCCGCGGAAAATCATCGCGATATCGCCGTAGCGCAAATTCCAGCCGTATTCCTCGGAAGCGGCGCGCATTTGTGCGAAGCCCTGTGCATAGGAGCAAATTTTGCTCGCGAACAACGCCTTGCGAACCGCTTCGATGAATTGTTTGCGGTCGCCCGTAAAAGCAGGCGTTTCCGGACCGCGCAGCAGCTTGCTTGCCATGACGCGCTCTTCCTTCATCGCCGACAAGAAACGCGAGAACACGGACTCCGTAATGATCGAAAGCGGAACGCCAAGGTCCAAGGCGCTTTGGCTTGTCCATTTGCCCGTTCCTTTTTGTCCTGCCGCGTCCAGAATGACGTCTACCATCGGTTTGCCGGTTTCCGGATCGGTCTTCGAGAAAATGTCCGTCGTGATCTCGATCAAATAGCTGTCGAGTTCCCCGCTGTTCCACTCTTTGAATATTTCATGCAGCTCTTCCGTGCTGACGTTCAATACCGATTTCAGCAAATGATACGCTTCGCAGATCAACTGCATGTCGCCGTATTCGATGCCGTTGTGAACCATCTTCACGTAATGACCGGCACCGTCCGGACCGATATACGTGCAGCATGCGTCTTCGCCGACTTTAGCGGAAATGCTTGTAAGAATCGGCTCAACCAGCTTATATGCGCTCTCTTGGCCGCCAGGCATGATGGAAGGCCCTTTCAGCGCGCCTTCTTCGCCGCCGGAAACGCCCGTGCCGATGAAACGGAACCCAAGCGCTTCAAGCTCTTTGCTGCGGCGCTGCGTATCCGGGAAGTAGGCATTGCCGCCGTCGATCAGGATATCGCCTTCCGTCAGATGTGGAACGAGCTGATTGATCGTATCGTCGGTCGCTTTGCCGGCTTGAACCATAATCAGGATTTTGCGAGGCGTTTCGAGCGATTGAACGAACTCCTCAATGGAGTATGTACCCGTTAAGTTTTTGCCTGCGGATTCGCGGATCAAATCTTGCGTTTTTTCCGGAGAGCGGTTGTATACCGATACCGTGAAGCCTCTGCTTTCGATGTTTAAAGCGAGGTTTTTCCCCATGACCGCGAGGCCGACCACGCCGATTTGTTGTTTAGCCATCGATTTCTTCCATCCTTTATCGTAATGTTTAGACCTACAATATACCTATTTTACTCTTTTACCTTGGGTTTGAAAAGCAGCAATGTCGGCGAATTCGTCCTGAAGCTTGTCGAAAATGCGTTCAAACAGCGTAATCAGCTCGTTATACCGGCGATGATGCTCCATGTTCGGCATGTGGCGTACGGTTTTTTCGCGGCCCGGGCCGGAATCGGAACCGGAGACGGATGCGCGAGCGGTTTCGGATTCGGCGGCGGAACCGTCCAGGACGTTGCCGTCGACCGCGTTCCAGCTCGCAAACGCTTCGAAGCCGGGGGCGGCTCCCATGGCGACGAAGCCAAGCTGGGCCGCGCCAAGCGCCGAGCTTTCGACGGTGGGCGGCACCGTTACGGGCAAGCCGAGCACGTCGGCGAGCATTTGCCGCCAAAGCGGCGAACGGGCAAACCCGCCGGAGGCGATGACTTCATGCGCCGGACCGTGCAGCTCCTGCAGCGCATCCGCCACCGCGCGGACGCGGAACATGACGCCTTCGAGCGCGGCGCGGATCATCTGCTTCTTGCCGTGCGACAGCGTCAAGCCGAAAAAAACGCCGCGCGCACTCGCGTTCCACGACGGCGCCCGTTCCCCCGCCAGCAGCGGCAGGAACAGCAGCCCGTCCGCGCCGGGCTCCACCTCGGCGGCAAGCCGCATCAGCGCGTCGTACGGGTTCTCGCCGCGGCGGCGGGCCTCCTCCGCTTCGAGCGTCGCGAGCTCGTCGCGCACCCAGCGCAGCACGACGCCGCCGTTGTTCAGCGGTCCGCCGACGAGCCACGCGCCCTCGTGCAGCGCGTAGCAGAACAGCCGCGCGGCGGGATCGACGAGCGGCTCCGATGCGAGCGCGCGTACGGCACCGCTCGTGCCGATCGTCACGGCGATCGTGCCGGGTCGTACGGCGCCCGCGCCGAGATTGGCGAGCGCTCCGTCGGAGGCGCCGACGACAAACGGCGTCCCGGCGTCAAGCCCAAGCGAAGCGGCATCGCCTTGACGCAGGCCGACGAGACGATGCGTCACGGGCACCGGCTCGGGCAGCTGCGTCTCGGCGATGCCGGCGAGCGCGAGCGCATCTTCGTGCCAGCGCAAAGTTTCTAGTCTCAGCATGCCGGTCGCGCTAGCTAGGGAGACATCGCATACCCATCGCCCGAACAGCTTCGCGAGCATATACTCCTTGATGCCTGCGAACATGGATGCACGGGCGTAGATGTCTGGCGCATGGTCCTTCAGCCATAGCAGCTTCGTGAGCGGCGACATCGGATGGATCGGCGTTCCCGTTTCCAGGTATAGCTTCCGTCCAAGCTCACTGGTACGCAATCGCTCGGCATATTCCGAGCTCCGATTGTCCGCCCAAGTGATCATCGGCGTTAGCGGAACGCCTTCGGAATCGAACGCAATCAAGCTATGCATGGCCGAGCTGAACGAAACGCACGATACGTCTTCTTGACCAAGGCCGGATTGCCTGACGGTTTCGCGTATCCCTTCTAGAACAGCCGAACAAATAAGCTCCGGGTCCTGCTCCGCATAACCGGGCTGCGGCGTCGACAACGGGTATTCCACCGCATGCGAAGCGGCGATCCGCCCGTCCGAGGAAACGATCAGCGTCTTGGTGCTTGTCGTCCCGATATCGATGGCAACGACGTACGAAAGCTTGTCCATTTCGAAATTCCTTCCTGCTTTAAAGCGGTCATGTATTCAATCATCTAATATAGATCATACCACAACGCATGAATTAGATTCAGTCGATCGCCTCAACAACAAAAAACACTCCATCGTTCTCGGCTGACGCCGTTTCCGCGAAGTGTTTTTTAACCGTCATTACATTTCAAGCTGCAGCATCTCCTGTCTGATCGCCGTAAGCCTTTCCTTGCATGCCGCCGCCGCGGCTGCATCCTCGCCTTGTATCGCTTCGTGCAAAGAAGCTAATTCGTAATCCATCTCCAGACGCAGCACATGAGTGCGCTCCTCGGCCCGTTTGGACTTGAAGGCTTGAACGATTTCCTCTGTCGTGACAACCGGCGCCTTCTGGAACAGTACTTTTTGCTCCATACCGCAAATCTCGACAAGGCGAATGATTTCGCCGAACATAATATTTTCGACTAATATTTGCCGGTCCTTAAACCGCTTGACGATTGCATGACCGCGCGTATCCCCGATCAGCTTCTCCATGAGATCCGCCAGCTTCTCGTCCCGGAACGAGTAGTCTCCAACGATTTTATAACGATTATGGATTCGTTGGAACTTCAGCTTCACCAGCTTGCGTCCCGTCCGAATGGAAATGATGAATTGAAGATCGTTCTCGCTCCAGTACAG
The DNA here is from genome assembly GCF_056120465.1 of Paenibacillus sp. sgz302148. Taxonomy (NCBI): domain Bacteria; kingdom Bacillati; phylum Bacillota; class Bacilli; order Caryophanales; family Paenibacillaceae; genus Paenibacillus; species Paenibacillus sp. sgz302148. The sequence continues at coordinate 249,942 of NZ_JBVYOJ010000004.1, forward strand.
GGAATAACCTTCTTGGATCAAGTCTTTGATGAAATTTTGGATTTGCCGGCGGTCGAAACGTAACTCCAGGTTGCAATATTCAACTTCATAGCTTTTGTTCACGGCAATCCCCTCCCGAATCCTCTTCATTTCACAGAATGTTCTGACAATTCCCCCTCATCTTTATCTTATACTCCATTTTATGTTTTAGCAACTTGGTTTCTTGACTATTTTTTTCGAAAAATTAAGCGTTTCTTTACAACGCTTCCGACTCGCCCGGCTTCAAAAGATAAGTGCCGAAAATGAGCAGCACCGCCGCAAACAACAGCAGTATGCCGATGTTCATTTCTACATCTCTCATGCCGGCACCGGAGGACAGCCGAATTACAGCATCGATCGCCCACTTCTGCGGGATAAAATCGGCCAGCCGCCGCATAAAGTCCGGCACGGCGCTGAGCGGCCAGAAGCAGCCTCCCGCGAGGCAGGTGATCACCGTCACATTCATGCCGATAAAGCGCAAATTTTCCCTCGATTTTATGAGTCCGCCGACAGCGCTGCCCATCCCGATGCTGGACAACAGGAAGCACTCCAGAATGATAAACAGCTGGTACACCGGCAGGCCGAAATCATATTGCAAGACTATGCTCGTCAATCCGAGGAACAGCACGATTTGCGCCGTACCGAGCGCCAAGCAGCCGATCCAATATCCGAGCACCACTTCGATGTCCTTCACCGGCGTTGCGTAGATCCGGGTCATCGTTTTATTCTCCCGGTCCTCCATAATGACGTGTATCGAAGTGCTCGTCAGGATCATGATGAATAACAACAAACTGCCGACAATGAGCTGAAAATGCGCGTTCGTCCGAATTCCTGAAGCGGCGGTCGAAGCAGTTAGAACCGGCTGGGGTTCCCGCTCAATATCCTTTTGACCGAGCGCCTCTTCCTGCGGTAGTTGCCGGTCGGTACGGTTGTGCACGGCAGCAGAGAATTTGTTCTCCATCCGCTTTGCGGTTTCTAGCAACACATAACCGAACAACGCGCCGTCTCTGCTCCCGTTTTCCAGGACGATGACGGCATGCTGCTCCCCATTGAGCCGAATTCCGTCCGAATAATCGGCCGGAATAACGAAGCCGGCACTCACCGTGCCTTTCGAAACGCTTTCTCTCAATACGGCCTCATCATCCATCTGAACAAGCCGAAATACGTTGCCGCTTGATAATTCCGCCATGAGGTCCTCGTGAAGCGGCCCCTTGTCTGCGTTGACATAGCCGATCGGGATTGCGGACGAAGCGGATTGACCGAAAATCGTGACGATTGCCGCTATGACGGCGACAGGAAGCAAGATGACGAACGCGACCGCTCTTCGGTTGCCCACCGTTCTTAAGAACATATGCCGAGCAATAACGAAACTATTCATAGAACGCCGCCTTTCTAGAACGGATTAACGCTAGGAGCAGCAAGCCGGCGGCAATGAGTCCAAGAACGAGCGTATTGCTTCGCACGATAGAAGCGTCCCCGCCCAGCATCAGCCGCAATACACTGTCCGCAGCCCAGTGATTGATCGTAAATAAACCGATCGATCGGACTGTCTCGTTTAAGCTAGGCACCATGCCGCCGCTGAAAAAAGTCATGACGAAAACGATGATCGTAAATACGGACTCCACTGTATTTCTTGTTTTGACTATCTGAGCGACAAGAAAGCCAAGGCTCATCCCGGCAATGATCGTAAGCGTGCATATGAGCGCGAGCCACCCGAAACTTCCCCAAGAGACGTTGAACAATATCGAGGTCATCCCGATCAGAAACAACGCCTGGAAAGTGCAGAAACAGAATATGCCGAGCAGCTTGCCCAGAATAAATTGCCAAGGCAGCACCGGCATCGCGCAAATGCGGGCGAAAGTATTGTTTTCCTTTTCCGATATGATGCCGAGCGACGCGGACATGCCAGAGAACAACAAAAACATGATCACATAAGCAGCCGAGAAATATTGCGTCGCCGAACCTTCCGTTCCTGAACGCGTGATATGCTCGACTCGGATCCTCTCGCCCGGTTTGCTCCACTCGCCATTTCCAGCTTCCTTGTATGCAGGTTCTTCGTTGTTTCGCGCAATAAATTGTTCGATCAGAACTTTCGCCGTTAGATTCGACTCTTCGCTTGGTCCGGGATGCAGCTTAAGCTCCGCCCACGGTCCGTTTCGGCGCGGCTCCGCCACAGGAATCGAAATGCCGAACATCACACTACCTTCCTTGAGCCGTTCGCCGATTTCCTCCTCGGAAGACAGAGTGACCGTCTGAATGAACCGTGCTACATCCGGTTGGTTCAAATAATGCTCTAGCGATTGGCTCACGGAGCTTTGATTTGGACTCCAAATTCCAATTTTGACGGGAGGCAGTTCCTCGTTCCCGTGCTTAAAATCAATCGATAACGATTTGCCCAATATGAAGATTAACAACAAGGGCAAAATGAACAGCAAAAAAAACACGGACGGCTTTTGGGTAATTTGCCGCAGCTCGAATTGAGCGGCCGTTAAGATCGTCATTCGATGGTTCCTCCTCCCTGCCTTAATCGCGCAATGATTGTCCGGTTAAAGACAAGAACAGGGACTCCAGATTCGGCTCCTCGCGCACAAGGGAATAAATATGGACTTGGTGCTTGGCCAGTATGAACAAAATATCTTGCAGCACCATCTGCGAAGGCTGCAGTACCAGTTCGAGCTCGTTGTCCAAAGCACGGACATCCGCGATGCGAGGATGCCGCCTAAGCTCGTCCAGCGCCGCATTCGGGATTTGGTTGACTTTGACGACCAGCTTCTCCTCGCGGCTCAGCTTCTCTCGCAGCTCTTCCTTCGAACCGGTCACGATCAATCTTCCGCGTTCCATAATGCCGACCCGTGTGCTGATCGCCTCTACCTCTTCCAAATAATGGCTTGTATAGATGATCGTCGAGCCCATGGCATTCAGTTTTTTGACCGACTCCAAAATATGATTTCTCGACTGCGGGTCGATGCCGACAGTCGGTTCATCCATAATGATCAGCTTAGGACGATGCATGATGGCGCAGGCGATGTTCAGTCTTCGCTTCAATCCGCCGGAAAATGTCTTCGGCTTTTCTTTCGCGCGTTCAGATAAGCCGACGAACTCAAGCGCCTCCTGAACTCTTTCGGTTAATAGACTGCCACGCAATCCGAACAACCGGGCGAAAAAGGTTACGTTCTCCGCAGCGGTACATGATTCGTAAATGGCCAATTCCTGCGGAACGAGGCCGATCCGCCTCTTCACCTCAAGCGGTTGTGCCGAGACGGAATATCCGTCGATCGTGATTTCCCCTCTATCCATGCCAAGCAGCCCGGCCATCAGCTTGATCGTCGTACTTTTGCCCGCTCCGTTCGGACCGAGCAAGCCGAATATTTCACCCGCTTCGATCGATAGATTCAAATGATCGACCGATAGATGCGTTCCGTATCGTTTCACGACGTCTCTTGCATGAACAAAGCTCATTCCCATTCACTCCACTTGTATAGGTGATAAGTACATTGTAAGCTCTTATCCTCCCCTCCGCACGTCAATTATGTCACGAAAAAAGGTGACGAAAGTCATTTCTCTCTTTTTATCTGGCGAAAGTGTTCTAAGATAGTCCTAAATGCTATAATGGGAAGCACAATCGTGCAAAGGGAAGGTGCTCATGGCTGGGCTTCTGAAGTGGATCCGGTATTCTCTTGTCGTTGTGCCCGCGGTCGGGAACGCGTTCTTGACGCCGTCCGGACCGACGCCCGAATACATACTGTATATTCTGCTGGCCGTCTTCATCGTGCAAATCCGCGAAAGGTGGCTTTCTGCCGCCGCTCGGACGGTGTGGGTGGAGATCGTCTACTTTGCTTTCCTGTCCTACCGATTCGAAGGCATCTTATTTTTTTTGTTCGAGTCGACATTGTTGTCGCTGTACGGATCGCGGGCAACCGCCCGATTCAAAACGTTTATGCTTCTCCCGATCGCCGCTTTCATGAATGCCGCCCTTTCAGGCCATTCACCTTTCGCGGTTCTGGTCGCCAACATCGCATTCTTCGCTTTTGCCGCCTCCCTGGCCATGATGGCTTCGGCATCGTTCCGCAAGCAAGAGATGGAGATGCTGTATGACGAATTAAGCCGCAACCATTATGAGCTGGATGAAAATCGGCAGAGGCTGTTCGATTACGCCAAGAAGGTCGAACAAATGGCTCAAGTCGAAGAACGCAATCGAATATCCAAGGAGCTGCATGACGAGCTGGGGCATCGGTTAATCCGCATGAAGATGATGATGGAAGCAAGCTTGCATATTTATCCGACACAACCGGATAAAGCGATGGATCTGTTCGGTCAAGTTCGAGACCAGCTTACGGCAGGTATGGAAACGATGCGATCCACCGTACGGAATATGGCGCCGGACGAGCAGGAAGTGAACAGCTATTCGCTCGACAAACTGATTCGCGAGATCGGCACCGATAGCGGAATCACCGTCGCTTATCATATTCGCGGTCTCCCGCATCCATTGTACCCGAGTATGGAATATGTGCTGTATCGCAATGCCCAGGAAGCGATCACGAATGCGATCCGCCACGGGAACGCAGACGAGGTCGAGGTTACGCTTGCCTATGAACGGGATTCCGTCGTACTGACGGTTGGCAATAACGGTTCCGTGCCGGAGCACGATATTCGTAAAGGACTTGGGATGCGCGGCATGGAGGAGCGAGTCGCGCTGCACGGCGGCCGGCTTGAAATCGCTCACGAAAGCCGCTTTGCGGTCACAACGGTACTGCCTTATCTGCGCACCACGGAAGGAGCTGAATGGAATGATACGCGTTTTGCTCGTCGATGACGACCCGTTTATTCGCGAAAGCTTAAAGCTGATTTTCGACATGAACCCGCTCCTCGAAGTTGCCGGAACGTGCCATCACGGACGGGAGGCGCACGAATTTCTTCTGCGTAACGGACCGGTCGACGTTGTTCTGATGGATATCCGCATGCCCGAATGCGACGGCGTGGAAGGCACCAAGCTGGTCAAAACCTCATTCCCGCAAACGGCGGTGCTGATATTGACTACGTTTGACGACGACGATTACATCGTAGAAGCGATACAAAACGGAGCGAACGGATATTTATTAAAAAATATTCCGCCCGACCGGATCGTCGAAGGGATTAAAACGGTCCACCAAGGAGACCTGCTGATCCATCCGGGTGTCGCCAGGAAGCTGGCAGCCCTTTTGCAGCCACGCCCGCAAACGCAAGCAACGGCAGGCAATCCCGGCGGGAAGTCGATCGACGAATATAATTTGACCCCTTCGGAGAAACAGATCATCGTCCTGATCGCCGATGGAAAGTCGAATAAAGAAATTGCCGGGGAGCTGTTTCTCAGTGAAGGAACGGTGAAAAACTATATAACGGATATATTGAGCAAGCTCGGTCTGCGGGACCGTACGCAAATCGCTATTTTTTATTTGAAGCAATCGGCACAATGATCAACTGGGGGTAGCTAACTAATGTCTTTGACTTTTACGGGATTTACGCAGCATGATTTCGAAACGTTCTCGATCGATGGGCTTGAGCCCCGAATGGAGGCGATCCAGAGTCGCATACAGCCGAAATTCCGCGCACTCGGCGAGGCGCTGGCTGCTCCGCTCGGCGCTTTGGCGGGTAACGAGATGTTCGTTCATATCGCAAGGCATGCCCGGCGCAAAGTGAACGCGCCCAAGGATACGTGGATGGCTTTCTGCAACAACAAGCGCGGGTACAAGCAGCACCCGCACTTCCAGATCGGAGTATTCGACGACCATGTATTCCTGTGGCTGGCGTTCATCTACGAGCTGCCGAATAAAATTGCGATTGCCGAGGCTTTCCTTAAAAATGCGCGCAAGGTGAAACGGGAAATTCCGAAAGACTACCTGCTTTCGTTCGACCATATGCAAAAAAGCGCCGTCGTTGTCGGCGACTTGACGGAAGGTCAGTTCAAACAGGCATTAACCGATTTCCGCGATGTCAAAAGCGCCGAGCTGCTGATCGGGAGGCATATCCTGGCGGATGATCCGTTGCTGACGGACGGCGAGGCATTTATTCGAATGGCGGAGCATACGTTTGAAACGTTGATGCCGTTATACCGGCTTTCGCTGAAAGCTTAATGCTATGAAAGGAGCCGGCTGCTTTGCCGGCTTTTTTATGTGGAACAGGATTGGGATTGAATGTGATCGCCGTATTCATCCATTGACATTCCGAACGTAGGTTCGATATAATGGTTTCACATTCCAGTTCGTGAATCGAAAAAATCGAGAGTAGAGGAGAACGTCTAATGATTCTGAAAGAAGCGACGAACGTATTGCCGAATATGAGTCCTGTGATCGTTGAGCATGGAGAACTGAAGCTGATCGGCATCCCTTGCGTCAGTTTGCACGACATGGGCAGCAAATATAGGAACGCCAAGGAAAGCCTGCTCTCTTCTACGCCTTACTTGCCAGGAATCGTCAATCCGCAGATTCATTACGGCATGTGGCCGCAGGTTCCGGGGCAGGATCGCCCGGAGACGCATGCCTACATTTTATGCGTCGAAGTCGAATCGTTCGACGGCATACCGGAATGGTACATTAAGCTGACGGTGCCGCCGCAGCAATGCGTCGTCGTGGCGAGCGAATCCGGCGACTTCGATGCCGCAGGCGAAATGATCGACACCTATTTGCGGGAGCACTCCCTTACTGTCGGACCGGGCAACCGGAAATATACCATATGCGAACGTTACAATTACGAAGGAGAAGGCTTTGCCCGCTACTCGCTTCCTCTGCTATAGCTTGACCGTCCCTATCCTCCAATCCGGCACCGAACCGCTTCGGTGCTTTTTGTTTCCCGCAGGAAAAATTCGATAAAGTCATATGATCCGATTGACGCTTTTTACATTATCCACTAAATTTATTGGATACACAGCCTTGAATCGCAAAGGAGGGAGCCATCCCGAATGTCTCGTACGAAAATACCGCTGCGCCAATATACCGCCCTTCTGGCGGATTATTTGCGGCCGCAGTGGAAAAGCATCACGCTGCTCTGCATCCTGCTTCTGGCTTCGATCGGGATGCAGCTGATCAATCCGCAGCTCATCCGACAGTTCATCGATTCCGCGCAATCGGGAGCGGAATTGGAAGCCCTTTTATACGCCGCGGCCTTTTTTATCGGTGTTTCCCTATTGAACCAAGTATTTACCATCTTGGCCACTTACATCAGCGAAAATGTAGGCTGGGCCGCGACGAACAAGCTGCGGGGCGATGTCGCCTCCCACTGTTTGCGCCTCGACATGACGTTTCACAAATCGCACACGTCCGGCGCGCTGATCGAGCGCGTAGACGGCGATATCAACTCGCTCGCCAACTTTTTCTCCAGCTTCACCGTATCGCTGCTCAGCAATATGCTGCTCATGGTCGGTATCCTCGCCCTCATGTTCGTGGAAGGCTGGCAGATCGGTCTCGCCATGACTTTGTTCGTTGTGTTTGCTTTCATGGCCGTGCAATACGTACGAAGGCTCACCTCTCAAAACTGGCGGAAAGTCCGCGAGATGAGCGCCGAATTCTACGGATTTCTGGGAGAACAGCTGGAAGGCACGGAAGATACGCGCGCCAACGGAGCGACCGGGTATGTCATGCGCCGCTTCTATGAGATGATGCGCAAATGGCTGCCGCTGCGGAGGAAAGCCTTCTTCGGCTTCGCCTGGATGTGGAACACGACCATTGTTGTATTTGCCATGGGCACGGCCGTCGCATTCGCAATCAGCGCATATATGTGGCATCGCGGCGCGATTACGATGGGGTCGGTCTATATGATCTTCTATTACACCGAGCTGCTTGCCAAGCCGATCGAAAAAATCCGCACGCAAATGGAGGATTTGCAAAGAGCCGATGCCAGCATCACGCGAATTCGCGAATTGCTCGAAACCCGCTCGGCCATAACCGAAGGTGCCGGCGTTCCGATCCCGAATGGCGCGCTAGCCGTTCGGTTCGACCGGATGACGTTCGGTTACGAACCGCAAACGGCGACTCTTGCCGACATTGATTTTACGCTGAAACGCGGGCGGTCGTTAGGCGTTCTCGGAAGAACCGGCAGCGGCAAAACAACGCTCGCCCGGATGCTGCTCCGCTTCTACGATCCGCAGGAAGGCGGCATTTATTTGGAGAATACGAACATTCGCGACGCCCATCTGCGCGAGCTGCGCAGCCGGGTCGGGATGGTTACGCAGCAGATCGAAATTTTCCAAGGTTCGATTCGCGACAATTTGACCTTTTATGACGACTCGATCCCGGATTCCCGGATTCTCACCGTCCTTCAGGAGCTTGGCCTTGACACATGGCTTCATGCTCAACCGGGTGGGCTTCATGCGCCGCTGGATTCCGGCGGCGGCGGATTGTCGGCAGGCGAAGCACAGCTTCTGGCGTTTGCCCGAGTCTTCTTGACCGACCCGGGCGTCGTGATTCTCGACGAAGCGTCGTCGCGGCTGGATCCCGCCACCGAGCAGAAGCTCGAAATGGCCATTCGCAAGCTGCTTGAGCATCGCACATGCATCATGATCGCCCACCGTCTTGCTACGATACAGCAAGTCGACGATATATTGATTCTGGAGGACGGCCGGATCGTTGAATTCGGCGAACGGACGAAGCTGGCCGCTGACCGCAACAGCCGGTTCAGCCGGATGCTCTCCGTTGGCATGGAAGAGGTGCTGGCATGACGAATTTTCAATTTTTCTGGTCGCTGTTAAAATCGCGTCCAGGCTTATACATGTTGAACGCTGCGGCCTGGACGCTCATTTATTTGGTCCCGATAGCGCCGGGCTGGGTGACGAAGCAGTTTTTCGATTCATTGACCGGAAACTCTCCGTACGGCTTTACAATATGGGCCATTGTCGCATTATTGATCGCTGCCGCATTTGGGCGCGTCGCACTTATCTTATGCGGGGTTTTGACCGACGTCCATTACCGCTTCCGGATGGGAGCGCAGCTCAGGCACAACATGCTGAAGCATGTGCTGACCGAGCCTGGAGCTCGAGCGATTCCTTGTTCTCCCGGCGAAGCGATCAGCTACTTCCGCGATGACGTCGACGAAACCGAGGAAGCGTTAAGCTGGTCCGTCGACGCCTTCGGCGTAGCCGTGTTCGCTACCGTCGCTTTTTTCATTCTAGTCAACATCAACTCGACATTAACCGTTTTCGTGTTCCTCCCGCTAGTCGTTGTCGTCGGCTTAGCCCAGCTGGCTACGACCCGGCTGTATAAATACCGGGCGGCGAGCCGCGAGGCGACAAGCCAAGTGACGGGGGCAATCAGCGAAATGTTCGGCGCCGTCCAAGCGATTCAGGTTGCGGGTGCCGAGGACCGAGTCATCGATCGGTTCCGGAGCTTAAACGACAAACGCCGGGCTTCGATCGTCAAAGACAAGCTGTTCACGCAAATGCTCGATTCCGTCTTTGCCAATACAGTGAATATCGGAACCGGCCTCGTGCTGCTGATCGCCGCGCAGTCGATGCGCGACGGCAGCTTTACGGTCGGCGACTTTTCCTTGTTCGTTTATTACTTGACGTTCGTCACTGCATTTATCCAAAACTTCGGCAAGTTTCTGACGCATTACAAGCAAACCGGCGTATCGAAAGACCGGATGATCGCTTTGCTTCAAGGCGCACAAGGAGAAACACTGCTTGAACGCACCCCGCTCTATCTGAGCGGAAGCTTGCCCAGCACGGAGCAGCCGAATAAGCGGCCGGAGGATCAGCTTGCGCTGCTTGAAACGGAGCGGCTTACCTATCGTTATCCGACGACCGGCCGGGGCATCGAGGAGATTACGCTGCGGCTGCCGCGCCATTCCTTCACCGTTGTGACGGGCCGGATCGGCTCCGGCAAAACAACGCTCGTCCGCGCGCTGCTCGGGCTGCTGCCCGGCGATAGCGGCGTCATCCGCTGGAACGGCGAAGCCGTCGCCGACCCCGGCAGCTTCTTCACGCCGCCGCGCAGCGCGTATACGCCGCAGGTGCCGCGGCTCTACAGCGACTCGCTGCGACAGAACATCCTGCTTGGCCGCAACGAGTCTGCGGACATCCTGGACGAGGCGCTGCACGCCGCCGTCCTGGAGCGCGATGTGACCCAGTTGCCACGCGGGCTCGATACGACGATCGGCCCGCGTGGCGTCAAGCTGTCCGGCGGCCAGGCGCAGCGGACGGCCGCCGCGCGCATGTTCGCCCGCGACGCCGAGCTGCTCGTCTTCGACGACTTGTCGAGCGCGCTCGACGTCGAGACGGAACAGAAGCTGTGGGAGCGTTTGTTCAGCCGCGGAGGTGCGACCTGCCTTGTCGTGTCGCACCGCAAAGCCGCTTTGGCCCACGCCGATCACATCATTGTGCTCAAGGATGGCCGCATCGAAGCCGAAGGCTCTCTGGAGCATCTGCTGGCCACAAGCGAAGAGATGCGCCGCCTTTGNAAGCCGCTTTGGCCCACGCCGATCACATCATTGTGCTCAAGGATGGCCGCATCGAAGCCGAAGGCTCTCTGGAGCATCTGCTGGCCACAAGCGAAGAGATGCGCCGCCTTTGGAGCGGCGAGACCGAGGATTAAGTCAAAGCCGCAGAAAAGCATGCCCGGCTCGTAATGAGTTTGGGCATGCTTTTGTTTTGGGTGCAGTAGATATGTTAAATGTTTCTTTCTTTATTTTCCGTTCTAATGAGATCCAAGGGGTTCCAAGGGGTTCCAAGGTGCTCCATGGGATTCCAATTCGTTTCGACGAGCAAAAATGTTGTATGTTTTGCAACAACAACGTTGAAAGTAGCAAAGCAGCAAACAATTCTTGTACTGGATACAGCAATTCTCCCTAAAAACCAACTGGTTTGCCGAAAATGTTGTACCCAGCACAACATGATCCCGAAAAACCTATGACATTTCTTACATTGTTGTATAAATTGCAACAATGCCGCGACTTCTCCATTGATGTGGTCGACCACCGTCATTCGACATTACACCACCGCGCAGGGAGCTACCACCCGACTCACCAGATTAGGCGAACATACCCGACAATCCGACTTACCGGACTTACCCTACCTAGTATAATTTATTGACTAAGCCGACTAAGCTCCGCTTTTAGACAACCTGCCTGCTTTAGCCAAACCCAACTCCCTACTTAAACACCCTCGCTTACGGTAAATGCCGCTTTCGCCCATTCATATTCCAAATCTTCCTCCGCCCCGTTCTTGTAGGTCGAGATTAACGCCCATCGGTCTTTGCCGGATTGATTCGGGTACGATGCGTGGAACAACAGGTCGTGAAATAAGATTACATCCCCCTGGGATGCCGGCAAATCCACGATTTGCGACGAATCGATGTCGGACGGCTTCAGCCGGTTGCCGAAACCGATTCCGTCGGAAGCGTCGCCTCCATGCTCGATCGCTCCCGAAGCATGGGATCCCGGAACGACGCGCAAGCAGCCGTTCTCCGGCGTCGCCTGATCGAGCGCGATCCAGACGGACAGCTTATGCTGGCCGAGCCAATACGGATAATCTTGATGCCACGGGGAGCCAAAATCGGTCGCGGCGTTTTTGAACACGATTTTATCGCTTAAAAAAACGATATGTTCGCCGATGATTTCCCGCAATGCCAACACTAGCTTGGGATGGGCCGCCGCAATTCTGAAGGCGTCGCTTGCGGCAGCCATGCCGACATATACCCCGGTTTTCGTCACTTCTCGGGCTTCCCCTTCGGGTAGCTCCCGAATGACTTGTCTTGCGGCTTCTTTCAGCCGAGCGACCTCTTCTTGCGTAAACAGTTGACGGAGCGCAACATACCCGTCCCGCACATATTGTGTCTTTAACGTTTCAACCATCTTCTTCTCCTCCTTGTTAGGTCCTAATCTAACCCTTTTTCCGCTGACTTCCCCCAATGAGCCCATCGGATCTGCGTCGGCGTGCTCCCTGTTTCCGCCTTCACGCGGCGCGCGAAATGATACGAGGTTTTGAAGCCGCAGCGTTCCGCAACTTCGCCGACGAGCAGTCCAGTCGTTCGCAGCAGCTCAACCCCGCGCTCCAGCCGATATTGCCAAACGTATTCCATCGGCGTTATTCCTTCGTACTGCTTGAATACTCGAACAAGATGTCCGGGAGTCATCCGGGCTGCCGCCGCAAGTCGCCCAAGCGTCAACCCGTCGCCGTAATTCTCTTGGACGAACGATTTCACATGAGTAATCGCCGAAGGCTTGCCGGCGGCCTCCCCTTTCCGGCTTTCCGATGCGTACAGCTGAAAGACTGCCCGCGCCAACGAATGTTGCACCGCGGATTCGCCGGATAACCCTTGCCTCTGCAAATCAACCAGCACATCGACGAGCGCGTTCATATTTCCCGATAGCGGCAACGAAACCGGTAACTGCTCCAAAAATGCTGAAGTGTGTTCGTCAAGCTCATCCGGATTTACCGTCACCCACCGATGCCACGTCTCCTCCGCTTCGGCGAAGGCGATATAAACGCGATGATTCGGCGTAAGCAAAATCACTTGTCCCGGTCCGTATCTATACACCGCATCGTCCACCTCAATCCTCACCCGGCCGCTGTGCAGCAATACGAGCTGGATTTCCGCCTGCTGCCTCGGACCGTACGTACCGCCGGGAGGATATATGACCGTTCCCGCGTAACAATCTTTTACTTCGAACATCGGCACGCTTCTTGTTTCGTTCATCTTCCCCCACCTCCGATCCACAACAGCAGCGGCGCCGCAACTAATGTAAATGTACAGCATGATATGCGCTTTGGAAATGCATTGAATGCGCTATTTTGTGTCTGAAATGATCATTTGCTGATGTCGGAGCAAGATGAACCGCACCAGAAACAATTTTATTTTAAAAATGAGTGATTACTCACTTTACAACATGGTTGTCTTCGATTTACACTAAAGAAAATGAGTGATTACTCACTTTCGAAAAGTCAAGGAGGTTTACCTATGACTACTCTGCCTTGCATTGAGCTTAAGCAAGTGGGACGACGTTTCAGCCATAAAACCGTATTGCAGAACATTACGCTGCAAGTGCCCGGCGCGGAAATATTCGGGCTGCTCGGGCCGTCCGGCTCCGGGAAAACGACGCTTGTCAAAATGATCGCCGGCATCGACGAAGCGACGAGCGGCGAAACGTACGTGTTCGGCGAACGAATGCCCCGCCTTGCGCTCATGCGCCAAATCGGCTATATGGCGCAATCCGACGCGCTTTACGCCGAGCTGACGGCGCTTGAGAATTTGCAGTTTTTTGCCGCTCTTTACGGATTAAAAGGACAGCAACGCAAGCGAAGAATTGACGCCGTAATGGAATTGGTAAATTTGACCGACCATCTCAAAAAACCGATTCGCCTATATTCCGGCGGGATGAAGCGGCGGCTGTCACTGGCGATTGCCCTGCTGCACGAGCCCCGCCTGCTCATTCTTGACGAACCGACCGTCGGCATCGATCCGGTGCTGCGCAAATCAATCTGGAGCGAGTTCGAGGCTTTAAGCCGCCAAGGGACGTCCATCGTCGTTACGACGCATGTCATGGACGAAGCGGACAAATGCCATCGGCTCGGCATGATTCGCGACGGCTTGCTCATTGCCGTCGGAACGCCGCAGGAGCTGAAGGCGCAAACGTCAACCGAAACGATTGAAGAAGCGTTTCTCGTATATGGCGGTCTTACCGAACCGGGAGGTGTTCGCGCATGAGAGTCCGTGCTCTTGTCCTGCGCATATTGCGCCAATTTTTCCATGACAAACGAACGCTGGCGCTGATCTTTATCGCGCCGCTGCTTATTTTAACGCTAATGTCGCTTATTTTTAACGGGAAAACGTATTACCCGCACCTCGGGCTCGTCAATGTTCCGGATCCGTTCGTGCAGCAGCTGGAAAATCAGGATGCCATCGTAACCAAATTCGCGAGCACCGAAGAAGCCGATGCCGCGCTTGATGCAACCGACATCGACGCGATCATTCGTTTCGACGGCAGGCAGCCGGCAGTCAAGCTGGAAGGCAGCGATCCCGCCGTCAATCGTTCCGTTATTTTGCTGCTGCAAAAAACGATGCAAACGATGAATCCGTCGGCTGAAGCGCCGAAGCCGAACATTTCGTACTTGCACGGTTCGGAGAACATGGCCGCCTTCGACAATTTTGGTCCGGTGCTGATCGGTTTCTTCTCCTTCTTCTTCGTCTTCCTGATCGCAGGCGTCGCTTTCCTCCGCGAACGGACGGGCGGGACGCTGGAGAGGCTGCTCGCCACACCGCTCAAACGATGGGAAATCGTAATCGGCTACACCGCGGGTTTCGGGATCTTCACCTTGCTGCAGGCTGGGCTGGTCGCGTGGTATTCCACCCAAATCCTTGATATTATGATGGTAGGCGCTTTTGGGTACGTGCTGCTCATTACGCTGCTGCTGTCGATGACGGCCTTGTCGCTCGGCACTTTTCTATCGGCTTTTGCCAATAATGAATTTCAAATGTTCCAATTCATTCCGCTCGTCATCGTGCCGCAAGTATTCTTCTCCGGCCTGTTCAATCTGGACACGATGTCGGAATGGCTGCAGGGGCTGGGGCGGATTATGCCTTTATACTACGGTGCGGATGCGCTTCGCGACGTCATGATTCGCGGCAAAGGGTGGAACGATATCGCAGTGGATATATACGTTCTGCTGGGCTTTACTATATTCTTCATGACGGCGAACGTGCTGGCATTGAAGAAGCATCGCAAAATATAACGTCAATCGTACGCGCCCTGCGGCGATTTTCGTTATTGTCATATCGATTACTGGATGGTGAGTGAATGACGGACGATCTCGAGCAATGGATTCAAGAACTGACCAGCGTCACGGATAACAACGATAAAATGACGGAAAAGCAAATCAACATACTCAAAGCGGCAGTCGAAGTATTCGCGGAAAAAGGTTTCGCCGCATCGTCGACGAGCGAAATCGCGCAGAAGGCCGGCGTCGCGGAAGGGACGATCTTCCGGCATTACAAAACGAAGAAGGATTTGCTCCTCTCCATCGTGCTGCCGACTTTCGCCAAGTTGATTGCGCCGCTTGTGCTGCGGGATTTTCAGAAGGTGCTGGATTCGCATTATGCGCGTTATGAAGATTTTTTGCAGGCTGTGTTTGTGAACCGTCTGGAATTTGCCCGTAAAAATATAAAAATCATTAAGATTTTGCTGCAGGAGGTCCCTTTCCACCCCGAATTGAAGGAGATGTTCAAGGAAGCGGTCGGCTATAAGGTACTGGAGTCGATGTCGCGCATTGTGACTCATTTTCAGGAGAAAGGCCAAATCATCGGTTTGCCTCCCCGAACCGTAGTCCGGTTAACGGTATCCGCCATCATCGGATTTCTGCTCACGCGGTTTATTGTGGCTCCGGATTCGGAGTGGGACGAACAGCGGGAAATCGAAATGACGATCCAATCGATCTTGTACGGCCTTTCAACGTCGCACCGCCCGGAATCGCCTGCCGCGGAGTAGAACGGCACCAAAAAAGCTGCATCGGCATAGACCCTTGGTCTGTACCGGTGCAGCTTTTGTCATGATTGCCGCTAAGCAGCGGATTGAGCTGCCCGCTTGGTCCGATCCAAAGTATGGAATCTCGCCAGCAGGAACAATGCCGCCAGTGATAAAACGCCGCCTAGAATATAAGGCAGGCTGATGTTGAAGGAGAAGATCAACGTGCCGAGCAGCGGACCGAAAATACGGCCCAAGCTGTCCATCGAAGAGCTCAGACCCGAAGCGATCCCTTGTCCTACGGTCGTCTTCTGCGTAATTAGCGACGTTACGCATGGACGGATCAAAGAGTTGCCGATACCAAAAATGCAAAGGAACAAAGTTGCGTTCCAGAAGCTTGTCGAGCCGAGCAAGCTGAAGAAGCCGATAGCCGAGATGACGAGCCCGATCGCAATAACCTTTTTCTCGTCGCCGTTTTTGATCATTTTACGCACGACGCCGCCTTGAACGATCGCTCCAACGAGCCCGCAGAAGAAAAACATGAGGCCGATATCAAACGGGGTCACGTTGAATTTTTCGATCTCGAACAGCTGCAGCGTTCCTTCAAGACCGGCCAGCGAGAACGTGACGAAAAAAGCAAGCACGTACAAATACTTCAGCGAACCGGTAAAAGCCGTCCAGCGCGATACCCGCGGTCCTTGGTTCGTATTGCGCCGCTCCGCCGGCAGCGATTCCGGCAAAAATGCAAAGGCTACGATAAATGTCACTAACGACAAAACCGCCGCAGCGTAGAACGGAACGGCTAAGCTGATTCCGCTCAGCAGCCCGCCGATGGCCGGTCCGAAGGTGAAGCCGAGGCCGATGGACATGCCGACAAGCGCCATTCCTTTCGTCCGCTGCTCCTGCGTCGTAATGTCCGCCACATAAGCGACGATACATGACGTTGTCGCTCCGGAGAAAATACCGCCGAGTACCCGCGAAGCATACATAATCCATAAGTTTTCTCCCGCCAAGCCGAACAGCAGGAAGCTCACCGAAAAACCGATGACCCCGATCATAATGATCGGCCTGCGCCCGATCTTGTCCGACAAGCCGCCCCAGAACGGCGACATGAAAAATGAGACCGCCGAATACACCGACAGCATCATGCCCAGGTGGAACTCGTACGAAGCGGCGCCGCTTCGGCGTACGATTTCCGGCATGATCGGGATAATGATGCCGAAGCCGATGAAAATCGTGATCAGGATGAGCATTGCTGCCATCATTTGTCGTTTCATTGCGTGAAATCCTCCTTGCACACCGTCATTCATGTTTCATTAGCCGGCGTTTGCGTTTATCCATGTCTTTTTATCGTACCACAACTTTTTTGGAGGTGGAAATGAACAAATGAAGAACAAATAATGCGGCCAGGATGATGCCGCTCATGATGAACGGCGACTTCGGCCCCAGCGTGTCCCACATTTTGCCCGACACGATCGGACCGAGAATCATGCCCGCTCCTTCAATTGTCAGGAAAAACCCCCACACCGCACCTCGTTCTTTATCCGGAATCTCGGAGGCGATCAGCGCATTCCAAGCCGGAATGATGAGCGCATATCCGAGGCCGATCAATGCGACGAAAAAGAATAACCATGGAAGTCCGCTAACAAACGGAAACAACAAAATGGCCGCGGCGCTAAGGAGAAAGCCTACATGCAGGAACATCGCCGTTCCCCATCGATCAACCAGCTTGCCGACCGGTATAAGCATGAGGACTGTGATTGCTCCGCCTGCGATCAGAAAGTAGCTGTATTGCTGCGGCGATAACCGCAAGACGGTATGCGCGTATAATGTAATGATCGGCGTCAGCACGCCAATCGAAAACGTCTGTGCGAACATGGCGAAATAAAACAAATTGCTTACATGCAAAGACCGGTGCACCTCGCGAAAATAATGGGTAATTCGCGCCCACAACGAGCCTTGCATCGATTTGAAATCCACTAGAGGCTTTTCATTTTCCGAAGTCGCCGGTTCTTCCACTTTGCCGTTCATGACATCGGATCGCTTCCTGCCCGGAAGGAATAAC
This sequence comes from Paenibacillus sp. sgz302148, assembly GCF_056120465.1. NCBI lineage: Bacteria > Bacillati > Bacillota > Bacilli > Caryophanales > Paenibacillaceae > Paenibacillus > Paenibacillus sp. sgz302148. Next base: position 267,448 of record NZ_JBVYOJ010000004.1, read on the forward strand.
GCAACGACAAGCACTACGATCATCGCAACGATCAAAATACGGAACGCTATCCCAAAGCCGCCTCCGATCACAAAATTGATCGCAACGGGACCTAACCCTACACCGCTCATCCAAGCGATATAAACGACGCTCATCACGGTTCCCCGCTCCTTGTCGCCTGCAATCAGCGTAGATCCGGTAACGACGCATGGCCAGAGAGGCGATGTTCCTATGCCCAGCAGCGCGCATGCCAGAACAAGCCATATCGCGTGACTCGACAAGGCTACGATAGCTACCGAGACGAACGTGATCAAAAGACCGCCTACCATGACGATCCGATAACCGAAACGATCGATGACCCATCCGATCGGACTACGGAACAAATTATCGCCGATATATTGCAGGGCAAGCGCCCATCCGATCGCAAACGCGGAAAATCCGAGCACGCTCCCCATATAGACGGGCAATATCGAAACGAGCAGCGCCCCCTTCACGAACTCGACGACGAACAAAATAACGAGAAGTTGGAGTACAAACGGCGACAGCAACACATTTCTTCTATTCTTCCGTTTAACAATATTCGACACCAGGGACCCTCCCATTTCGCTGAACTATCCCTTTATTGTAGACCGGTCCCATTTTTGCTATACTCAATCTGTTTGTAATTTTCATATTTGTTTGTCGAAAGGTGGGTTGTCGGGGATGGATCAGAGCCGTACTCCGTTGTTTACAGCATTAGTTAACCATGCGAAAGCAAATCCGGTGCAATTTCATATACCGGGGCATAAAAAAGGGGTCGGCATGGATCCGGAGTTTCGTTCGTTTATCGGCGACAATGCGCTTTCCATAGATTTGATCAATATCGCGCCGTTAGATGATCTTCATCAGCCGTCCGGCGTGATTGCGGAAGCGCAGCAGCTGGCCGCGGCCGCTTTCGGTGCCGATTATACGTTCTTTTCCGTACAAGGCACGAGCGGAGCGATCATGACGATGATTATGTCGGTTTGCTCGCCAGGGGATAAAATTATCGTCCCCCGCAACGTGCACAAATCGATCATGGCCGCGATCGTGTTTTCCGGCGCCCGGCCGGTGTTCATCTCCCCTGCGCGCGACGGGAATCTGGGGATCGACCACGGCATAACGACGCGCGCCGTCAAGCGGGCGCTGGAGAAGCATCCGGAAGCCAAGGCAGTGCTCGTCATCAATCCGACCTATTACGGCGTCTGCGCCGATTTGAAGGAAATCGTCGATGTCGTGCATTCCCACGGCATCCCCGTCCTTGTGGACGAAGCGCATGGCGTGCTGATTCATTTCCATGAAGGTCTTCCGACTTCGGCGATGCAGGCAGGTGCGGACATGGCCGCCACAAGCGTCCACAAGCTAGGCGGAGCGATGACCCAATGCTCGGTGCTGAACGTCAAGGCCGGACTTGTCAACCCGCAGCGCATCCAGACCGTCATCAGCATGCTGACGACAACTTCGACCTCGTATCCGCTGATCGCTTCCTTGGATACGTCGAGACGCCACCTCGCGCTGAACGGTCATGCGATGGCGGAAGGCGCCATTCGTCTTGCCCAGTACGCCCGCGCCGAGGTCAATAAAATTCCGGGCTTGTACAGCTTCGGGGAAGAAATTTTGGGAGGAGAAGCGACATTTGCATTGGATCCGACCAAATTGACGATTCATGTCCGCAATCTTGGGCTGACCGGATACGATACGGAAAATTGGCTGCGCAAGCATTACAACATTGAAGTCGAGCTAAGCGACATGTACAACATTCTGTGCCTCATTACGCCGGGTGACACGCAGGAGAGCGTCGATATTTTGCTGAAAGCGTTGCGTCATTTGTCGGAGGAGTACCACGGCAGCGAAGCGAAAGAGCTTGTCGTGATCCAAATTCCGGACATTCCGCAGCTTTCGCTGACGCCACGGGACGCTTTTTATGCGGAAACGGAGGTTGTCCCGTTCCGGGAATCGGCCGGCCGCATCATCGCCGAAGTGATCTACGTATATCCGCCGGGCATTCCGATTTTGCTCCCGGGCGAGGTCATTTCGCAGCGCAACATCGATTATATTCTGGAACACCTCAAAGTCGGCCTCCCGGTTAAAGGTCCGGAAGACCGAACGATTGAGCATGTGAAGGTGATCGTCGAAGAGGAAGCTATTTCATAAATATCGGCTTCGTCAATTAACAAGGGTCCTCGCCGCTCATGCGGGGGAGATGGTGCGTCAAGAGAAGCGCCAGCTCCTCCGCTTCTTCGTTTCCGCGAAGCTGGAACAGCTGCCTTAGCAGCTGCAAGTCGCCGAGATCCTCCTCGCAGAGCAGCGTCGATCTCCCTGTTTGCATGCAGACAACAAGCGGTTTACCCAGGAAGTATTGGGTAAATACGACGGCGATATCATACCGGGCCGACTCGGAAGCGCAGCCGATAAAGTGAATGTGTGAACGCTCCGTTACATCGTACAGCATGTCGTACATTTCATCACCCTCCTCGTCGCAGATTGCGTGCGTACAATGTGAATGCCGTATTGTAAAACCGGAATCGGGATGCTATGATGATCATGACTGAACATGAAGACGTTTCCAGTAAAGTTTAAGTGGGGTGTATCGATATGAGTCAAAGCGCATTTATACGATTTGTAGAAGGTTCGTCCGTTCCCTTGCTCTCACTTGAAGATCTGAAGCAGAAGCTGCTTCATTATAAAGAACAAACCGCGATGACCGGACAACAGCTTGACTGGGACTACGCCGAGGCGGCGTTTCCGTACACGATCGAAACGAAAGACGGCAGCGGGAACGAGTGGTTTTACTTAAAGGGCAAACATCCATTGTATAAGTATATTATATTCGGCGTAGGCAGCAAAATAGAAGACGACAAGGAACGAAATTACATACAGGTCGTACTCCCCGACGACTGCACCCACGGCGACAAAGCGAAAGGCAACGAGCTGTGCAAATATATCGCCCGCGACCTGAAGGCCGAGCTTCAGCTGTTCAACGGCCGCGTCATGTACTTCAATCCTCGCAAATGAGCAAAACAAAAAGCTCCCATTCGGGAGCTTTTTCTCGTCTTCTTATTGTTGTTCGCTTGCAGCAATTTCGTTATAGATCGCAACGACCTTTTCCCATTCTTGATCGTCTTCGATGCTTGCCAGAAATGCTTCGTCATTCTCTTCTTCGATTCGGAAAATGACGCCGTCCGATTCAGGATCGTTGCGGTCCAACAATACCGCATACGCTTTGTCGTCCGCTTCAAATGTATATACCATGACCATTTCATGCTCGACGCCGTCGTCGTCGGTGATGACGAAAACTTGATCGTCATGCTCGTGTTCATGATCATGACCGCAACCGCAATTGTCGCCGTGTTGATGCTCGCTCATCGGGAATCCCTACTTTCATGATTTGTGGTTCCCAAGTATAGTACCATTTTCATGTAATGGGGTCAATCTTCCTTGGAAAGGATGACCTTCTCCGACACGAGTTGATAATCGTCGGATTTGGCCGGTTTGATGAAAAACTTCACCGTATATTTGCCCTTCATTTTGAAGTCGTATTTTAGATCCTGCGTTTTGAACCAGAAGCTTTCCTTTTGTTCGGTTACGCTCTGTTCTTGGATGTCGGTGGATTTGCCGAACGGATCGACGATCGTGACCTTCACGGAAGAAATGTCCGACCTCAAATTATCGATTTGGCAAAATACGTTAAACGTATATTTGCCGACCGTTACGTTCTGGAATATGGACTTCTCCTGGAACAAGATCATGTGTACGTTCGGTTTTTGTATCGTTACTTTCTTATCGGTATTGTCCCATGAAACAAGCCCTTGAATTAAAGTTGACAGCTGGCCGACCGGCAAATATGCTTTTCCGTCGATAAGATACCCCCCGTCTTCTGTCTCCTCGCCGTTGACGAATACCCGGATTTTCGTACCCACCGTATCTGCGAATACCATCGATGCTCCGAATAGCGATAAGATTAATGTCAAGATGATCAGCCTTCTGACTTTCATGTAAATACCCTCCCAAGTATAATCCGTCACGAGTCGCAGAAGCAGGATGATTCTCCCGTTTCTTGTTGTTAGTATATACTCGGGTGAAAGTCAGTAGTTGCGCAGCGTTCATAAAATATTTCTTATTTCTTCGGCGCAGCCTTGCCGCGCGTCAAAATGCAAGGCACACCGTATCCGACCGCACCCGGCTCCGACATTCGCTCCATGTACCGAATGCCGCGCTCGCACTGCTGTTTGCAGACGAGACATACGTCGGAGGATACCGTTTTCATCGTGGACAGCGACCGGTCGATCGCCGATAATTCTTTTTTCTTCTTGACGTTTTTCGTCATGCGTCGCACCCTCCTGAACCGGTTTCTCTCATACCATATGCCGCTGGAGGGCGAATTTCCTGAGCTTTTGCCTAAATGCGCATATATACTTAGACAAAAGCTCTTTTTTTTTACGACAAATAATGTTAAATTTTATAAGAAGTCAAAACGCTATCGAATGGACGTATTCAGGAGGACGACATGAGTATTCAAATCGAGATGATAGGTACCGGAAGCGCGTTTGCCAAATTGTATTACAACAACAATGCCCTCGTATATGCGAACGGCTATACCTTATTGATCGACTGCGGCATTACCGCTCCGATGGCGCTCTACAAGATGGGCAAACCTTTCGATCAAATCGATGGGATCTTGGTCACGCATATTCACGGCGATCATGTCGGCGGACTGGAAGAATTCGCTTTTCAATGCAAATTCGTATACGGCATCAAACCGACGCTGTATATCCCGGAATGTCTGATCGAACCGCTGTGGGAAACAACGCTCAAGGGCGGCATGCGCCAAGACGATCACAACAGTTTGGAATCGTACTTCAACGTTGTTCCGATCGCGGCGAATACGCCGTTCACGATCCATGAAGGCCTTAAGGTCGAGGCGCTGCAAACGCCGCATATTCCGAACAAAGTCAGCTTCTCCTTTATCCTGAACGACATGTTGTTCTATAGCGCGGATATGCAGTTTTATCCGGAGCTGCTCGATGATCTGGTGAAAAACAGAGGAATCCGTCATATTTTGCACGACTGCCAATTGATTGCCCCGGGCGTCGTCCACGCGTCGCTTGAACAGCTGCTCACATTGCCCGATTTCATACAAGAAATCGTTTATTTGATGCATTATGGCGATACGATGGAGCAAATCGTCGGACATACCGGGAAAATGCGATTTATTCGGCAGCAGGAAGTTTATACGTTTGCATAACACGCACAACCCGGATGAGATCATTCGGGTTTTTCTGCTCACCATTCTTTAAGTTGGAGACGTGATCCCGTTGTTCCGCTTCGTCATCCCTCTTTTCACCTTATATTATGTATGCGCCTCCATCATTCTCGGGACGGCGGTTTCTCATCTCGCCGTTTTCATTTCGGCGGCCCTGGTGATGCTAAGTACGCTGGATATCAAGCCGTTGCGCGTCCCCTATATTGAGTTCGTGCAAATCTTGGTCATCGGCGCGTTCCACAACATGACGCAAGTGAATTGGTGCATGATTTTGTACATGCTTGTATTCGGGTATCAATTCTATAAGCTGCAAAACTCGAAAAAAGCCGTCATTTTGTTTCTGTTCACCGTGTTCACCTTCACGACGGTACGCATCTTCATCTCCCCGCTTACGCTAAACGACATGATGGAAATATTCGTTAGCCTGTTATGCTTCCTCGTCTTCCTCTACTTGTGCGAGTTTCTAGTCACCCGAGAAAAGCAAAATCGCGAGCTGAATATGGAAAAGAAACTTTTATCGACACACGATGCCTTGACCGGACTTCTGAATTACGAAGAATTTCATAAGAAGCTGCACGACTTGCTGAAAGACACGCGAGATCAGTTAATCCTCGTCATAATCGATTGCACCGATCTAAAAACGATGAACACCGAGCAAGGGTTCCATGAAGGGAACCGAATGCTCAAGCAGGTAGCCGATTTGCTTCGGATCGTGTTTACCGATGCCTTATTGATGGCCCGTTACGGAGGAGACGAATTCGCTCTTGTGCTGAAGCTGAACGACGGCTGGAATACGGTCGAGAAAATCTCCTATATCCTTAGCACGGAACTCCCTACCGTGACCGGCATACAGTTGACCTACGGGTGTTGCACATATCCTGATCAAGGAATGAGCAAAGACGAGCTGATCTTGATGGCCGAGACGAACTTGTATTCCATGAAGAGGGAAATTTGGCTCAAACGCGAGGATCAGATGCTTCGTTCCGAGAAACTGAGGGTTGTTGGCGAGCTTGCTTCCGGCATGGCGCATGAAATCCGCAATCCGCTCACAACGATCAAAGGATTCTTGCAATTGTCGCGGCAAAATCATTTCACGATCGAGCCATGGTATGCGCTCATTATGGATGAAATCAACCGGATGAGCGAACTGACCGCGGAGTTCCTGCAATTTTCTAAACCGCATGTCACGCATTATAAAATTCAGCCGCTGCAGAATTGCATCCAACGGGTGATCTACCTGATGGAATCGGAGGCGACCCGACTTGGGCACGAGATCCACTTTCATTGTGACGAAGCGGCTTTAAACGTTTTGATGGATCAGGATAAAATCGTGCAGCTGCTGCTCAATCTGGTCAAAAACGCGTTCGAGGCGATGGAAGATGAAGGCATCGTGGCGATCAAGATGCATAAGCAGCACAATCACGTCGTGTTGGAAATCCGGGATACCGGCAAAGGGATTCCGTCAACCGAACTGGATAAAATATTTAATCCGTTCTATACGACCAAAGATATCGGAACCGGGCTTGGACTGTCGATATGCCATAAGATCGTCCACGATCATAGCGGCTTAATCGAGGTGGAAAGCGAAATTCATCGCGGTACGACGTTCCGCATCATTTTCCCGCTCGCCCGCTAATAAGACTGGACTCTGTTGGATCCTCCCGAAAAAATGAAAGGACCGTAAGCCCAAGGCCGGGCATTACAGTCCTTTTGTCATTCTGACGTGTTCGATTCCTGCATCCAAAAACGGTTTATCGGATATCGTCGTATAACCCATACCGGCATAAAACGGCTCGGCATGGCATTGCGAATCAAGAACCGCTTGTTTGAACCCGGATTGTTTCGCCTTCCGTTCCAAAGCTGCAACCGTTTGTTTGCCTAATCCGAGTCCCCGATATTCATGCATCACGGCTATACGCTGAAGCTTGGCTACATCTTCCTTATAAGCCCGCAGCCTTCCCGTCGCCGCAGGTTGGCCGCGATACAATATCAACACATGGGAAGCGTCAGCCGACAACGCGTCGAGCTCATCGATCTCCAGTGCTTCTTCGACTCCTTGCTCTTCGATAAAAACTTTACGGCGTATATCAAGGCATTGCTTAAGCTGATCTTCTTGGGTTACGTGTACTATTTCAATCGTCAAGGCTATCTATTCCTTTCTTCCTTACCCGATATGCCGCAGCACTATGCGTTTCGTATTTGAAAATTGTGCCGACGGAATATCGGTTTATTTCGTTCTTCATCTTCCTTCATGCGGCGGATATCGGCATTTAATCTCATTTTGCATCCAGTGCACATTGTCCCGGACTGGATGGGACTTTGGCAATAGTCGCAAGCATATGTAAGATTCGGATATTGCGAGACGGAAATTTTTCCGAGCTTCATATATTTGACGATCGCCTTCTCTTGAATCGACGTAGCAAGGCATAACTCCGCCATCGTCGCCCTTCGGTTACGGATCATAAAATGCTCGATCGACGCCAATTGACTGTCGAATTCGTGGGTACAGCTCGCGCACATATTGCGCAAGTTTTTTTGATATACTCGTCCGCACAGGGGACAGTGTTCCACTTTGAGCTGGATGTCCATCCATATCCACCCCTAACGATCTAGTCCTTATATCCTAAATCATATCAGAAATAAGGTGGAATGCATAGAGGATCATTGAGTCAATAGAACTAATAAATGGTTAAAAATCCCGGATATTGCGTATGGTTCGACTCGCCATAGCTTTTGCGCCCGCAATCCTGTATAGTAGATTTGATATGTCGAAAACGAGAGAGGACGGAACGCAGCTATGACAATGGTTTACGTATTGTCCGCCGTCATGGGCGTTGGCATGCTTGGTCTGCTGTTGGTCGTAACGAAAAAAGCATACTCCAAAAAATGGGACGAGGAAGAAGAATAGGCAGCCGCTACTCGGTAGCGCTGCCTTTATACACTTCTGCGGTCACCGGCTGATTATATACTTCGTTCTGCACCGACAGCTGCGGCTCCTGATCGATCAACCGACAAGCCGTTATGACCTGAACGACAATAAGCAGTACGATCATAAGTACCAACTTCCTCATGCCTATTCGCTCCTCTACGTACGTAAATCGTGATGTACATAGTTTGAACGAAATTATGGCATTTTAATCTGCTTTTGGATCCTCCGGCTCATATTTGGGATGAATCCACACAAATTCCCGGTCATGCCGGAGACTGTCCCGCTGAACGAACATGGCGAGCAAATAAATCACGATTCCGACGATGATACATAACCCCAACATCCATACGATAAAATGACCGTACTCGACCATTGGCTATCCCCCCACAAATGAGCGTTTCTACATTTGTATGAAGGACAAGCTTAGATGATGACGCCAAACTAGCCCCCCGTTCGTCATCCTTATCTCTTCTATTTTCTATAGTAGGTTCTACTAATATACTTGGAATATCCTCTTATTTTATAAAATAACATTTTGTCGTTGTGATAACGGAATAAATTATAGCCTGGACTCGTATTCGGCTCTATGATTCTAAGATTTAATTTCTTGTCAATGGCTACGTCAATCCCAAGTTTACGCACTTTACTATACCTGGAAAAAGACCCCGCTACCTTATATCCAAGAGCGATCAGCTTCTTCTCGATAACGTCGCACTTGGAGTTACTCAGAACGCCGGACCCAACAAGAGCTTTCCTGAGCGTAATAGCCTTTCCTCCTAAGGAATAGTTGGTAACAGCCCTATTAGGAGGTGCCCATCTCCCTATAATCCCCATAAACACCCATTCATCCTTAGGCTTGAACATCAAAATTCGAAAGTCGACAGGCCGCCCTCTGAGATTTAGCAGTTCAACTCCTTTTTGAATCAAGTAAGGCTTTCCGAACGTAATTCTTTTCACTTTATGATGAAGATGCCGCTTGCCGGTTAACATCATGGAATGTTTCCCCTCGTGCCATTGGTAGCGGGAACCATACCGGCTTACCTTAATGATCCCTTTTCCGCCTTTTCCGTAAACCGGCTTCAAAAATACCGTCCGATATCGCTCTAAATACATTTTCAAATGATTGCGGCTCAGTGTGTTTGTTTTGATCAAGTACGGTGCCAACGATCCGTTTCTGGCTAAAATCCGCTGCCTCGTCATTTTGTTCCCTATATGCCATTCCGACATCATTTTCATCCTTTCTACTTCTACTATTCTTGCTTATTCTATTCCTCAACCCGGTGTTAAAACTCATACAACTAATCCGTATAATCCGTCCAATCAAGCGGCGGAGCAGTACAATATCATGTTATATATGTGCATCTCTTAATTAAGGAGGGATTATTTGCATTGAAGAAAACTACTAGACTCAATCAATTAATAAAATCCCATCATCCGGAATTTATTATGGAAGCCCACAACGGGATGTCGGCAAAAATTGTCGAGGAAGCCGGCTTTCAAGGGATATGGGCAAGCGGATTGTCCATTTCCGCTGCATTAGGCGTAAGGGACAATAACGAAGCTTCGTGGACACAAGTATTGGAAGTGCTGGAGTTTATGAACGATGCGACGTCCGTGCCGATTTTGTTGGACGGAGATACGGGATACGGAAACTTCAACAATGCGAGACGATTGGTCAAGAAGTTGGAGCAACGGGGAATTGCCGGAGTCTGTATTGAGGATAAGTTATTTCCGAAAACGAACTCGTTTATCAATGCACAGGCTCAACCTCTCGCCGACATCGCCGAGTTTTGCGGCAAAATCAAAGCGATGAAGGATGCACAGTCGGACGATGATTTTACCATTGTAGCCCGAGTCGAAGCGTTTATTACAGGCTGGGGGCTTAAGGAAGCTTTAACCCGCGCGGAAGCTTATCGGCAGGCCGGCGCGGATGCCGTTCTTATCCATAGTAAAAGATCGGATATATCGGAAATTCAAGCCTTTATGAAGGAATGGGGAGCAAATCTTCCGGTCGTCATTGTCCCGACGAAATATTACAAAACGCCGACAGAGCGTTTTCAGGAACTTGGCATTAGCCTCGTCATTTGGGCTAACCATAATTTTCGGGCATCGGTCAAGGCGATGCAGGAAATCTCCGCTCAAATTTTCAGGGACAATCGCATTGACGGGGCGGAAAACAATATCGCGACAGTCGATGAAATTTTTCGACTGCAGCGGGTTGATGAATTAGAAGCGGCGGAACGGAAATATCTTCCTTCCGGCGGAACGGATCCTAAGGGTGAACCTACATGATTTCGATGAAAGAATTCGGTGAACAGCTGCACCACTTGGGCTTTACTTTTTATACGGGTGTGCCCTGTTCTTTTTTGAATAGTATGATCAACTACGCCATCAATGAGTGCGAATACGTTGGAGCGGCAAATGAAGGAGATGCGGTTGCGATTGCAGCGGGAGCCTGGCTCGGCGGAAAAAAAACAGTCGTCCTGATGCAAAATTCGGGATTGACGAATGCCGTTTCTCCCCTTGTCTCACTGAACTACCCTTTTCGTATTCCTGTCCTCGGATTTGTCAGCCTGCGGGGGGAGCCGGGAATTTTCGACGAACCCCAGCACGAATTGATGGGACAAATTACAGAGCAAATGCTCTGCTTGATGCAGGTGGAATGGCAATATCTTTCTTTGGACCCGTTCGAGGCAGGCAAACAGCTGCTGCACGCAGTTTCCGTCATCGAGCAAAACAAGCCGTTTTTCTTTGTTGTGCGAAAAGGGACGTTTGCAAAGGAGCCGCTGCAAAAACAGGTGACGAATACTACTATCAATGAGCGAAAACTGGTGAAAAAGACAGCAGACCAAACGCCATCCCGTTACGAAGCCCTTACCGTCATCAACCATAATAAATGCGAAAATAACGTGCTTCTTGCTACTACCGGAAAAACCGGGAGAGAGCTTTACGAAATTGAGGATAACAACGGAAATTTATATATGGTCGGCTCTATGGGATGCGCTAGTTCGTTGGGACTTGGCCTTGCGTTGGCGCGGCCGGAGAAGTCCGTCATCGTCATTGACGGGGACGGTTCTGTGCTGATGAGGATGGGAAGTCTCGCAACGAACGGTTATTATGGTCCGACCAACATGCTGCATATTTTGTTGGATAACAATTCCCACGATTCGACGGGTGGACAAAGCACCGTTTCCCATCATGTCAATTTCGTAGAAATTGCGGCTTCCTGCGGTTATCGTCATTCTATCTATGTTCACAATCTGAAAGAAATGGAGCATGCAATCCAGGAATGGGAACAAACAAAATGCCTTACCTTTCTTTATATGAAAATAGCAAAAGGCTCCAAAGATCAGCTTGGTCGGCCCCATATCAAGCCTTATGAAGTGAAAGACCGGCTGCAACGGTTTCTAAACGGCGAACCTCCTATGAAAAAGGACGGCGGATCGGAATGCTATCGATAAAACGAAATATACTGCTAAATCCCGGTCCCGCTACAACGACCGATAGCGTCAAATTCGCCCAAGTCGTTCCCGACATTTGTCCGCGAGAAATGGAATTCGGTCGGTTGATGGAATCGATATGCGAGGAACTTACACGGTTCGTGGCTGACCCGCTTCATTATACAACCATTTTGTTCGGAGGCTCCGGTACGGCCGCTGTGGAAGCCATCCTAAGCTCTGTGATCGGAACAAGCTCGGTCATCATCGTCAATAATGGCGCTTATGGCAAGCGGATGTGTCAAATCGCCGAAACATACGGATTGACCGCTCTTGAATTCCAAAGCGCTCCCGACCAGCCAATCGATATGAATATGCTGGAACAGAGGATGATGAATGCTCCCCATAAAGTTTCCCATCTTGCCGTTGTCCACAATGAAACGACAACCGGACTTCTGAATGACATTCAGTCGATCGGAGAGCTTTGCCGAAAGCACCAGATCGAGATGATCGTGGACGCAATGAGTTCCTACGGTGCCGTTCCGGTCCGAATGGAACAAATGAATATCGCGTTCCTCGCGGCAAGCTCGAATAAAAATTTGCAAGGGATGCCCGGCGTTTCTTTTGTCGTCGCAAACAGAGACAGTTTGAACAGACTGAAGCAAGTTAAAGCGAGAAGTTATTACTTGAATCTATATGAGCAATACACTTATTACTCCGAGACGCGTCAAATGAGATTTACTCCACCGGTACAAACTTTGTATGCGCTGGAACAGGCGATCAAAGAGCTGAAAGATGAAGGTATCGCAGCTCGATACGCTAGATACTGCAAATCGTGGGATACATTAGCCCGCGGTATCCGTCGGCTGGGATTAACTTATCTCGTACAGGATGATCACCATTCCAAAATCGTGACATCGATCGTGGAGCCCGATTGTGAGGAATACGATTTTCAGCAAATGCACGATTTTTTTTACGCGAGAGGCTTTACGATTTATCCCGGCAAGCTGGAGAAGCAGGGCATGTTTCGCGTAGCCAACATAGGAGACATCACGTACAAAGACATTGAAGCGTTTCTGAGATTGTTGGAGGCGTACCTCGAAGGAATTGGCTGGTTGCCAAGAAAGGCGGATGAACAATGAAGAAGCGTGCAAGCAAATGGTTAAAATATAGATTCATGGTCAAATCGAATCGGTTGGCTTCACACCTTCCGAAAACAATGCTTTTCTCGAGAAGCGCTTTTTGGTACATGCTGGACAAATATGGCCAGATCATCGTGAAACCGACACTGAGCAGCAGAGGCGCGCGAGTCAAAATGATTACTGCGCTCGGAAACGGCGCTTACGAATTTCATCTTGAGAACGTTAAAACCGTCTTTCACTCAAAAGAATCTCTTTATGCTTACGTTCTGAACAAAGTGAAAAGCAGCAGGCGCGAACATCTGGTTCAGCGCCGAATCAAACTGGCCACGATCAATAGCCGGCCCTTTGACATGCGTGTCATCGTCCAACGCCATACATCGGCTTCCCCATGGCACGTAACCGGCAGACTGGCCAAAGTAGCCGGCAAAGGTTATATCGTCACGAATATATCCCGAAGTAAAGGAACCGTTATGCATATAAAGTCGGCTATTCGCCGATCTTCACTGGCCAAATCCACAAACACATTGGTTGATGAAGTAAACCGCGTGGCCCTTCTCTCCGCAAATCGTTTGAGTAAATTGTATCACGGCCATCGAATTTTCGGGTTCGATATGGGCGTTGACAAAAATGGCCGCGTCTGGGTGATTGAGGCCAATTTGAAACCGCTGATGTCCCATTTCCACAAGTTGGGGGACTATGAAATGTACCGCCGTATTCTATCATTCAAGTAAATAACAAAAGTCGTTGCGATCCATCAGCCCTTGGCCTCCTCCAAAAGGAAATGCCAAGGGCGTTATTTGTGACATCGTTCAATAAAACCATTGATGCGTTCCCAATACTTACCTTGTTTCCAAGAGCATATATTTTGCTACCATGGATTTGAGGTGATTCATTTGTTTATAGCTCCGATGCTTCTTACAACAGCAAAATCCGCATTTTCCCATGCTGATTATATATTTGAGCCCAAGATTGACGGCCACCGGCTGATCTTGTCGCGCCAAAACGGACGGACCCGCCTTTATACGCGGCATCAGGTGGAGTGTACGCGACAATACCCGGAGCTGCTTCATATTGCAATCGACGATATCGTATTGGATGGAGAGGTCGCTTGCGTTGATCCTCAGACCGGCGCGATCGAATTTGAATCCGTAATGGAACGGTTCTCTGCCCATAAGGACGAAAAAATCAATTCGCTAGCCGCGTCGCTGCCGGCGAACTATATCGTATTTGATATCCTGCGCTTAAACGGCCAAGACTTGCGCGGATTACCGCTAATAAAACGTAAAGAAATTCTAGCTCATCTCAATTTCGGAAACGAACGCGTATCGAAAATACTGTATATCGAGAGGGAAGGCGAGCGGCTTTTTGAGGAGATCAAATCGCGACAGCTTGAAGGAATCGTTGCAAAGAGGAAGGAAAGCACATACGTAAGCCGCCGATCGGCAGCATGGCAAAAAGTAATCAACTGGCAGTATGCCGAAGTAGTCATCGCCGGCTGGCGCAAAAGCGAATTCGGGTGGCTCGTTGCAGTTGATGACGGCGGCCAGTTGCGGCCGGCGGGGATTATTGAGCTTGGCGTCACTACGGCGCAGAAAAAAGCGTTCTTCAACGTCAGCCAATCAATAATTACCGGGGAGAATACAGATTATGTATTTGTGGAGCCACGGCTACGGTCAAAAGTTAAAATGCGGAATTGGACGCGAGCTGGATTATTGCGCAGCCCGGCATTTGTTCAATTTATATAGGGCTGTAGCAGATTAATAAAAATTCATAATTCAAATATCCGCACTCGAACCCCCTAACTTTTCCTGTTATAATATGTTTAATTATGCAAAGGAGGGGAAAAACGATTTGAATAAGACAAGACTTCTGCTATGGAGCTTCATCTTACCGCTTTCTTCAATTTGGTGGGGGACTTTTCATCAAGATGGGTATCAAGTATTTAAATTGGGTTTTCCTTTGAACTTTATTACGTACCATGGTTTGGAAGCCCCTACCAACAATATTTTCATTTTTGAACGCTTTTTCACTACAACTTCATTTAGAGCAGATATCTTTATAATCAGTGTATTAATCACCTACTATTCACTCTCTTTATTAATCAAATTCATTAATCGGGTCAAGTCACGCTCCGCTTGATTTTCAACAAAACTTTATATCGTCCCCAACTCGTCTCCAACCTACTCATATCTCCTTAATTCAACTTTGGCAAGGTCAGAACAAAAAATAAAAAAACCCTTGATTCCTCAAGGGTTATCGCATTTGTATTATGGTGATCTGAACAGGGTTCGAACCTGTGACCCCCACCCTGTCAAGATGGTGCTCTCCCAGCTGAGCTATCAGATCGTAATTAGCAGCGACAAGATATATAATACCAAGGAGCAGCCCATATGTCAACACAATATTTAATTTTATTTGAGATTACTCCCCTAAGCTGCTCTCCAACGCTGTCACACCGAAATAATGACCAAGCTTCCTTACGACTTCACCGCGGACTTGATTCCATGGCAAATGCACATGACGGCGATCGCCGCGGCATACAAACGTAATCTCGAGACCCTTCTCCGCTCGGCGTTCTTCATAAATGATCACCCCTTGCAGCCGGATCGACTTCCGCATAGCGGCAATGTCTTTCATAATCATCTCTTGCGCTTGCCTGAACGTGCTGGCGGAGACGGGAAGCATCCTGAGCTGAAGTATGTTCATGACTTTCAAATCGCGTTCCAATAAATCAAGAATAAGGGGGTACAGCATGTATGTTGTGACTAGCATAAGCTCTTCATCCGTATGTAATATCGCCTGGTTCATTTCCGCATCTCTCCTCCAACAAAGAACATTTGTTCCCGTATCTACTTCTATTCTACCGAACATACATTCCATTGTCAAGCTCTTCCAACGAAAAAAAGTCCCGTTCCCCGAAGGAAACGAGACTTCCGAAATGTTAACCGAGCTTAAGCTGCTCAACACCAAACTATTCGTGCATACCACACTCGATTACGACCGAGTCATCTTCCCGAGCAATCCTTACCGCGATTCCTGCGCTAAATCCAACCAACGGAACTCACCCTGCGTCAGCTCCACATCCAATGCTATTGCGCTGGAGCGCAGCTCGCTCACCTTGTAGGGTCCGACGAGCGCACAAGTCGGGAACGGCTGATGCAGCACGTAAGCAAGTGCAATCTGGTTGGCGTCAACTCCCTTCTCCTTTGCCAAAATCTCGGCCCGGCGCAATCTTTCCCAGTTGGCATCGCTGTAGTAGACTCTCACCGCTTCGGCGTCGTCCAGCTTATCCGGAGCGAACCGCCCGGTGAAAAATCCTCCCGCCTGCGACGACCAGGACAGCAGAGGCATCTGCGAACGTTCATGCCATGCGGCATAATCCGAATCCACGGAAACGCAGCCCGGCCAACGCGGTTCATTCGGCTTCGCTAAGCTGAGGTTCGGGCTGTTGCACACAAACCCGGTCAAGCCATGCGCGGCGGCGTATTCATTCGCCTCTTGGATTCGCTGATACGTCCAGTTCGAGACGCCGAGTGCTAGACAGCGGCCGGCTTCCAGCTCTTCATTAAGCGCTTCCAGTATGTATCCGACCGGCGTATTGACATCATCACGATGCAGCATATAGATATCGACATAATCGCTGCGCAGCCGCTCGAGCGATTCCGTCAAATCATCGGCGATCGCCTGCTTCGTCATCCGCGGCCCGAGATGATCATGATGCGCACCTTTGCCGATGATGACCATATCGCCCCGATTGCTCCGCGATTCCATCCACAAACCAACGGCTTTGGCACTTTCAGCACCGTAAACATGGGCTGAATCGATCGTATTACCGCCAAGGGACACATAAGCGTCCAGCATCTCGTTCGTAAATTCCATACTCGCGTTATGAAACATCGTCGAACCGAGAATGAGCTGCGTGCAGCCTTGCCGAACGCCAGCGACATTTATTTTTTTCATGAGATTATCTCCATTTCCGATTAGGATAGATTAATTCGTTTTTTCTGACGCGCAGACGCCAGACACGCATCGATAACTTTCATGTTGTTTACGGCATCTTGAGGCGCAAAGCGGAGCGGCGTTCCTTCAAATACGGCTTTAGCAAAATCGTCTACCTGCAGCACATATTGGTTCGGTACCGATACCGTTTCCTCGCGGCGCTGCCCTCCGCTCACAACGATAAACCCGTCCGTCCCCGGACTTGCGACGAAGGCCGAAGGGATTTCAATCCGTCCCGACGTGCCGAGAATTTCGAACGTGTTGCGGAAATCGGCCCACATACCGCAGTCAAATGTCAATGAGACATCGCCTTCAAACTCAATCAAGCCGGAAGCCATCATATCGACATCCCCGTGCTCCGGCGAAAACAACGCCCGAGCTGTAACCGCTTCCGGTTCCTTGCCCATAATAAGCCGTGCCGCGCTGATCGGATAACAGCCTATGTCATAAACCGACCCGCCCCCCCATGCGGCAACATAACGAAAGTTAGACTTGTCCCCCGCGTTATTGAACGTAAACGTGCCGTGCAACCCGCGAAGCTCTCCGATTTCGCCCGAACGGACGATTTCGGCGATGCGTTCGTACCGCGGATGGTGTCGGTACATGAACGCCTCTGCCAGCAGTACGCCTGCGCGTTCTGCTGCCGTGACCATCTCCTCCGCTTCGCTTGCCGTAAGCGCCATCGGCTTCTCGCATAAAATATGCTTGCCCGCCTCCGCAGCCCGAATCGCCCATTCGCGATGCAAATGGTTCGGCAGCGGTATGTACACTGCATCAATATTGTCGTCAGCCAATATTTCTTCGTACGAGCCGTACGCCCTCGGAATGCCTAGCTGTTCCGCCGTTGCTTTCGCTTTCTCCAAGCTTCGGCTCGCAATGGCCAGGACAGTACCGCTCGTAGATTGTTGAATCGCCGGAATGACGGCGCCTTTCGCAATGCCGGCGCAGCCGATAATTCCCCAGCGCAAAGTTCGATCGCTCATTGCACACCCTCTTTTCTTTATAATTAATTCGATATTGTTATTATAAATGTGAAGGTATAAAATGAAAATGGCACTATATTGACGTGCCTACAACAATATTGTTATCGGAGAGTTGCTCATGGAAACCCACTTCACGCTGCCGACCATCAGTGACAAGCAATTTTTCTGTTTTCCCGAATCGGTCGGTTATAATATCCGGAGTGCGGATCACAGCGTGACCCGCGAGGTAGGCACCCGCAACGATTTTAATATTCATTTCGTGACGAACGGCAAAGGCTACGTCGAAATCGACGGAATCGCGCACACGCTGCATAAAGGCGACGCCGTCTTGTATTTTCCGCTGCAAGCGCAGCGCTATTATTCCGACCTCGGCGATCCGTGGGATGTTCGGTTTGTTCATTTTTACGGCCACCTGCTCAAGGACTTCCTTATCGAAAAAGGACTGCACCGCTCGCAATTGTGGACGATGCGGCAATGGAAGCCGCTCGAGCAGGCATTCGAAGCGTTGACGGCTGAAATGAACGAGAACAAATTCCTCTACCCTTCCCGGTTGTCCATGCTAACCTACGGTATACTGACCGAATTCATCAACCAGGCCGTTCCGCTCACGCCGAATAAAGGCAGCGACAATATCGACCGCATCATTCAACTGCTGCCCGACATGCAGAACTCCGCTTGCCTCCCGTTTTATTTGGATGAGTGGGCGGACCGCGCCAAGGTGAGCACATATTATTTTTGCAAATTGTTCCGCCAGGCGACCCAAATGACTCCGCTTACGTTCATCACCTTATGCCGCATCCGCCATGCCAAACAAATGCTCTTGGAGCACAAGGACGCCACGATCCAGCAAATCGCCCATGAGTCGGGGTACCCCAGCGTCAGCTATTTCAACAAGCGATTCATGGAGCAGGAGGGCATGACGCCTTCGGAATATCGCAATCAATACTTTTAACTCGCGCTGCAACCTTTGTACAGCATCGGCCGTCTGAGGAATTACAAAGAGGAAATACATTCTAATTGAGCTGAAAAGGAGCTGTTTGTGGTGAGAAAGAAGTGGAGCGTCGTCCTATTGTTGATTTGCGCGTTCATGCTGGCTTTGGGCGGATCGGTATCCGCCGTTGGATTTGACGATTTGAAAGACGAGGCAGGCAAAGATAAAATCGAAGCTTTAAAGGAGAAAGGTTTGCTGCAAGGCATCTCCGACCGGAAGTTCGGACCGAAGAAGCAGCTGACGAACGCGGAAGGCATCGCATTGATCGTCAAAGGATTGGGACTGAACCTCGACACGATCAGATTTATTAAAGCGCCGCTGGCGAGCGACTATTATACGAAAATTTCCGACAAAGCGTGGTATGCCGGGGCGTTCGTCATCGCCCAATACAAAGGTCTGGAAGTGCCCCAAGATATCGATCCGGGCAAAATGATGACTCGCGAGCAATTCGCGAACTACCTGTACAAAGCGCTGATTACGAAAATCGATCTGGTGACGACAGAGCAATTCATCGTCCTAAAAGATGACAAAGACGTCGATTCGAACTACATGAACGCCATTCAGAAGCTGCTTATCATTCAAGTCGCGAGCCTGGACAAAAACGAAAAGTTTTATCCGAAAAAAGCGATCACCCGGTACGAAGCTGCGGTCATGCTGGCGAATACGGTCGACTATTTGGACAACCAGAAGGTAAGCGAGCCGACCAGCGATATCGTGACGCTAAATGTCAATAAAGTCGACAGCGAAGTTAATAAAATCACGATTTCCCGCGGCAAAAAACCAACCGGCGGATATTCGATCGCGATCGATCGGATCGATTTCAGCGGCGACCAAGCGATCATCTACTATTCGACGCAAAATCCGGCTCCGGGCACGATCGTAACGCAAGCGATTACGGAACCGAAAGCCGTCACGTTCATTTCGACCAAATATAAGCCGGTATTGCAAAAAATCGAAAACGTGCCGCTTCAGCCAACAGGTACGACGAACTAATCGATTTAATCGAAACCTCGCATCGCCAGTGAATCTTCCGCTGGTTTTGCGAGGTTTTTGCCGTTATACCCTCACCCGTCCATCCCATCCACAATAAGCTGTAGAAAAGGACGAGAGGACGATGATGTCACCCGATGGCCAGTTCCAAATGGAGCTTACACACGTTCTACAGCAAGGATGCCCGTTTCCGCCCTTATTTGCCGGACACCGCATTGTTCAGTCGAAAATCGTTGGCCCGGTTCGCAAACCGGTACAAGGTCGTTTATGTCAAGCCTGACTTGCGTCATGGCGGCACAGGCATCATTCAAGCGCGCAAAACCGATGCCGGCTATTCGTTCATCCGGATCAAAGGCAAACCGACGCACGCCTCAACCGCCGATGAGCTGTATACCCGTATCCGTCGTCTGACGACAGACCCGAAATACATTGTGCAGCAAGGCGTTCCGTTAGCTACGATTCATGGCCGGACGTTCGACATTCGCTCTATGATGATGCGCAAACCGGGCGGGGTTTGGCAATTTTACGGATTGCTCGCCAAAGTGTCGGGCAAAGGGAGCGTCATTAACAATGTGCTGCGTTCCGGGGGCTATATCATACCGTTCGAGCAAGCCCTTCGCCAGTCCTTCGGCTACAATTCCGGCCAGATTGACGATATGAAGAAGCGTCTTATTCGATTAAGCCATCAAATCAGCAATCGGTTTAACCTTTACAAAGCGACGACGACGGAAATCGGCATCGATTTCGGGCTCGACCGGCACGGGAAGCCATGGATTATCGAAGTCAATTTCGATTTGCCGTGGCTTTCATTGAACATGTTCAAGCATTTGCCGGATCGATCGAATTATTTCCGCATGCGGAAGATGAAACTGCTCATACAAGCTATGCGCAAAAAATAATCAACCGATCCTCGAGGTGTCGAACGGGTTGCTATACCCGTTTCTTAAGATGGCGTCCCGAGTATTTTGCGGCCTCGAGGCTGAGTCCCTTTCGAATCGGGCTCCAAAGTTATGCCGATGGCATCAAATTGTCTTTTGGCATCCGGCAGCTCATATGTCAAGACGCCTAAGCCGCTCGCATCGACCTGGAACGTTCCCGCATTGTCGCGTTGTCCGTCCCGGATTAACCACACTTGATATGCTTGCTGATCTTGAGTCTCAGGGAGGCCGTACAAATAAACGACAAGTTTATAGCGGTCCCCCTGTTTCATGATGCACGCTTTGCCGCTCGTCTCCGCAGCGGCGGATTCCGTCGAAGCTAACGTATATACGTTCATTACTTGAGCCGGTTGATCAAGAGGCGCTTCCGCGAGCTTGACTCGCTCCTGAACCAAGCTATAATTCCACAACGTTGCCGAAACAATAACAATGAGCGCCGCCGCCGACCAAACGAACGGTAAAACGCCCCTTCTCCTGCGTCCGCGTTCGCGGAACCTTTCCTTGACCGCTTGAGAAGGCGGCACTTGCCCGGCTTGCTTGAATTGCGTCGATTGCGAAGACTGCGGCTTTTGCGGCTCTTGCTCGAAAATAGCCCCCATCACCTGCGCTTTCAAATCATGGGGCACCTCCGCCTCCTCCACGTTCGTCGACAGTAAATTCCACACCTGCTTCATCTCCACCAGCTCCTCCCGGCAGTTGGGGCAGCTCTGCAAATGAACTTCGTACAGCAGGCGTTCTTCGAGCGTACATTCCCCTGCCACATATGGAATCAGCATGCCGCAATGTTCGTTTTGATTTTGTTGCACCCGGTCAGCCCTCCTTTCCCACGAGCAAATGTTTGCGCAGTATCGTTAGCGCTTGATGCAGGCGGCTTTTGACCGTTCCGACCGGCACGCCTTGCAGGACGGCCAGCTCCGACAAAGTATGGCCCTTCCAATAGACATGATCGATCAACTCGATCTGATGATCCGATAAATACCGATACGCTTGTTGGATATATTGCTTCATCATGCTTCGATCGACGATATGTTCCGGCGCATATTCCGGTCGGTCGGCCAACTTTCCCCACTGTTCCGGCTCCAGGCGAACGGCGGCTTGCTGCCGCTTCTCTCGCCGTACATAATCGATCGTGATGTTTCTTGTTATTGTCAGCAGCCAATTGACGAATTGGCCTTTGGCCGGATCGTACTTTTCCGTCGTCCATAACCGGGTAAACACGAGCTGAACGATTTCCCGCGAAGCCTGCTCCTGCTTGGTCGCCTTCATCGCAAACGAATAAACGAGCCGGACATACCGGTCGTACAGCTGCTCCAAAGCAGGACGTTGCTTGTCGATGACGTCATGCATCAGCTCCGCATCCGTTTTGTTCTCCATGCGCTCGCATCCCTCCTTCGCCGCAAAGCCCGATGCCGGACTCTTGGATCCGTTACGCATCGGGCAGCAGCAGTATTATTTTACGACAATGACCGCTTTCATGAATGAAGCATGCGGCTTGCAATAGATCGGGAACTCCCCGGCTTTGTCGAACGTTACCTTGAACGTATCCCCTTTGTTCATATCGCCGCTGTCGAACGATTTGTCCTCCGCGGTTACCGTATGTACGGCATCGTCCTTATTCGTGAAAATAACGGTTGCACCCGCCTCGATCTCCAGTTTTTTCGAGCTGAACGCGAAATTCTCAAGATCGACCGTGTATGTCTTCGACTCCGGTTTCCCTTTCGGATCCTCGGCAGGTTTGTTCGGCGTTGAACCTGTGGAATCGGCTTTGCCCGAGGTGTCCGTCGTGCCAAACATGATCGTTTGCTTTACGGCCGGTTGAATCGGTTTATGGTCGTTGCCGACAAGCTGCACCGTCAGCATGTGATGGCCCGGCTTAACCTTATCGAATTCGATCGGTTTGCCGTCGATCTGCTTGTAAGCGATTTTCGGATCGCTTGGGTCCGTATCGAGCCAAACGTGAATGTGGCCTTGTCCCGTAGCCGGCGACTGATTCGTGCGAAAATCTTTCAACTCATGCTGAAATACGGCGATTGAAATTGTGAGATGATTCGTATTCAGCACATCGCCTTCCTTCACCCCGAACACTTTGAACCCGGGCGCAGCCGGAGCAGCCAATGTGACCGTTTTTGCTTTACCGTCGAAAGCGACGTTCAGCCCGAACGTTTCCGACACGAAACGAAGCGGCACATACGTACTGCCTTTGACCAGCAGAGCCGGGACGTCGATCTGGACGTCAACGCCATTAACCGATGCGGTTTGCGAACCGATACGCAATCCGACTTCGGTGGAACCTTTTTTCACCGTTACGCGATTTAGCTTGGCATCCCAATTGACGGAAGCGCCCAAGGTTTGGGCCAACGCCCGATACGGCACCAGAATCGAACCGTTGTGCTCATAAATTTGCCCGAGCTTAAGCGATTTCCCATTCATCATCAATTGAAGCGGGGATTGCTTGGTTTCAGCCGCCGCAGCGCCTTGCGCCCCGACCATTAGCAGGAATGCAAGCGTCAAAACCGCCATCATCCATTTTGTTTTCATTCGTATCGTCCTCCCCTAAAATGTTGTTTCATCTTAAGGTAACGAATGACGGATGACAGCGGTTCGACGGATACGATAAATTTTTTTATCCTTTATGCGTCGCTTCCAGAACCGACCGGCTCTTGGCGGATGGAGCGGATAAGCGGGGATGCCTCTGCCGTATGATGCAGCACGAGCTTGTGCAGTGCGCGCGTGCAGCCGACATAGAGGAGCTTCACTTCCATTTCCGATTCGCCGTAGCGCTTCGTGTCGACATCGATGAGCAGCACCGCATCGAACTCGAAGCCTTTGCTGAGATATACGGGCAGGACGGAGACTCCGCCGCGGTATTCGTTCCGCTCAACCGTCAATAACGTCGCCGAATGCCCCTGATTTTCCAAATACTCGTACACCGACAAGCAGTCCGCTTCCGTACGACCGATAACGGCGATCGTATTCATGCCGGCCTCCTTAAGCGCCCGAACCGTGCTCTCAATCGTCCCGAGCCGATCCGGCGTCTCGACACGGACGACATCTACCGGCTCTCCGCTCCGGAATACCGGCTCCGCCAGCGTGACCGGCTCGCCGACGCTGGAAATGACGGCGTTCGCGAATCGGATGATTTCCATCGTCGACCGGTAGCTTCGGTTCAACTTAAAAAACGCCGTTTGCTCCTGATCGAACATGTCCAGGAACTGCGCCCAATCGTGAATGCCGTAATGCACGTGGATGCCTTGCGACAAATCGCCGAGAATCGTGAACGAATCGCTTTTGGTGAACTGCCGCAGCACGGCCAGCTGGAACGGCGAATAGTCCTGCGCTTCATCGATGACCGTATGGTCAAAAAACTGGGCGCTGTCTTTGCCATGGATTCGATAATGGATCAGCACAAGCGGCGCCAGATCCTCCGGATACAAAGAATAAGCGACGCCGGCCGGCAGCTCCTCCAACCAGGATGTATGAAGATACGCCGGAAAGCTTTTTCGGTTCAGAAGCTGCTTGTATAGATCGACGGCGCTGAAGTCCGGCCAACCTTTCAGGTAGGCCCGCAAGCGTTGTCCGGACTTCGTTTTGAACGCTTTGCGCCGCTTCGGATCGCCGACCCGCTCCAGCTCCATCCGAATCCACCGCTCAATACGGGCGACGACCCGCTGCCGGCGTTTCGCAACCGGGTAATGCTTGTACTCATTATCATACCATTCGCGGATTGTCTTAAGCGGAAGTTTGGCCGTTTCCCACGGTTCGAAGTCTTCCGAAGGGACGCATGACGTTTCATATCCTGCCAGGCAGCGGTCAACCCATCCCATAAACCGAAGCGAGCCTTTGTACAGCATTGGCAGCTCATCGGTAACGTGTTCACCGGTTGGGGTGCCTGAGGATTTCCGCTCGAACCACTGGAACTGCCGGGCTACGGAATCAGCCGAAAGCTTGACGCCGAGCAGCGAGGAAGCCCATTCGGCAAACGTCGTTTGCTGGATTTCCCCTACGCCGAGTTCGGGAAGCACATCGGATATGTAATCGATGAACATCCGGTTCGGTGCGAAAATAATCATTTTATCGGCACGGATCGTTTCCCGGTATTGATATATCAAATAAGCGAGACGATGGAGCGCCACCGTCGTTTTCCCGCTTCCCGCAACCCCTTGGATGACAAGCGCCATCCCTTTGGGCGACCGGATGATCCGGTCCTGCTCCTCCTGGATCGTCGACACGATGTCGCGAAGCCGGTTATCCTTGTTCTCGCCCAGCCGGTACAGCAAGTAATCGTCCGCTACGCCGAGATTGTCGCCGCCTTTGACGTAGCTGTCGACAACGCGCTGCAGCTCTTGCTTCCGAATGGCGAAATTGCGCTTCAGCAGCACTTCGCCGCTCACTTCCCCGTCCGGCGCCGTATACGTTCCAGGCCCGTCACCGCCCGTAAACGAATAGAACATACTCGCGACGGGAGCCCGCCAATCCACGACGACCAGCTGGCTGTTCTCCTCGTTGTCAACGCCTCGTTTGCCTATGTAATAAGGGATCGTGGCTTCGGTTCCCTCCTCATGAAAATCCAATCGGGCGAAATAAGGCTCCGAGGCCGCGCTCATCAAATTACGGCGCCGCATTTCATTCTGGTAATCGAGCGCCTGTAAGGCCGGATCATCTCCGTAATAACGCTCCGTACTCATGGCGGATAACCGTTTCTCGATCAAAGCGATCGTTTCCTGCAGCTTCCGCCGCTCCTCGGCGAAATGCTCATGCTGTTCACTCATCGTATTGCTCCCCCTTCCGAGAACTCGTTTTGTAATCGTTATGGAATCGCATTTCTGAATCGAATGATTGAAAAATCGACGGTCGAAGCGATGATCGCGTCCCGTAGCGGGTATAGCGACGGTGTGAAACGCAATTCGATGCCGCCTTGAATGAGATTGCCGATCAGGTCGCCGGCAGGCTCAACCATAACGGGCGTCACGGTTTCGTGCGAAACGTAGTAACCCGCCGTATCGTCGGGACCTATCATGCGGAACGTTTCCTCCGGCATTGTGTAACGGTACAATTTCACGTGGCGTATACGGTCCAGCCAGCGATTTTCAACCGCCATAATTTTGTTTGCAACCGAATGGCCGAAAAACGTTTTTTCGTCTTCCGGCGTCGTGTTTTCGCATCTCCAATAGATCACCCGAGGGCAGTCTCGCGGCAGCATGTAGTGCAGCGAACGGGCCTCGTCAAGCGCCCAAACGACGGGCTCCATCGCCGGGTCGCGCTCAACGGGGCGAGGCACGAATATCGGAATATCGGGTTCTTCGCTGAAATGGTACAGCATTTCGATCATCTCCCCCACTCTATGAACTCATCCGTTTGGAACACATTTCCCGACGTACTTCACGGTAAAAATCCCGCTTCACTCACATAAACCGAGCCTTCAGGAAATGTCTTTCGGAGCTGATCAAGTACACGGACATAGGCGCCCCGCTCATACCAATCGGTTAAGCCAAGTCGCTCATAGATGGTGCGGACGCCGTTCCGTTCCGTCCGTTTGCCGCCGCTTCCGTCACCCATCGCATAATCGTCGATGCAAACGCGGTTCACGATGCCGGCTAACGTTGTTGCAAATTGATCGGAGCAAGGAAGAACAGGCGCGATCGTCGCTTGTACCGGGATACCGGCCTGCACCAGTTCCCGCAAAGCGGCCAGTCGACCGGCGATCGGCGGCGCGGCAGGCGTAAACGCCTTTCGCATGTCTTCCAAATCGGTTTCAACCGTCATACTGATCCGTATGCGGTCGCCGAATGCCGCGAACAAATCGATATCCCGCGTCACGAGCGGACTTCGCGTCTGCACGAACAGGAAATCGGGTTGATTGTCAAGCATCGCCGTCAGCAAGGATCGAGTAATCCGTTCCTTGACCTCTGCCGGTTGATAAGGGTCGGTGCTCGAAGACATAAAAATCGTAACCGGACCTTTGCGCTTCGCGCGAACGAGTTCTTTGCGCAGCAGCTCGCCCGCATCGGTTTTTACATCTACCCAGGTACCCCAAGCCTCCTCGCGGAACAGGGCCACGGGCATTTGCTTGACATAACAATACGAACAGGCAAACGAGCATCCGGCATAAGGATTTAGCGTATGCGTATACTTCGCAAGAAACCCGCTGGCCGGATTCAATAGCCGTTTTGGCGTTTTGTGCGATAGGTTCACATTCATTTTGATCACCGCTTCGTAAACAAGCAAGATTTAGACATGACATGGAAAATGGACGGCGGACGACAAGTGATATTAGTCATATGTGCGTTGATGCTTGTGCAGTAACTTGCAGAGACAAAACGAAGAAATTGAGGATTAAAAAATTAACACCTCCGTCAACCGACAATTTAGGTTTTGCAGTGACGTGTTCGGTGAATATGCGCGTAGAGAGAGCGAAAACCATCATACCAAATTTCGCCTATGAAAGGCAAGTTCTTTTTTTCTGTATCGATTTGGGACATCTAGCGCAACTTGGGAGATCCCTGTTCAATCTCAAATCAGGCAAAAAAACGCCGCTGACTCGGCTTCCCTACTCCTTGGAGCGGGTATGGCCAATCGGCGGCGACACCTATGTCGTTGCGATGCGAGATGAGAACGGTCAAAACAAAACCATGCTGCTTGACGTCAAAAGAAAAAAGCTGTCGGCTTACGATAAATTGCCAAAGTATGCCGAAATACTGGACGTGGTCGGCGGTATTCTTTATTACGCCGTGAAAACGTCTTAACAAGCAATAATCATAAGTCAGGGATCTGCCAATCGATTTCGGCCATGCCGTTCTGCCGCAGCAATGCGTTGGCTCGCGAGAACGGCTTGCTGCCGAAAAATCCGCGGTTCGCCGAAAACGGGCTCGGATGCGGCGACTTAATGACATGATGCTTGGACGTGTCGATCAACTCCAGCTTCTCGATGGCATTGTTTCCCCACAAAATAAATACGACCGGCATATCGCGTTCGTTCAGCAAGGAAATGACCCGATTCGTAAACGTCTCCCAGCCGATGCCGCGATGCGAATTCGGCGTATGCTCGCGCACGGTAAGCGAAGTATTCAGCATGAGCACGCCTTGCTCCGCCCAATGCGCCAAATAGCCGTGGTTCGGAATTCGGCATCCCAGATCGTTCTGCAATTCTTTAAACATGTTCTTGAGCGAAGGGGGCTGGGCAATGCCGGGCTTTACCGAAAAGCTTAAGCCATGGGCTTGTCCGGGCCCGTGATAAGGATCTTGTCCCAAAATAACGACTTTCGTCTCTGCAAAAGGCGTAAGGTGCAGCGCGGCAAATATATCGTACATATCGGGGTATACCGTCGCCGTAGCATATTCTTCCTTCAAAAACTGCCGTAGCTTCTGGTAATACGGTTTCTCAAACTCGTCTTCCAATAACGGCACCCAATCGTTCTTTAATATTCCCATGACTAGCTCCCTTCTCCCTAATCCTTTACTGCTTCCTCGATCGATCGTATATGTATGAAAAACTTCGGATAAAATAAAAAAAACCCTATAAAATAGGTTTTTCGTTGGTGGGCCCTGAGGGACTCGAACCCCCGACCAATCGGTTATGAGCCGACCGCTCTAACCAACTGAGCTAAGGGCCCTTATAAAGAATTTGGTTGCGGGGGCAGGATTTGAACCTGCGGCCTTCGGGTTATGAGCCCGACGAGCTACCGGGCTGCTCCACCCCGCGTCGTATTGAACCAATCGCTCCGATCGACAGAGCTAGGATCCTTTATAAGTTATTTTGGTTGCGGGGGCAGGATTTGAACCTGCGGCCTTCGGGTTATGAGCCCGACGAGCTACCGAGCTGCTCCACCCCGCGTCATTGTAACGAACAATCTACAAATTCCGTTGCACCCTCAATTAATAGCGGCAAAAATAAATATACACCATTTGGCACACATTAGTCAACACTTTTTTTCATAACTGCGGCTATGGAACAAACCGAACGCCGAATCGGCCTTTGCGGGACTGGAAAACTTCGATTTCCCGCGGCGTCTCGTAGCCATAGATCCACCAATCGTTCTCCATCCTTTTTACCAAGCAGCCTGCTTGAAACTTGCTATCGTACAATTTAACCCAATAAATCCATTTCATTCGGCGAACCTCCATACATACAAAGGATATATTATGCTTTATCTATATATTTGCCCAAAATCGGCTAAATTATCGCATACATAAAAAGCTCTTCACCGTGAACCGAATAGGTGAAGAGCTGCCATATCATCTTATTCGAGCTTTAGCTTGCGTTTTCTTCCGACTTGTTCTGATTCTCCGATTCACGGAGCTGTTCGTCCCTTTCCTCTTCATCGCGGAAGCGATGGGCGATACGGCTGGAAGCCGAAGCCGCGATGCTGGCTACTAGATCGTCAAGAAACGTATGCACTTGCCGGCCAACCTTCGTATCGAGTTTTTTGATGATGCCGATTTTATGTTTGTCCAGGTGGCCGAACGTCGTGACGGCAATGCTGCCGTAACCTAACACGGAGCCCAATGCCAACGTCTCGTCGCAACCGAATAATCCTTCGTCGGTTTCTACGATGGATTGCAGCGGCTCGGACAATAATCCTTTCTCCGCCAGCGTGTCCAGCTCGATTCCTACTAATAAAGCGTGCTGCAGCTCGCGTTTTTCGAGCACGGCGCGAACGCTGTCGAGACACGATTCGATCCGCAATTCCGAAATATAGGGGGACTGCATTTCATAAACGATTTCTGCGATATCTTCTAGCCTGACGCCGCGATCCTCAAGCTTCTTCAGGACAGCTTCCTTGACTTCTTTGCTATGAACTTTGCGTTTCATGCTTTGCCTCCCCTTCCTATCATGAAGATAAATCTATTATAGCAAGGATTGATATGCAAAAACATCCCAAATGGCCCATAAGGCCATTCGGGATGTCATCTTATCCTATGAATTATTTCGCGTATACTTCAGTCGAAACGGCGCCGCCGTCCATATTAATAGGCCCATTCGGGTTCTTCTTGATTTGCTCCAGCATGGCATCGCCTTTTGTTTTGAATTCCTTGAGCGCATCCTTCACCGTCTTGGTGCCCTTCAGCACTTCATCAAACAGCGGGCGTCCGAGGTCTTGCACCGACCACAGGTTCTGGATTTTTGAGTACAGCTTCGAATCGTTCGTCGGCAGCGCAGGCGTTAACGTATAGAACGCCGCAATGTTATAGTTCAATCCTTCTCGAGGCTGAATGTACTTCTTGCGAAGAACAAGCTCATACGTATTGCGGGATTTCAGCTTCGCCCACTCATCGCTTGTTACGAATTTGATGAACTCCCAAGCCGAGTCCGGATTTTGCGCTTTGGCATTGATCGCGAGCGGATTGTTCATGCCGATCGAACCGCCAACGCCCGGGTTTTCCTGATGTGTAGGAAGCGTTACGACATCCCAATCGACACGCTGGAAGTTTTTGATTTTTTCGGCGTTTTTGTTCATGTCGAGAATACGGCTGATGTAGCCGTAATCGGAGATCACCATCGCGACCCGTCCGCCCATGAAAGGATCTTCGTTCATGATCGACCAGTCTTTGCCGTCTTGCGGCGCAATATCTTGATATTGCGGAATGATTTTATCTTTATACATGCCTGATACCGAAGTCCATACGCGCTCCCATTGCGGCGAGTCGATCGTCATTTTTTCGCCCTTCGTATCGAACATGTTCAAGCCGAGTGGCGCGGCATAAATTTGCTGCATGCTCCAGATCGGATCGCTGCCGGCGTAATTATTGAAGGAGAAGCCGAATTTGCGGTCTTTGCCTTCTCCCTTCGTCACGCGGCGCGCGAGGCTGAATATATCGTCCCATGACATATTATCCGTCGGCGGCTCGACTTGAGCGTCCGTGAACATCTTCTTGTTATAGAACAACGCCGAGGAATAGAACGTTGGTGAAAGAGCGTACAGGTTGCCGTCTCCACTTAACGCTTTCAGTCCTTCAACGACGGTAGGAACGAATTCGTTCAGATCGATTTTATCTTTTTCGATGTTCGGGTTAAGCGAAACGAGCATGTTATCATTGATCAAATCTTGCATCATCTCGAAGCTCGGAATGATCAAGTCCGGCGGATTCGGTCCGGTCAGCATCTCTTTCACTTTTTTCAGCTGATCTTCCGGTTTTTCTTGCTGCGACGAATCGTAACCATACCGATTTCCGCTAACGGCCGAGACGATTTCAACTTTAATATTGGGATGCGTATATTCGAAAATGTCCGTTAACTGCTGGCGCAGGTACGTATCGTCATCGCCGTAGCCGTATACGGTGCCGATGCGAAGCACTTTCTGCTGCTCCGCTTCCCCTGTATTTTTGCTGCACGCCGCCATAAGCGGAATCGTTAACGATAACGTCAACGAAACGACGAGCAGCTTCTTGATAGTCCCCGATTTGCGTTTCATTATGTTTACCCCTCCAATGAATTAGGTGCCTTGATGACGATTTTTTCCCCGTCAAATTCCATCGAAACCTTATCCTTCACTTGCAATGCCTCCAGGAATGTCTTCGGAACCTGAAGTCGCCCGACTCGGTCGACGACGACATACTCCTCATGGGCTTGATCCGTGGTGCCGATTCGGGCCGCGACCTCTTCCCCGGCATGATCCAGATTCGGATTTCGTTTAATAAATTCCGTGCTCGTTAACCCGTCACGGATCGCGACGACACGGTCGACTTTACCCGCGAGCGACAAGTCATGCGTTACGATCACGATCGTAATGCCAATCTCCCTGTTCAACTTGCGGAAAATGTCCATGATCAAGTCCGACGTTTGCGAGTCGACCGAACCTGTCGGTTCGTCCGCCAATAGCATTTTGGGCCGGTTAGCCAGCGAAATCGCGATCGCCACCCGCTGCTGCTCCCCGCCGGACAGCTGATGCAGCTTGTTTTTCATCCGATCCTTGAGGCCCACCCATTCGAGTAATTGCTTCGCATATTCCCGATCGTATTTGCCTGTGAGCATCATCGGCATTTCTACGTTTTCGATCGCCGTCAAATAAGGGAGCAGGTTCCGCGCATTGTTCTGCCAAATGAACCCGACCGTATTCCGCTTATATTCGACGAGCTGATCGTCGGTAATTTTCAGCAAATCCCAATCGCCGACCTTCACTTGACCGGCGGACGGGCGGTCGAGACCGCCCAGAATGTTCAGCAGCGTCGATTTGCCGCTGCCGCTGTTGCCGATAATCGCCATCATTTCGCCGTCGTTCACGGTAATGTTCAGCCCTTGAAGAGCGACGACTTCGATATCGTCCGTTTTGAAAATTTTGACCAAGCCTTCGCACATGATCATCGGTTACCGCTCCTCTCCCATCTTGACCGCCTGGTGAACGCGCAATCTGCGAATGTGCAGGAACAAGAGCGTTGCTCCCGTCAGCATCATGACGCCTACAACCATGTACAGCTGCATCGTATCCTTCGCTTCGAATACGATCCGGAACGGAGGCACCTGTGTCTTGACGTTTTCCGACGTCTGCAGGAACGGCAGGAATAGAATACTTGCCAGCTTGCCGATCAGAATGCCTAACCCAATCGAAAGCCCGGCCGTAAATACTTGTTCAAGCAGCAGCATGCCGGTCAACTGCCTGCGGGACAATCCCATCGCGCGCAAAACGCCGAATTGAACGATCCTGCTCGATAGGTTAAAGAAC
Source organism: Paenibacillus sp. sgz302148 (assembly GCF_056120465.1). Taxonomy (NCBI): domain Bacteria; kingdom Bacillati; phylum Bacillota; class Bacilli; order Caryophanales; family Paenibacillaceae; genus Paenibacillus; species Paenibacillus sp. sgz302148. The sequence continues at coordinate 299,774 of NZ_JBVYOJ010000004.1, forward strand.
CAATACAACAAATATCCGATCAGCGAGATAATGACCGAAACGAGAAACCCTAAGCTCAGAATGCCGAATACGCCGCCGCGTGTCGGATGCTTGCTCTGCGTGACGAGCTCGGTTCGCACGTCTTTGATATCGGCGATTTGAATGCCTTTGTCCTCAAGCTGCTTCATGAGCGGCGCCACTTTCGCTCCCGGCTGCATCTTCAGCCAAACGTCGTAAGGGATGATCGGCACCTGATCGTAAATATAGTCTAAATTCGCGATGAAAAACGGCGTTTGATCCGGGTATTGGGCAGGCCAATACGGCAATATACCCACGACGACGAACTCGACGACCTGCTGCTCGATTACGATGGAGATAATGTCTCCCGCCTTCAGCTGATATTGCTTGGCAATATTCGACGGTATAATGACGGATTGCTCGTAAGAGCCTAGCAAGTTCAAAAACTTGAATGGATGAGCAGGGAATAAGTCGTTGCGGAACCATGCCACTTTGGCGAAATCGACATTGTCGATGCCAACGACGTTCCCTTGGCCGATCGAACGCCCGGAGACGATCACGTTGCCTTTCGTCTGCAGTACACGCGCGGCGTTCTCGACGCCTTCCAGCTTGCGGAAAATTTCGAAAGGCGGTTCTGTAAAGTTGATTTTTGTCGGGATATTGTTTCCCCCGCCCGGGCCGCCTGGGCCGCCTCCGCCTTGACCTCCGCCGCCCTGGCCGCCTCCGCCTTGACCTCCGCCGCCCTGGCCACCGCCATTGCCTTGACCTCCGCCATTGCCCTGGCCGCCGCCGTTGCCTTGACCGCCTCCGTTGCCCTGGCCTCCGCCATTGCCTTTGGACGGCTGCTGCAGCTCCGGCGTTCCTTCCCAGGACGTCTTGACAATCACATCGGTACCGTATTGGTACAGCAGCCGTTCGGTCGAGTTCAAATCGATCGTACGCGCCGCCGACGAATTATATACGCCGAGGCCAAGCGTCAGAATGAGCAGCAGCATCAGCGGATAATACGATTTGGCGGACCGGGACAGCTGCGTCAGCGTCAAATAAATCGGAACCGGCAGAAACGTCTTGCCGAGCCAGTTGAAGAAGCGCAACAGCCATGGAAAAATTCGCAAGAAAAACAGTCCCAAAGCAAAAATCGATATCGCCGGAACAAAGAAAAGAAACGGCTGGACATCCAACTGATCCGTCGTTAAGCCGGTCTGGAACGAAAGAAATTGCCTTTCGTTCGACATGTACCAGCCGTACCCCGCAACCCCAATCAGCAAAATATCAAGGAACCAGCGCTGCCAGATCGGCTTGCGGTCGGAACGGGCAAGCTGCTGCTTGTAGTTGACAATCGATTGTCTCGCATAAAGCACCGCAGGAATGACGGTTGCCGCGATGGCCAGCAGGACGGCGATGATCCCGTAGATGACCGCATCGGTGCTGAAGCCGACGGGGATGGACTTCCGGTCGACGAAGGTTAAAAATCCGTTCGCCGAGCCGATGCTCTTCGCCATGAACCATCCTAGGAGCGGCCCGATAATAAGCGCGATCAGACCAAGGATGATCCCTTCCAGCATATAAATAAGTACAATTTGCCCGGTGCTGCCTCCCCGGCTTCGCAGGACGGCAATGTCGCCGCGCTGCTTGTCGAGCGACTGCCGCGCATTCATCGCAATGTAATAAAACACCATCGCGATCATCGGCGCCGCTAACGTAAACAGCAGGGTTTGCAGCTGCAGGCTGTCTTTGCGGAACTGCTTCAACAATTCGGCGAAGGAAATATCGATCTTCGTATCCTTCAGCCGCTGGTACAGCTCAATATTCAACCGCTCGAGCGTATCGCCGAGCGCTGTTAGCTGACTCGTTTGAATGTTGCGCAAATCAAATGCATAATACCAGTTCGAAAGCTGAAGAGGAACCTTCATCCCCTGCATCAGATCGTTCTTGAACGCTTTATCCGAAATGAGCAGGGCGTTCGACAACCCTTCGAAGCCTTGATACCAGTACGGGTCCGTGTCCTTCTTCGGCTTGAACGAGCCTACGATTTTGACCTTCAGCGTAATATTCAGCCCGCCGTAGATCGGATATTCGAACACGTCGCCAATATGTAAGTCATTGCGGTACATGCCGTCTTCCAGCACGATCGCTTCCACAATGTCGCCGTCCAGCTTATCGGCATACGTTGTGCCGCTGGACATGTCGATTTTGTCGGCCAGTCCGCTCATCGTCGTGATCGTCATTTGCCGGCGTTTGCTGGCATCGACCTTGTCCGGATCAACCGGGGTGATTTGCGTGCCCCGGAACGACATGATGTTCAAATAGACGGAGTATGGAAAACCGATACTTGCCGGCACGTCCTTCGCGATGTATTCATCGACGCCCTTGAGCGAAGCGAGATCGGTTTTGGCGCCGCCCGCCGATTGGTAACGGATTTGCAGCGAGCCCGCAGGCAGTCCGCTGCTCTTTTCCTGCAGCGTTTTGGCGACGACCCGCTTCAGTGCACCGTCCGCATACATCGGGATACTCGTGGAAAACGCCACCGCTACGATGAGACCGAGCAGCGAGCTAAGCGTAAGCCAGCGGGTGTTCCACATTTTGCGGTACAGAAAACGAAGCATCGGCATCTTCATTATTTACCCACTACTTTCTGCCCCGGTGTAAGTCCCTTCAAGATTTCCACCGACGTAGACGTTTGCTGGCCGATTTCGACGTCGACTTCCCGTTTTCCTTGATCGTCGACTACCTGCACGTAAGTCCGTGAGCCGATTTGACGCAGCGCCACAAGCGGTATGACAACGGCGTTTTCCTTCCGGTTCGTAATGACTTTGATGCTAAGCGGCGTGCCGCGCGAAACTTCTTTTGGCATTTTATCGATGTCGACTAGCAAATAATTGTCGATGGAATCCTGCTTCTGCCCGTTTCCGTTCGGGTCGTTGTAACCTCCATTGAAGCCTCCGTTGAACCCGCCGTTCTGATTGTTATTGTCGTCGGTCAACACGGGAAGCCGCTTGATTTTGCCAGTTTGCTTGCCCGCGCCGTTGATATCGACTTCAACGCTCATGCCAAGCGCGATTTTGTTATAATCTTCTTTATTCGTAAGCTGGGCCGCTACGGCAAGACGTGATGTATCGGCGAGCAAAGCGATCGGATCGTAAGCCTTGATCGTGGCGCCTTTCTGCACGGACACCGTTACGATCGTGCCGTCGAACGGAGCCGTTAATACGGCGTTGCCGATATCGTTTTGCAGATCCTGTAGCACTTGCCGTTTTTCTTCGAAAGCGATTTTTGCCTGTTCCAGATCAACCGGATCCATCGTGTCGCTGTCGCGCAATGTTTTTTTCATTTCCGCTTCGTCTTTGCGGAATTCGAGCTGTTTGGAGCGAAGCTGCTTCTGCAAATCGGAAACGTCCAGCTCAGCAATCGGTTGTCCTTTCTTGACGACATCCCCGGATTTTACGTAAAGCTCTTTCAGCTTCTTGCCGTCCACCTTCGAATCGCCTTTGAAGAACAAAGTCTCTTCTTGAAGCGACATCAGCCTTCCCATGCCCCCGACAGAAGTAATCAAAGTTTCGGTAACGACGTCATAACGCGGTTTTTCCGATATTTTCGGCGGATTGATCGCCGGCAGCACTTCTTCTTCGTCTTCTTTCGGGAGCAAGGAGCAACCCGAAGTAACGAGAAGCGCCGCGCTTAAAGCGACCGCAAGGACAGGCCTCGCGGTCCGCTTAGGTGTTGATGAATTTTCCGTCAACCATTTCGTAAACATGATCGGCTACCTCCAGAATCGTTGGATCGTGTGTTGTCATACATATGGTCACGTTCTCGGTTTTGATGATGTCTTGGAACACGGCCATGACTTGAGCGCCCATTTGCGAATCGAGCTCCGCCGTTGGCTCATCGGCGAGCAGAAGCGGCGGCTTGTGCGCTATCGCCTTGGCGATCGCAACGCGCTGCTGCTCGCCCCCAGACATCTCGAACGGACGGTGATACATCCTTTTGCCGAGCCCAACCATCTCGAGACAATGCTTCACGCGATCCTTCCACTGCGAGCGCGGCACGCCGGCCATGCGCAGAGCCAATTCGACATTTTCCCACGCCGACAGCAGCGGCATGAGGGCAAAAGCTTGAAATATGAACCCAATTTGCTTGCGGCGCACGTCGGTTCGCCGGTCGTCGTTCCACTGATGAAACGGATGGCCTTGGAAAAAGATTTCTCCTTTTGTCGGCTGGTCCAATCCGCCGATCATGTTCAGAAGCGTCGTTTTGCCGGAACCGGAACGTCCGCGCAGCATAACGAGCTGCCTTGGCTTCAGCTCCATGTTAATCCCTTTTAACACATGAAGCTGCCGGCTTCCGACCTGGAACATCCGTTCGACGCTGTTCACGACAAGCAATGGTTGGCTAGTCTTCACGGCTTCCAATTGTGGCTTCTGCTCTTGCTGCTGCTTTTCCTGATGCTCCTCTAGCTGCGATTCATGTTCGGTTACTTGTTCTTTATGTACTTGTTTCTGCCGCAACCAACCCATGGCTTCATCTTTCCTCCTTCCACTTCCCATCTTTACAGATTATAGACGAAAAGGCGCTGCAAAAAGTTACATATTCTACGAAAATTTTTTACTATAACCAATTGAGCTCGTATCGGCGAGCGCAGCAAATAAAAGCGCCACCCGAAGGTAGCGCCTGTCACGATTTTGCCACGGCCCTCTTGCGAAAAAGCAATGCGCCGATAACGAAAGCAACGATTCCCCAAGCGGCCATAACGGCAATATTGATCCAAAAGTTTGTGTTTACCGGGCTAGCGCCGTATACCATGCCGTCGCGGATGCCATTTGCAAAATAGGTTAACGGCAGTACGTGCGACAACGGTTTGATAAAGCTCGGAAGCATGTTTACATCGTAGAATATGCCGCTGATGAACATAAGCGCGAAGCTGAACAGATTGGCGATGCCGAAGTAAGCTTCGTTCGTTTTGCTAACCGCCGCGATCAAATAACCCAAAGCTGAGAATGACATTGTTCCGACAATGAAGACAATTAGAAAACCTGCCACATTGACATCTAAAGTTGCATTATAGAAGATAACACCAGTCAACGTCAACAAAACAATTTGGATCATGGCCAGTATAAAGCGTACGACAATGTCCGAAAAACCGAAAAGGCTCATATTCATCGGCGTCAGCTTGAGTCGTTTCAACAATCCGTTGCGGCGCATTTCCACCAAGCCGATCATGCCGAACAAGCCGGATTGGGCGACCGACAACGCGATCATCCCGGTCAGCATAAAGTCCGATGCCTTCAGGCCGATATTGCCTTCGGAAATATAGCCCGTTTGCAGCGACAGCTGCGGTGTCGTTCCGCTGTGTCCAAAATTCAGCTGCGTCATGACGTTGTTCATGATCCCGGTTACTGCCTGAGCGAGTGACGAATTCATCTTTTCCTTATTGAGCAGAAGCTCGACCTGCTTCGCATCCGTCGTTTCAGGCAGCACGATAACGGCGTCGACCGATTTGTCCTTGAGCTCCCTCTCCGCCTGCTCTCGGCTGACAGGTTCCTGCGCTTCCAGCTTCAATACATCGATGCTGCGGATCACTTGCTCGAGCTGCCTTGACAACGCGTTATCGTTAGGCTTAACAAGGGTGACGTTTGCTTCGAAAGAATCGCTTTTGCCCGAGCCTCCGAATATCGTAATGAACACAACAAGCAGAAACACCGGGTAAAGGATTGACCAAAACCATACCTGCTTCTCCCGGAACGTCATCTTCAGATTCGTGCCAAGCAGCTTCGTAAACTGGTTCCACATCAGTCACGCCACTCCTTTCCCGTAAACGCAATAAAAACGTCCTCGAGACTCATTTCCTTAATCGAGATCTGATCGACCTCTACTCCATGCTCCGTCGTATAACGAAACAAGTGGTATAAGGTCTCTTCCGGCCGCGTGGACGAAATGTTCAATTGATTGTCCCGGTGCTCGGCGTTCGTTACCGTGGCGTATTGCTTCACTTCCTCCAACAGGTTTGCTGCGTTTTCGGCGTTATCGCCGAGCGTAAGATGAATTTCTCTTACCTGGGTCAGCTGTTTGATCAGCTGCTTCGGCGAATCCAGAGCGATGACCCGGCCTTGATCGACAATACAAACCCGGTCGCTCAGCTTTTCGGCTTCCTCCATATAATGCGTGGTCAAAATCGTCGTTTTGCCAAGCTTCCTCAGCTTCAGCACGATGTCCCATATATTCCGCCTCGCCTGGGGATCAAGACCGGTCGTAGGTTCGTCGAGAAACAAAATATCGGGATCGCTGACCATGGCCAGGCCGATCGCAAGTCGCTGCTTCTGCCCGCCCGAAAGCACTTTCACCCGCTTGTTGCGATGATCCGTCAAATTAATAAGCTCCATGATTTCTTCAACCGGTCGTCTTTTGGCATAAAAGCTGGCGAATACGTCGAGATTCTCGTAAACCGTCAGTAAATCGAACAATGCACTTGTTTGCGGCTGTACGCCGATGAGCTGCTTGATTCGTTCCGCATCCTTGCTCCATTGCAGATCTTTCAGCCGAATTTCGCCGCTGTCCGGCGTTTGCAGACCTTCGATCATTTCAAGCGTTGTCGTTTTCCCCGCGCCATTCGGTCCGATAATCGTGAACACTTCGCCGGGCTCGACTTCAAAGCTGATGCCGTCGACGGCGACGACGGCGCCGAATGACTTGCGTAGTCCTTTCACCTGCACCATGGACATGCTTGCATCCCTCACTTCTCTCATCATGGCTTCACATCATTTCAATGCTGCTTAGATTATATGAAGACGGATAACGACAAAAAACCGTCCCCAGCACGTGTTAATCTCGGTCTGAAGACGGATTTGTTTTTCGAACAAAACTAAACCTCCGATCGCCATAGAAGAGCGATGCGGAGGCAACTGTGATCTGAGATTTATTAAGCAAAAGTTTCTCTTACGACGGTTTGCTCCAGCCCGAGTCGTCCGGAAGGGCGCGATTCTCCTGTTGCTTTGCCGACCGAGATAAGCATTACCGGAATATATCGAGCAGGAATCCTGAACGCTTCGATCAATGGACCCGCTTGGAAGCCGCCCATCGGAACGCTGTCGTAGCCTTTGGCTTTCGCCGCCAGCATCAGTTGCATTGCGGCAAGCGATGCATTCAGGTACGCTTGATCGCGGCCATAGGTCGGCACCTTTTCGTATACTCCGTTGATCACCTGCACGATGTTGTTTTTCGCTTCCTCGGTCATTTTGCCGCTGGCAACCGATCCTGCAAAAACGGCCTCGGCATTTTTGTTCGCTTCGAGGTCACCCAAAATAACGATCGTTGCCGACGCGTCTTTGACTTGCTGCTGATTGTTGGCGATCGGCAGCAGCTTTTCCTTCTGCGCCTCCTCGGTTATAACGAGGAATTTCCAATGCTGCAAGTTCCAAGCCGATGGCGCCGCTCCGGCTGCCAGCAAGATTTCGTCCAGCTCTTGCTTCGGAATGACATGGCTTTTGTCATATTGGCGTACGGAATGACGCTCGAGCATCGTTTCAATCACGGTATGTTGTTCTTGGAGCTTTGTATTCATAAACCCGTCTCCTTTAACTGTAATATTATTTTTTACTGTTATCTGTAATAATAAATACTACAGTTGTGTTTTGTCAAGTGTAATTCTTTCATTACATTACCGCACCGTTGACAGGAATTACTGATAATTTTAATATTACAGATAAGATCAAACCGAAGAGGAGGCTGAAAAATGACAAGCGATTTTACGCTTGCGGTGCACTGTCTGATGCTGCTTGCACGCCATAATGAATGTTTGTTGACAAGCGAAAAAATAGCGGAAAGCGCTTCGGTCCATCCGGTTCGCGCGCGTAAAATGCTCGCTTTGCTTAAAAAAAGCGGCTATCTCGGATCCAAGGAAGGCACCGCCGGAGGATTTTACAAGACATTCGATCCGGACAAGGTAACCCTGGATGAATTGTATCAGCTCGTTGCTTCCGGCAGCCTGCAGCCGAAATGCCCGAAGGTTAATCCGGACTGCGTCTTTGGCGCCAATATTGAAAAAGTTCTGTATCAAGTGTTCAGCGAATCGGAGCAGCATTTATCCGCATTTCTGCGTGGCTTCACCATTAACAAACTGCTCGATATGGCGCAAAAAAAATAACCTTACATCACGCGTTGCCGATTGGGCCGTGCGTTTGATGTAAGGTTATTATTTTGCCCTGCAAAGCGGCGCCTGTTACTTGCCAAATTCCGTCGGATTGGCCCGCCACGATTGCAGAAGCTCCAAGTCCTCCGGTTGGATTTTGCCGAGTTCCGCAGCGACTTGAATTAGAGCCGTGTAATTGGAAAGCGTCGTAAGCGGAATGCTCGCTTCATGAAATGCTTGAGTCGCCTTATCCAGCTGATACGAGAAAATAGCCAATACTCCAAGGGTTTTCGCCCCCGCCTCGTTCACCGCTAATGCCGCTTTGATCGAGCTCCCCCCGGTCGAAATCAAATCCTCGATCACGACAACCTTCTGTCCCGGCTTCACGATGCCTTCGATGAGGTTTTCTTTGCCATGTCCTTTCGCTTTGTCGCGGATGTAGACCATCGGCAGGTTCAACTTCTGCGCGACCCATGCCGCATGCGGGATACCCGCCGTAGCGGTGCCGGCAATGACTTCGGCGTCAGGATAACGCTCGCGTACGAGCGCAGCAAATCCCTCTGCGATCATGTCGCGAATGTGCGGGAACGACATCGTCAGCCGATTGTCGCAATAAATCGGCGATTTGATGCCCGATGTCCACGTGAATGGCTGTTTCGGACGCAGCGCAACGGCTTCGATGGTCAGCAATTGTTTGGCGATTTCCGCCGGAAGTTGTTCTAAGGCGATGGAACGAGACATTTATTTCAGCTCCTTAAGTATAGTTTCAATGGCTTGTCTAGGATCGGCGGCTGCCGTAATCGGACGGCCGATCACAACATAGTCGGTGCCTTGAGCAAAAGCTTCACGCGGCGTCATGACCCGCGATTGATCGCCGATATCGGCTCCGGCCGGCCGGATGCCCGGCGTCACGGTTTGGAATTGCTCGCCGCAAGCGCTCTTGATGGCAACGACCTCGCGCGGCGAAGCGACCACCCCGTGAAGACCGGCTTGCTGCGCCAGCTTGGCGTACCGGATGACCGCGTCTTCCACCGAGCCGGGGATGCCGATCTGTTCGTTCAGCGTCAGCTGGCTCGTACTCGTCAACTGCGTTACGCCGATGACGACGGGTTTGTTCAAGCCGGAGGATGACGCCAGCGCATTTTCCACGCCTTCCATGGCTGCCTTCATCATGTCGAGCCCGCCTGCGGCATGAACGTTGAACATGTCGACGCCTAGCTTCGTCACGCTGTTCGCGCCGCCTTTGACGGTGTTCGGGATATCGTGCATTTTCAAATCGAGAAACACGCGATAGCCTTGTTCCTTCAAGCTAAGGACGAACTGCGGCCCAGCCGCGTAGAACAGCTGCATGCCGACCTTCATGTAACAGCCGATGCCTTTCAGCTGCGCGAGCAAATCCTTCGCTTCATCCGCCGTCGGATAGTCAAGCGCCACCATAATGCGGCTTTCCAGATCGATTCCAGTCGTCATGGGATTTCCTCCTAAAAGTTTTGGGCCATACTTCGAAAATAACTGGAAAAAGTGCAGTTATCCCTAGTTGGATATCGATATTGCGAGATTTAACTGGAAAACATGCATGTAAATGATTACGCTTGTTCGAAAACCGAATAATTTGGCAAAAATAACTACATGTTTTCCATTTAATGTGTCTTATATCGGCAAAATGAGCAAAAACAACTACATGAAATACAGTTATTCCATTTACTTAGACCTCTGTATCATTTGCTCTCACTAGCGAAGTCGTTGTATGGGTCGGGTCTGCGTACACTTTGTTTCCGAGCATGATTAGTTTAATATGTCATACTTTCGTTTTCGCTCGTTGTTCGTAGATCAGATCGCACGGAATGCGGGCGTTGAAAAAGGGATGGCGCCTGCGCTGCCGCACGCTCCCATCCCTTTCCATTTCAAATTATTGCAGCACCGGCATTGGACGCGAGGAGAAGTTGATTGTCTCCAGCATGTTAAGCAGCGCCCGCACCGTATCGAGCGACGTCATCACGACGACACCGTTCTCGACCGCTTCGCGGCGGATGCGGAATCCGTCGCGCTCCGGCGTTTTGCCCTTCGTCAGCGTGTTGACGACAAAGTGCGCTTCGCCGTTGCGGATCAGGTCAAGAATGTTCGGCGAGCCTTCGCTCAGCTTGTTCACGTGTGTCACGAACAGGCCGGCTTGCTCGAGCGCCTTCGCCGTTCCGCCCGTAGCGACGATTTTGTAGCCCAGGTTGTAGAACCCGCGAAGAATTTCGATCGCTTCTTCTTTGTCCTTGTCGGCCACCGTGGCAATAATCGCGCCGGTTGGCGGGATGCGCATGCCGGAGCCGATCAAGCCTTTGTACAAAGCTTTCGCGTATTGCTGGTCGCGGCCCATCACTTCGCCCGTCGATTTCATTTCCGGTCCAAGCGTTGGTTCTACGCGGCGCAGCTTCGCAAAGGAGAACACCGGCACTTTAACCGATACGTAATCCGATTCCGGCCACAAGCCGTCCACATAGCCGAGGTCGGCCAGCTTCACGCCCATGATCGCTTTCGTCGCCACGTTGGCCATCGGAATGTTCGTCACTTTGCTTAAGAACGGTACCGTACGAGACGAACGTGGGTTTACCTCGATGACGTACACTTGGTCTTGATGGATGACGAACTGGATGTTGACCAGACCGATGACTTTCAGTTCTTTTGCGATCTTGATCGTGATGTCGATAATTTGCGCTTTAATGTCATCCGACAGCGATTGCGGCGGATATACCGCGATCGAATCGCCGGAGTGAACACCTGCGCGTTCGATATGCTCCATGATGCCCGGAATCAGAACCGTCTCGCCGTCGCAGATGGCATCGACTTCCGCTTCCTTGCCTTGCATATAGCGGTCGATCAGAACCGGATGCTCCGGATTGATCTTCACCGCTTGCTCCATATAGCTGAGCAGGTCGTTGTCGGAGTATACGATTTCCATCGCACGGCCGCCAAGGACGTAAGACGGGCGTACGAGCACCGGGTAACCGAGCTTTGTTGCCGCGCCGATCGCTTCGCCGACCGAGGTGACCGTCGTGCCTTCCGGTTGCGCGATGTCAAGTTTGCGCAACAGCGCTTCGAACTTCTTGCGGTCTTCGGCCGCGTCGATGCTGTCAAGGCTGGAGCCTAGGATACGGACGCCGGCTTTCGTCAGCGGTGCAGCGAGGTTGATCGCCGTTTGGCCGCCGAATTGCACGATAACGCCGATCGGTTTCTCTTGCTCGATGACGTTCATGACGTCTTCGAAGAAAAGCGGCTCGAAGTAGAGTCGATCCGACGTATTGAAGTCGGTCGAAACCGTCTCCGGGTTGTTGTTGATAATAACCGCTTCGTAGCCTGCGTCTTGGATCGCCCATACGGCGTGTACCGTCGAATAGTCGAACTCGATCCCTTGTCCGATCCGGATCGGTCCGGAGCCCAAGACGACGACTTTTTGCTTGCTGCTCTCGGTTACTTCGTTTTCGGTTTCGTAAGTCGAATAGTAGTATGGCGTAGATGCTTCGAATTCAGCCGCACACGTGTCGACCATCTTGTAGACCGGCTTCAATCCGCGCTCAAGGCGCAGCTTGCGGACGTCGGCTTCCTGCGTATAAGCTCCGTTTGCGTTAGCCGCACGTCTCAGTTCGGCGATCGCACGGTCGGTGAAGCCCATCCGTTTCGCATCGTACAGCAGCTCATCCGTAAGCGGTGCATCTTGCTGAATTGTCGCTTCGAACGCGACGATCCGTTCGATTTTATCGAGGAACCACCAGTCGATGTTCGTCAAATCTTGAATTTGCTGCAGCGTGTAACCGCGGCGGAACGCCTCGGCGATCAGGAACAAACGCTCGTCGTCCGGCTTGATCAGACGCTGCTGCAGAACGGTATCCTCCAGCTTGTCGGCTTCTTTCAGGAACAGACGGTGGCAGCCAATTTCAAGTGAGCGGACCGCTTTATGAATCGATTCTTCGAACGTGCGGCCGATCGCCATCACTTCGCCGGTCGCTTTCATTTGCGTGCCCAGCTTGCGGTTCGCCGACGTAAACTTGTCGAACGGCCAACGCGGGATTTTCGTTACGATGTAGTCGAGCGTCGGCTCGAAGCAAGCGTACGTTTGCCCCGTAACCGGGTTGACGATTTCGTCCAGCGTGTAGCCGATGGCGATTTTGGCCGCCATCTTAGCGATCGGATAACCGGTCGCTTTGGAAGCAAGCGCCGAGGAGCGGCTTACGCGCGGGTTTACCTCGATGACATAATATTGGTAGCTATGCGGATCCAGCGCGAACTGAACGTTACAGCCGCCTTCAATGTTCAAGGCGCGAATGATTTTAAGCGACGCGGCGCGCAGCATTTGGTATTCGCGGTCGGACAGCGTTTGGCTAGGCGCTACGACGATACTGTCGCCGGTGTGCACGCCAACCGGGTCGAAGTTTTCCATGTTGCAGACAACGATGCAGTTATCGTTAGCGTCGCGCATGACTTCGTATTCGACTTCCTTCATGCCGGCGATGCTTTTTTCGATCAGACATTGGCCGATCGGGCTGTAGCGGATACCGGAAGCAACCGTCTCAAGCAATTCTTCCTCGTTCGCGCAAATGCCGCCGCCTGTTCCGCCGAGCGTGTACGCCGGACGAACGATGATCGGGTAGCCGATTTCGTTCGCGAAATTTACCGCTTCTTCAACCGTCGTGACGATGACGCTCTCCGGCACCGGCTGTTCCAGCTCGCGCATCAGGTCGCGGAACAAGTCGCGGTCTTCCGCTTTTTCGATTGCCGTCAACTGCGTTCCGAGCAGCTTCACGTTCTCGCGCTCCAGTACGCCTGCACGTGCAAGCGCAACGGCCATGTTCAGGCCCGTTTGGCCGCCAAGCGTCGGCAGCAAGCCGTCCGGACGCTCCTGGCGAATGATTTGCGTGACGAATTCGAGCGTGATCGGCTCGATATATACTTTGTCCGCCATGTTCGTGTCGGTCATGATCGTAGCCGGGTTGCTGTTGATCAGGACAACTTCCATGCATTCTTCTTTCAGCGCCTGGCAAGCTTGCGTGCCGGCATAGTCAAATTCCGCCGCCTGACCGATGACGATCGGGCCGGAACCGATAACGAGAATTTTTTTCAGCTCTTGATTTTTAGGCATTTTGCAGTTCTCCTTTCAACGCCGTCGCGGTTTGCGCTTTGTAAGCCGCGGAAATTTGCGCTTGACGAGGCTTCTGCGGATTGTTCTGTTTGTGTTCGCGAATCATATCGATAAATTGATCGAACAAGTACGTGGAATCGAATGGTCCCGGAGCCGCTTCCGGATGGTATTGCACCGTAAAGGCCGGATATTTTGCATGCTTCAAGCCTTCGATCGTCCGGTCGTTATTGTTGATGTGGGTCACGATCAGGTCCGTTCCCTCGATCGAATCTTCTTTGACCGTATAGCCATGGTTCTGGGATGTAATGTAGCAGCGGTTCGTCGCCAGCTCTTTGACCGGATGGTTGCCGCCGCGATGGCCGAACTTCAGCTTCTCCGTATCGGCGCCGCAAGCGAGCGCGAACAGCTGGTGGCCTAAGCAAATGCCGAAGATCGGGAATTCGCCGAGCAGTTCTCGAATCGTTTCGACGGCGTATGGCACGTCCTTCGGATCGCCAGGGCCGTTCGACAGCTGAATGCCGTCCGGATTAAGGCGGCGGATTTGGTCCGCAGTCGTGTCATGAGGGACGACCACAACGTCGCAGCCGCGTTTCGTCAAGTCGCGCAGAATGCCGCTTTTTGCGCCGTAGTCGATCAGGACGATCCGCTCTTTGCTGCCAGGGCTCGAAAAGATGCTTTTCGTCGATACGCGCGCCACTTGGTCGGTCATGAGCTGCGAAACGCCGAGCATTTCTTTTAGTTCGTCAACCGATTTATTGGAAGTCGTCAGGACTCCTTTCATCGTCCCGTGGTGACGCAGAATGCGCGTCAGCATCCGGGTGTCGATGTCGCTGATGCCGACGATGCCGTATTCTTTCAGTAAATTGTCGAGCGTATATTCCGTACGCCAGTTGCTTGGCACCACTTCGTGGCGGCGTACGACAAACCCGTGGATAAACGGCCGGACCGCCTCGAAATCATCCCGCGTAATGCCGTAGTTGCCTACGAGCGGGAACGTCATCGTTACGATTTGTCCGCAGTACGATGGGTCGGAAATAACCTCCTGATAGCCTGTAATGCCCGTGTTGAATACGACTTCCCCCGTCGACTCGCCTTCGCTGCCGAACGCCTTGCCCGTAAACAGCGTACCGTCTTCCAACAGTAGTCTCGCTTGCATCCCATTCACTCCTCTACTATAATAACAAGCCCTTAAAAGCTGAATATCTTCATACATCGCGGAATTTATGCTGTGTTTGCGTTTCGCCTGCCTCTTACGCCTGCCAAACGATGCGGCCATCCACCATCGTCAGCGTCGGCCAGCCTTGCAGCTTCCAGCCGGTGAACGGCGTGTTGCGCCCTTTCGTTTCGAACGTTTCCGGATCAACCGCTTGCTCCGTTTCGAGATCAACGATCGTCAGGTCCGCCGCCGCGCCCGCTTCCAGCTTGCCCCAAGGCAATCCGAACACGCGAGCAGGTTCCGAAGTCATCTTCTTCATGAGGAAATCAAGCGTCCATTTCCCTGTTTTGACGAAATGCGTGTACAGCAGCGGGAATGCCGTCTCGAAGCCAACGATGCCGAACGGCGCGAGCTGCAGTCCTTTTGCTTTCTCTTCTTGCGAGTGCGGCGCGTGGTCTGTCACGATCATGTCGATCGTGCCGTCGACGAGCCCGTCGATGACCGCTTGAACGTCGCGCGGCGTGCGCAGCGGCGGGTTCATCTTCCAGTTCGCGTCCATCGTATCCGGCATATCCTCGTCGGATAAGAGCAGATGATGTGGACAAACCTCCGCCGTTACGCGAATGCCGAGCTGCTTCGCCATCCGAATCAAGCGAACCGACTGCTCCGTGCTGACGTGGCATACGTGATAGTGCACGCCCGTCGCTTCCGCGAGCAGAATGTCCCGTCCGACATGAATCGCTTCCGATTCGTTCGGGATGCCCTTAAGTCCGTGCTTCTTCGAAAAAGCGCCCTCGGTCACCGCCGCGCCCACGACAAGGCTATCGTCCTCGCAGTGCGCGATGACCGGCATGCCAAGCGATTGCGCAAGCTTCATCGCGTCCTTCATCATTTGCGCGTTTTGCACGCCGACGCCGTCGTCCGTAAAGCCGATCGCTCCGGCTTCCTTCAGCGCCCCGAAGTCCGTCAGCTCGCGGCCGAGCTCGTTTTTCGTGATCGCCGCATACGGCAGGACACGAACGGCGCCTTCGCTTTGCGCCTTGTCCAGGATGAAACGGACCGTTTCCGCCGTGTCGGTGACCGGCCGCGTGTTCGGCATGCAGGCGATTGCCGTGAAGCCGCCTTTCGCCGCGGAGCGAGTGCCCGTTGCGATCGTTTCCTTATGCTCGAAGCCCGGCTCGCGCAGATGCACGTGCATATCGATGAAGCCTGCCGATACAAGCTTGCCCGCAGCATCGATCACTTCGGCGCTTCCCGTATCGGGAGCGGCGCCTTCCGCGTCAACGATGGACGCGATCGCTTGTCCGTCGATTTTGATATGCTTTCGTGCTAACGTGCCATCTTCGTTCAATACGCTTCCGTTCAATATCCAAGTTGCCATTGTATATCCTCCTGAACCGCCTGATTTATACTAATGCCCGTTCGATAACCGCCATGCGGATCGGGACGCCGTTTTGCATTTGCGGGAAAATGCGGGATTTCTCATGCTCGACGAGCGCGTCGTCGATTTCGACGTTCCGGTTCACCGGAGCCGGGTGCATGATGATCGCATGAGGCTTCATGCGGCTTGCCCGCTCCTCGGTCAGCCCGTAGCGCTCGCGGTAGTCTTCCGCCGATTTCAGCATGCCGGCTTCGTGGCGTTCCAGCTGCACGCGCAGCATCATGACCACGTCCGCCTGCAGCGCTTCTTCCATCGTCACCGTTGCCGCGTAATCGGCCAGCTCCGGCGCCTGCATGTTCGCCGGCGCGCAGAAGCTTACGTTTGCGCCGAATTTGCGCAGCGCCCACAGGTTTGAGCGCGCAACGCGGCTGTGCAGGATGTCGCCGACGATCGCAACGTTCAGCCCGCGCAAATCGCCGAATTGCTTGCGCATCGTGTACAAATCGAGCAGCGCCTGTGTCGGATGCTCGTTGTTGCCGTCGCCCGCGTTGATGAGCGGGATGCGGATTTTCTCCGCCAGCTGGGCGAGCACGCCGATCGGCTTCAGCCGGATGACGCCTGCGTCGATGCCCATCGATTCCAGCGTGCGAACCGTATCGTAGATCGACTCGCCTTTTTCGACGCTGGACGCGGCTGCCGAGAAGTTCAGCACCTCCGAGCCGAGCCTTTTTTCGGCGACCTCGAAGGAAAACCGCGTTCTTGTGCTATTTTCAAAAAACATATTCGCCACGAACTTGCCGTTCAGCAGGTTCGTCACCTTTTCCGTTTGCCGCTCCCAGTAGGAAGCCCGTTCAAGTAGCGCTTCGATCTCCGATGCGCTCAAATCTTTCAGTCCAAGCAGGCTTCTTGATGCCACTTGTGTCGCTGTCATCCTGTAAGCCCCCTTTGGTGTATAATCGTCACTTGGTCCTCGCCGTCAATTTCCGACAGGGAAACTTGAATTTGCTCTTGCTTCGAAGTCGGGAGGTTCTTCCCGACAAAATCCGGACGGATCGGCAGCTCGCGATGTCCCCGGTCAACCAGCACGGCCAGTTGGATGCGTTGAGGCCGTCCGTGATCCATGATGGCGTCCATCGCCGCCCGAATCGTACGCCCTGTGTACAAGACGTCGTCGAACAGGATGATCCGTTTGTCCCGCAGCGGAAAATCGATGCCGCTAATTCCTCCTGCTCTCGCCGGTTTCACGGCTTGCTCGCCGTTCCCTTCTTCATCCTTGTTGCTTTTTAAGTCGTCGCGGTAAGATGTAACGTCCAGCTCTGCGATCGGAATCTCGGCTGATTCGATTTCCCGGATCAGCTCCGCGATCCGCCGCGCGAGAAAAATCCCTCTCGTTCGTATGCCGACCAATACGCAATCTTCGATGCCTTTATTCTTTTCTAAGATTTCGTGGGCAATTCGAGTAAGCGCCCGGCGAATTGCGGTTTCATCCATCAAAATGCGGTGTTCTTCATGACCTTCCATCCGATGCTTAAGCCTCCTTCGCATTCGATACGTCCATCGGCTCCCGAGAAGCAAAAAACTCCTTGCCGCTAGAGGCAAGGAGTTTACGCGCGCGTAGGCAGAAAAACCGCACGGGTGTCCAAAGTCGGCTTATGCAGCGCATAATTCGACATTTGTTGCACGGACAACCGCAGTTTTCCATAAACGTTAACCTTGCCAGCCTCACGGGACTGATTTTAAAGGTTCTTATGATCATTAGAATTATCCCACGTTCGACAAAAGAAGTCAACCCAACTTTTCAATCAACTTGCCCGAACGTGCTTCCTTAACGATAAACGGCTAGCGCCTTCCTCGTTGGCGACGTTTACCGAGAAAAAACCGCCCCTACCTTCAAACGGCAAGAGCGGCTGAACTTCATTTAAAATTCGAACTGCACGTCCGTCAGGCGGCGTTTGATTTCGTTGATCACCCGTTTCTCGTCTTCCTCGCCGTTTGCAATGAACGTAACCGAGAATCGAACGAATTTGCCCGCATCGTCCCAAGGCACCGTCGATATGAGCTTCTCGCGAATGAGGTACTGCGAGAAATCTTCCGCGGTTTCGAAGCGTTGTCCGCCGGCAATGCCTTTTGGCGCCTCCACGTACAGGAAGAAGGAGCCTTTTGGCTTTTCGGCTTTGAAGCCGATCTCGTTCAGCGCGGCGACGAGCATGTTGTGGCGGCGGGAATATTTTTCGGCGATTTTTTCCGTAATTTGCGGATTGTCCAGCCCGTAAGCAGCCGCTTTCTGAATGGCGATAAATTGCCCGGAATCGTTGTTGTCCTTCACGTCGCTGAATGCGCGGACGATGAGCGGGTTGCCGGCGACAAATCCGATCCGCCAGCCGGTCATGTTGTACGACTTGGACAAGGAATGCAGCTCGACGCCGACTTCCTTCGCCCCTGGAACGGAGAGGAAGCTGAGCGGCTTCAAGCCGTCGTAAGTGAGCGCCGCATACGGAGCGTCATGAACGACGACAATATCGTGCTTCTTCGCAAAGGCTACGACTTTTTCGAAAAATTCGACTGTAGCGCTTGCCCCGGTAGGGTTATTCGGGTAGTTCAAGTACAGCAGCTTCGCCCGTTTGCAGATCTCTTCCGGAATCGCGTCCAGGTTCGGCAGAAAATTGTTTTCTTTGGTCAGCTGAACGTTGTGCACTTCGCCGCCTAAGTATTTCGTATGCGTGCCGAGAACGGGGTAGCCCGGAACCGTCATAATCGTTACGTCGCCGGGATTGATGAAGCAGGACGGGAGCATCGCAAGCGCCGGCTTGGAGCCGATCGAATGGACCACTTCCGTATCCGGATCGATGCCTTCTACGCGGAATACGTTTTTCAAATAAGCCGCTGCCGCAACCTTGAATTCACGGATCCCGTTATCCGCATAACCGCGGTTTTCCGGTTTGGCCGCTTCCTCCGCCAGCTTGGCGACGATTCCCGCGTCCGCCATCTCGTCCGGCTCGCCTACGCCGAGGTCCAGCAGCTCCACATCGGGATAAGCTTGCTTGGCGGCCGCTTTGGCCCGTTTGATTTTTTCGAATTTATAAATCGCTGTCCCTTTGCCGTAATTCGCTCCGCCGATCCGCTCGGCGAAAAGCTGTTGAATGTATGTTTCTTGGCTCACTTGGCTCATATGCAGTTTGCAGCTCCTTCGGAATGATCGCTTTTTTCTTTTTACTATGAATGTTTTTTTCATAGATAGGAATGGATTTTGTATCGAATCATTTGTACTATTTTATCGTTCCGTCGGCGTCGTTTATGACAATCGTTTGATCTTTTTCGAAGGAAAACATAACGTCTTTCATAACAATGGTCCCTGTTTTATCATTTGCATCGAATGTCGTTTGGATCACGACTGGAATTTTCCAGTCGGACAACCGTTTCAGCGCGTTCCGGGAAAACAAAAAACCTTACCCAAATTTATCAAATTTGAATAAGGTTCCATATTCAAAACATAAAGCCTAATCTTATCTCGACCGCAGCGTCTCGAGCAGCATTCTCAAATCGTCCGGCAGCGGAGCCTCGAACTCCAAATATTCGCCCGTGCGCGGATGCTCGAAGCCTAGTACGGCGGCATGCAGCGCCTGCCCGTCCATGCGTACCCCTTTGCTTCGTCCGTACATCGGATCGCCGACGAGCGGGTGGCCGATGAACTTCATATGAACGCGAATTTGATGCGTTCTCCCGGTCTCAAGCTTCAGCTCCACGACCGTATAATCGCCAAGCCTTTCGATCACGAGAAAATGGGTGACGGCATGCTTGCTGTTTTTGTCCTTGACCGTATACATTTTGCGATCGTGCGGATCCCGGCCGATCGGCGCGTCGATCGTACCGTGATCGTGGTCGATATTGCCGTGAACGAGGGCGATATATTTGCGCGTAACGGAATGTTCCTTGAGCTGCGCGGCAAGCGAGTTATGCGCAAGATCGTTTTTCGCGGCCATCAGCAGGCCGGACGTATCCTTGTCGATCCGATGCACGATGCCCGGGCGCATGACGCCGTTAATGCCGGACAAGTCCCGGCAATGAAACATGAGCGCATTCACCAGCGTGCCGGTGTGATGGCCGACTGCCGGGTGAACGACCATGCCGCGAGGTTTATTCACGACGATCACGTCGCTGTCTTCGTAAACGACATCCAGCGGAATATCCTCCGCCACGATGTCCAGGTCCGTCGGCTCCGGCACGATTAACTTGACGATATCGTCAGCCGCCAGCTTGTAGTTCGCTTTTACCGGCTGTTCGTTGACCGACACCGCGCCTTCTTTGATCCATTGTTGAATTTGCGACCGGGAAACATCCTCGCCAAGCGACTCGGAGATGAATTTATCGATCCGTTCTTTGGATTGATCGGCAGAAATCGTCCATTCGTATTCTTGCTCTTCGTTAGTTACCTTGTTGTTGTTGTTGAGTGTCATTCTCGACGGCTCCTTGCTTTTCTTTTCTCCAGCCGATCAAGGCATCGAGGAATATGAGGGCGACACCGACGACAATGCCCGAATCCGCTACGTTGAAAATCGGGAACGTGTACGGATAACCCCCGAAATTAAAGTTAAACTGGAAAAAATCGACCACTTCGCCATGCAATGCGCGATCGAGGAAATTTCCTAAAGCCCCTCCCAGGACAAGGCTTAAAGCAAACGGAAGCAGCTTGCGCTTCGATTTAAGCAGTGATTGCAAATACCAGATGATCCCGACGACTACAACGGTCGTGATGATAATAAAAAACCAGCGCTGATTTTCCAAAATGCCGAATGCCGCTCCCTTGTTCCGATGGGAAGTCAATTGAAAAAATTCGCCAATGACATTATGCGTTTCGTGAAGCTTATAGTTCGTCGCAATGAGCCATTTGGTCGCTTGGTCGATCAAAAATACGATGAAGGCGATCACATAATAAATCAATATAGGTACCCTCCGTGAATTCGTTTATGCTTCAAGGCGTCTTAGCTCTTCTAACACATCTTTCGCCATTGTAGCACAGTGTTCCAAAGCTCGTCCAACCGCTGGCTCTCTTATGCGATTGCATGAAACCGGCCGGATCTCCGCAATTTTCCTCATGTAAAAATCACTCTTCCGGTGAAAGCTAATTCCAAGCTTCCCCTGAAAGGAGACGGACAACTCGATGTCTCACTTGACTTCACAGCAAATCGATACGCTGCGGCATAACCTGCTGAAGGAAAAAGCCGAGCTCGAACGGTCGCTTAGCGGCAATAATAATTACGGTTTATCCACTCCGATGAATACTTCTGTCGGCGAATTATCGGGTTATGACAATCATCCTGGCGATTTGGCTACGGAAATGTACGATCGCGGCAAGGACATTGCCTTAAATGAACATACGGAGCATCATGTCATTGATATTGAAGCGGCGCTTGCCCGAATGGATTCCGGCGAATACGGCGTTTGCGCCGTATGCGGAAAATCGATTCCGTACGAAAGGCTTGAGGCCGTTCCGACGACCATGTATTGCTTCGACCATGTGCCGGACCGCGATGTTTCCGACCGCAGACCTGCCGAGGAGCGATTCCTCAAACCTCCATTCGGCCGTACCAGCTTTGACGGCAACGACGGAGAGACGGAATTCGACGGCGAAGACGCCTGGCAAGCCGTCGAGAAGTGGGGTACTTCCAATACGCCGGCGATGGCGGAATCGGCCAATGTGGAAGACTACAACGATATGTATACCGAAGCCGAAGAGCCTGACGGCTATGTCGAGCCGATCGAAAGCTTCTTGGCCACCGATCTGTACGGCAATAACGTGACGGTCGTACGCAATAGGGCATATCACGAATATATGGCGAACAATGAGGGCGAGCCGCTGCTCGAGCCCGATCCTTATAAGGATGAATAAATTCGAATGCGGCCAATTCGCTTAATAAGTGCGCCCTTCCAACTGGGTTTGAACAACTCGTACGATATCGGCGATGTAATCCCCGATGATCGGAAGGTTTAAAGCGCCGAGTGCACGCAAAGCGTATAAGATCGTTGTCGTAAATACCGTAAACCCGATTGCGATCCCTACGCCGCGGGCAGACCCTGCCCACAAATTGGACCAGAACAGCTTCCTCGGACTATTGAGCAACTGCACATAATCGGCCACTTGAGCCTTTTCCAGATCAAGCGCAATTTTTTTCACCTGTTCGTTAAGCTCATGTACAGTCTTTGCCAGCAAATTCGGGTCGTCTTGCTTATTGGACATCCGACTCCCCCGCTTCCGTAAGTAATAATCTGTTCCATCAAGGATAAACGGCAAGCCCCGTCCTGACGGTGCGTCGTTTACCGAGAAATATAAGCCAAGTACAGAGTGAAACTTATACTTTCTTATATTTTCAAAAAGGGGAGGGACGAAATCGTCCCTCTCTTGTTTATGCTCGCTATAGTTATTACCGTTTCCTGTTACTGCCATACGAAAACGCAGTTCTACGCAGCGTTTTACGCTTCGATCCACAAACCAATCGTTTTATCGCCTGCCGCTACGGTTTCCATTTCGTCATGACGTCCGAACGAAACGTTAAGCACGAGTACGTTCTCGCGCAGCACATGATCGAATGCCGCAATCGCTTCTTGAAGCTGCTGATCGACGTCCAACACGAGGTTCACCCGTTTTTCGATCGGCAGATCGAGCTTTTTGCGGTGGTCCTGAATCGCGCGGATCACTTCGCGCACAAGTCCTTCTTGCTCCAGCTCCGGCGTAATCTCCGTATTTAGCGCTACGGTGACGCCGTATCCCGAAGCCGATGCAAAACCATGCTTCGCTTGTTTTTCCACAAGCAGCTCTTCCACTAACACGGTCAGCTTCTCTCCATCTTCGGCTGTGAACTCCAGCGTACCGCTATCTACGACCGCTTTAGCTTCGGATGCCGACATCGAACGGAGCAGATTTTGGATCGGTCCGACGTTTTTGCCGTATTTTTTGCCGGCAACCTTCAGGTTCAGCTTGAGCGAGAAGTCGACGAAGCCGCTATCGCTCGTTTCGATCCGGATCGCTTTGACATTGATCTCGTCTTTGATGATGTCTTCATACCCGGCCAAATCAAACTCGCGGTCCAGCGATACGATCAGCTCGGATAACGGCTGACGGGTTTTGATGCCCGTTTCGTTGCGGATATTGCGCGCAAGCTCTACGATTTGCCGCGCTGTTTCCATGTCGCGCTCGAGCGCAGAGTCAATAGCCGCTTCATTGGCATTCGGATAATCGGCAAGATGCACGCTTTCTCCGCCGCCAAGATTCTCGTATAAGTCTTCCGCCACAAACGGCATGAACGGCGCAATGAGCTTCGAGAGCGTGAGCAGCACGTTCCGCAGCGTTTGATACGCGGATACTTTATCCGCAGTCATCTCGCTTCCCCAGAAACGGTCGCGGGAACGGCGGATATACCAATTGCTCATCTCGTCGACGAACGTTTCGATCGCTTTGGCCGGGTTGAGGAAATCGTTCACCGCGAGCCCTTTTTTCACTTCGATGATGAGACTGTTCAAGCGGGAAACGATCCAACGGTCGAGCTTGTTCTCGGAAACCGTTTCAGGATATGCCGCATGGTCGTATTTATCGATGGTCGCATAAAGCGCATAAAATGCATGTGTATTAACGATCGTATCGACAACCTTCGATTTCGCCTCCGAAACGATTTGCTTCGAGAACCGCTTGCTGTTCCATGGCGCGCTGTCAGCCAGCAAGGCCCAGCGGAACGCGTCCGTGCCGAATTCGCCTATGATTTCCCACGGATCGATGACGTTCCCTTTGCTCTTGGACATTTTTTGGCCATTTTCGTCAAGGATGTGCCCCGTCGCGAGCACCGCCTTATACGGCGCTTTGCCGTTATACAAGGTCGAAACGGCCAGCAAGCTGAAGAACCAGCCGCGCGTTTGGTCGATCCCTTCGCAGATAATGTCGGCCGGATATTGCTCCTTGAACGTTTCCTCGTTTTCGAACGGAACGTGATATTGGGCAAACGGCATCGAACCGCTGTCGAACCAAACGTCGATCACTTCCGGCGTGCGGTCCATGATGCCCGCGCACTTCGGACATTTGAGGTGTACGTCGTCCACGTACGGCTTATGCAGCTCCAGCTCCGGCGTAATCGGCTCCACCGACATCTCGCGCAGTTCGGCATGGCTGCCCGGCGCATGCTCCTCACCGCATTCGCGGCAAACCCAAACGTTAAGCGGCGTGCCCCAATAACGGTTGCGGCTAATGTTCCAGTCGACGAGCTCCTCCAGGAACTTGCCGAAGCGTCCTTCGCGAATGTGGCCCGGATACCAGTCCACTTCGTTATTGTTTGCGATCAGTTGGTCTTTGACCGCGGTAGTCTTGATGAACCAGCTCTCCATCGCGTAGTAGAGCAGCGGCGATTTGCAGCGCCAGCAGAACGGATAGCTGTGCTCGTACTTTTCCTTGGAATAAAGCAAGCCGCGCTCGGACAAGTTTTTGACGATATCGACGTCACAGTCCTTGACGAATCTGCCTGCAAAATCGGTTACTTCGTCCGTATAGCGTCCGGCCGAGTTCACGACGTTCAGCATGCTGATGCCGTGCTGGCGCGATACACGGTAGTCGTCTTCGCCATGGGCCGGCGCGATGTGCACGATGCCCGTACCGCTCGAGTCGCTGACGAATTCGCCGTCGATGACGATATGTCCGCGCTCTACCGCTACGTAAGGGAACGGTGGCGTATAAGTCAGGCCAACCAGGTCGGAGCCTTTGACCGTGCCTACGATTTCGTAGTCACCTTTCATGACCTTTTCCACCAAGTTGGAAGCTACGATGTAGACGCCGTCTTCTTGCTTCACTTTGGCGTATTCGATAGTGCGGTTAACGGCAAGCGCTACGTTAGACGGAAGCGTCCACGGCGTCGTCGTCCACGCGAGGATCGATTCACCCGTTTCCTTTAGTTTGAATTTTACCGTCGCCGACAAATCTTTGACATCTTCATAGCCTTGAGCGACTTCGTGCGAGCTGAGCGTCGTTTGGCAGCAAGGGCAATACGGGCTGACCCGGTGTCCGCGATAGAGCAAGCCCTTCTTGTGAATCGTGGACAAAATGTGCCATACGCTTTCGATGTATTCGTTTTTCAGCGTAATGTATGGATCGTTCATATCGGTCCAGTAGGCGATCGCTTCCGTCAGCTCGCGCCATTGGCGCTCGTATTCGAACACGCTGTCCTTGCACTTCTCGACGAATTGCTCGACGCCGTATTTCTCGATCTCTTGCTTGCCGGAGATGCCGAGCTGTTTCTCTACGCCGAGTTCAACCGGCAATCCGTGCGTATCCCAGCCCGCCTTGCGGATAACCTTGTGACCTGCCATCGTCTGATAACGGCAGATGAAATCTTTGATGACCCGTCCGAGTACATGCCCGATATGCGGCGCTCCGTTTGCCGTCGGCGGTCCTTCATAAAATACGAAGCTCGGCTTGCCTTCCCGGTTTTCGACCGATTTGCGGAATGTATCCTGCTCTTTCCATTGCTGCAGCACGCGCAGCTCGCGTGTCCTTGCTTTTTCTTTGACATCGATTCTTCTCATGGCCAGCTTCCTTTCTGAAATAAGTAAAAACAAAAAAATCCCGTCCCTCAAAGGGACGAGATGAACTCGCGTTACCACCCTACTTCCGCGACAACACCATAACACGGCATCATGCGGCTCTTTCGTCAGCGTACCAACATACGCTGTTCCTGAATAACGGTGGACTTCCGTCAAAGCTTACTGCAAGTTCGGCTTTGCTTCTCGGAGATGATTTTCGGCAATGACCTGAACGTCGGCTTTCAGCGAGGCGCCAACTCTCTGGGGAACAGGGGCAATGCGTACTTGTTCTCTTCATCGAATTTGGGAATGCGATATAATTATTATATTTATATTACTTTCGCGGGAAAAAGTCAAACCTATTCCAAACGAGCGACTTCTAACGAATCCCAGCTGTCTTGGTTCAGCATCTCCAGCTGCGCTTCGAGCAACGTGCGGAAGCGTGCGCGATAAATGACGGCCTGCTTCTTCAGCTCTTCGACTTCGAGCGCGACTTTGCGGGATTTCGTAAGCGATTCGTTGATGATGCGGTCGGCGTTTTTCTCCGCTTCTTTAATGATCAGCTGCGCTTCTTTTTTCGAATTGTTCTTCACTTCATCGGCAGCTTCCTGAGCGACGATGATCGTTTTGCTCAGCGTTTCTTCAATATTCGAAAAATGGTTTAATTTTTCTTCGAGCATCGCAATGTGATTTTGCAATTCCTTATTTTCGCGAATTAACACTTCGTAATCTTTAATGACTTGATCTAAAAATTCGTTGACTTCATCTTCGTCGTACCCGCGCAAACGTCTGCCGAATTCCTTATTGTGTATGTCTAGTGGCGTTAGCGGCATGGTGCACCTCCTGATCTTTCTTCGAATATCGTATCTTTCGACAGAAACCGCCCGAATTCCTGCAACCGAAAACCAATTTTTCACACAAAATTACCCCACAGAGTGGGGCTTGGCTTCATGTTGCTTCGGATACTTTCCGGAGACCGAGAATTAACACGTCAAACAAACTTCCCTAATTTAATTCGAATTCGGCCGCTTTTTGTCGCATCGCCGACTTCAATCACTTTAAAACGCCCGAATCCTTGCATCGACACGATGTCGCCGCTCCTCAAAGGTTTAGCCGGATTATCCTCTACCTTCCAGTTCACCCGGCATTTGCCTGCTTTGATCGGCGTCAATATTTTGGCTCGGCTCAGCCGGAATACGTCGCTTGCAATCCCGTCCAGACGCAATGAAGCCACCGTTACGTTCAGCTCGTCCAACTGCTGGGATGACGTTTGCAGCATGTCAAGCGGCAAAACCTCCGTTAGAACGTGAACGCGGTGCACTTGTCGCAGCTCCGTATCGAGAAAAGGAAGGATGTCCGTCGACGCGAGGCAATGACAGCCGTTCTCCAGGACGTGGATGTCGCCGATTTTATCGCGTTTGATCCCAAGGCCGAGAATAGCCCCCATATAATCGCCATGATCGAGCGATTCCAGCTTGCGGTCGATCGACGTAATCGACAAAACGCCGATGTCCATCGGCTCGTCCTCCAAAAAGCGATAGTCCGGCGCAATGATCGCCCGTTTCCGTTCCGCTTTCGCATATCCGCCATCGAGTCTCAGCCCAACATTGGCGCTGCGATTTACGAGGGATGAAACGATATACGCTTGCCGCGGATCAAGAAAATCGGTCAACCGCGTTTCATGCCGTTCGCCGGCCCGTATTACCCATTCCCACGCCCGATCGACAAACGGGCGTTCATCGGGATGAAAATGCTCGTAGATTTCCGCGGACATTACAGGAACCACCCGTAAACATATAGGACAACGGTTTTCAGTCCCATCGTAACGAACTGCAGTGCGATTAACGCGACAACCGGGGAGATGTCGAGGACACCGCCGATCGCCGGAATAATTTTACGGAACGGAGATAAATACGGCTCCACCAGTTTGCCCAAAATTTCTCCAATAAAGCTTTCTCTTGCATTCGGAAGCCAAGAAAGCAAAACATAAGCGATAATCATATAAAAATAAATGTTCGCGAGCGTATCGATAAAACCTACGATTTGCGCCAAAAT
This sequence comes from Paenibacillus sp. sgz302148, assembly GCF_056120465.1. Taxonomy (NCBI): domain Bacteria; kingdom Bacillati; phylum Bacillota; class Bacilli; order Caryophanales; family Paenibacillaceae; genus Paenibacillus; species Paenibacillus sp. sgz302148. The sequence continues at coordinate 327,165 of NZ_JBVYOJ010000004.1, forward strand.
GCCGTCACCTCGTTCTAGTATAGTCTGTTTCGGCAGCTAAAATTTCCGTTATCGTGCCTTGGATTTCGACGTTCTCCGGCGTGCATAGGAAAATATTGGCGCCGATTTTGGAAATGGTCCCGCTTAACGAGTACACCGTCCCGCTTAGAAAATCGACGATACGAATGGCCTGATCGTTGCGCACGCGCTGCAAATTAACGACGACGGAGCGGCGGGACCGCAAATGGTCCGCGATCTCCTGCGCCTCCTCGTACGATCTCGGCTCGCTTAATACGACCTTCGAGCTCTTCTGCGAATGGATGCTCACTACATTATTCGGATTGTGTTTAAGATTTCTACGTTGCTCGAGCTCGTTGGTTTCAGGTTCATCGGCATGAGCGACCGTTTCGCGCTCTACGACTTCCTCTTCTTCCTGCAATCCGAGAAATGACATGAATTTATTCATAACTCCCATCATTTACCCTCCTCTTTGCCGACCAATATCGTTCCAAGCCGTATCCACGTTGCTCCTTCTTCAATGGCAACCTCAAAATCGTTCGACATGCCCATCGATAAGCCGTTAACCGGCTCGCTTAGGATCGATTGGGCATTCAATTCATCCCGCAATTGCCGAAGTCCGCGGAATACAGGCCTTGTCTGCTCCGCTTCCGCCTCAAAAGGCGCCATCGTCATAAGCCCGACGATATTCAACGAGCGCAAACCGCGAATGGACCGGGCAAAATCAAAGAGCTCCTCCGGCTCCAAGCCGTTCTTCGACTGTTCGCCCGAAACGTTGACTTGAATAAAGCAGTTGACCGTTTCGCCGAGCGTCGAAGCCCGTTTATCTAGTTCCTGGGCCAGGGACAACCGATCCAGGGAGTGGAAGTAGCTGAACTTTCCGACAACTTCTTTCACTTTGTTCGTTTGCAGCGTTCCTAGGAAATGCCATATGCCCTGCGATCCGAGCTGTATCCATTTTTCTTTGGCATCCTGCCAGCGGTTTTCGCCGATATGGTTCAAACCGTGCCCTATGGCGGACGCCGCCGTTTCTACCGATACGTATTTCGTAACCGCGACGATGTTAACATCCTCCCGCGGCCGTCCGCTCCGTTTGCAAGCCTGGAGTACTCTAGCCTCCACCTGCCGTATCCGTTCATCCAAACTCAAACGGGTTTCACCTCTTTTCGAATCCGATCCAGCTGACCATCCTTCCCGTTGCGCCTTGTTCCTTGCGATGAGAGAAGAACAGATCCGTATGACAACTTGTACACCACTCTGAACATTCGATGTTCATCGGCAAAATTCCTGCTTTTATCATAATGTGTCGGTTGATTTCTTTCAAGTCTAGCATGTATTTGCCGTTACCCAGCGACGAATAGGCTTTTTTCGCTTCCTCGGCATCGGCCTGCTGCCCGTAAATCGGCTTTACGCGTTCCATGACTTTTTCGTCTACCTCATAGCAGCAAACTCCGATGGAAGGTCCAATACCTGCCAGTATGTCCTCCGGCCGGCATTCGTATGTATGCTGCATCGCTTTGACCGTTTCGGCGGCGATTTCCATGACGGTCCCTTTCCAGCCCGCATGAGCCAGTCCGATTGCACGTTTGACCGGATCGACGAAATATAATGGGACACAGTCGGCATAAAAAGCGGTCAGCCATATGCCCGGCTCGTTCGTGATGAGGCTGTCCGCCGATTGAATCGCCGATTCACGCGATAGCCTTCCCGCTCCGCGTTCGTTGTTCGTTACGATATGAACCCGATTGCCGTGCACCTGCTCCGCGCAAGTCCAAGACTCGAACGGCAAGCTAAGCTCCTCGGCGATCAACTCGCGATTACGGATAACGTCCGCTTCGCGATCCCGCACATGCAGCGCGCAATTCAACGAGTTCCACTCGCCTTTGCTTGTTCCCCCATGGCGTGTCGAGAATCCTGCCGATAATCCCGGTATTTGGTTCATCCAATCTTGCAACTTCAATAGTTGCGGCTCTTCGCCGCGCTGCTGCTCTCTCACAAATGGTTCCATCCAATCCACCTCCATACCAGTTTACCAAGAAGCGCGGCAAATAAAAAGCTGCCCTTTCGGCAGCTTAGGCGACTAGTTCCTGTAGTTTTTCGTGTTGGCGTATTCTTGGGGCGGCGCGTCGAGCTCCTCCTGACCGCGATACATTCTCGTATCCTCCAGCTTGACCAGAACGACGTCCGCTCCGATTTTAACGATATTGCGCCATGGAATGACAACATCCGTCCCGCTGTTGAAAAAGCCGAAAAACTTGCCGTTGCTCGGCACGACGATGGAATCGATCCTCCCTTGCCGCAGGTCCAGATCCAAATCGCTGACCTGGCCGAGTTTTTTGCCGTCCACAATATTGATGACATCCTTCGATTGGAAATCCGATATTTTCACGATTTCATCACCACAAATCTGAAGTATTGTCGGTACAAACGACTATATTTAAATATATGTTGTACATCCGTAAAATGTCCTCGGCGGACAAAAAAGGACATGCTTCGCACAGCTTGTCTACGCAAAAATACAGCCTTATCCGCTGAAGCGGCAGGCTGTATTCGTCCGAATTCAAGAAGTTTTATGACTTGACGTGCTTTTGCATCTGGTTGATCGCCGATTTTTCAAGGCGGGATACTTGCGCCTGCGAAATGCCGATTTCGTCGGCGACTTCCATTTGGGTTTTCCCTTCGAAAAAACGCATCGATAAAATCATTTTTTCCCGCTCGTTCAGCTTTCGCATCGCTTCCCGCAACGCGATCTCTTCGATCCACGTAATATCCTTGTTTTTATCGTCGCTGATTTGGTCCATCACATAAATCGGATCGCCGCCATCGTGATAGATCGGCTCGAACAAGGAGACCGGGTCCTGGATCGCGTCGAGAGCGAATACGACGTCCTCCTTCGGCACGTTCAGCGCCTCCGATATTTCGTAGATCGTCGGTTCCCTGCTGTTCTTGTTCGTCAAGCTGTCTCGAACCTGAAGCGCCTTGTAGGCAATGTCGCGCAAGGAACGAGACACCCGGATCGGATTGTTGTCCCGCAAATAGCGGCGAATTTCGCCTATGATCATCGGCACCGCGTACGTCGAAAATTTGACGTTTTGACTTAAATCGAAGTTATCGATCGCCTTCATAAGGCCGATGCAGCCGACTTGAAACAGGTCGTCCACGTATTCTCCGCGATTGTTGAACCGTTGTATGACACTCAAGACAAGCCTTAAATTGCCGTTGACTAACTTCTCTCGAGCCGCTCGTTCATTGTTGCTTTGCAGCGCGACGAACAGCTCGCGCATTTCGGCATTGGTCAGAACAGGCAGTTTCGCGGTGTCTACACCACAAATCTCGACTTTATTGCGTGTCATTGTGACTACCCCCCAAGGAGAAACATTAATGTTAATTATCTCCGAGGCGGGTCATTTTAATTCCTGTTCGACATTTTTCGCTAAACCATCTTGTTGAACTCCTTGCGAAGCCGTTTAATAATTCTTTTTTCTAAACGGGATATGTAGCTTTGCGATATGCCCAGCATGTCGGCGACATCCTTCTGGGTTTTTTCCTCGCCGTCCGTTAGTCCGAATCGGAGCTCCATGATGACGCGCTCCCGCTCCGACAGCTTATCCAGAGCTTTATGTAACAGCTTGCGGTCAACCTGCTCCTCGATGTTGCGGTAAATCGTATCGTTCTCCGTACCGAGCACGTCGGACAACAGCAGTTCATTGCCGTCCCAGTCGATGTTCAGCGGCTCGTCGAACGATACTTCGGTCCGGATTTTGCTATTGCGGCGCAGGTACATCAAGATTTCGTTTTCGATGCAGCGGGAGGCGTAAGTGGCAAGCTTAATCTTCTTATCCGGATCGAACGTATTCACCGCTTTGATCAGCCCGATCGCTCCGATCGATACAAGATCCTCGATATTGATTCCGGTATTTTCGAATTTGCGGGCAATATATACGACCAGCCGCAGGTTGCGCTCGATCAGCATGGCGCGAATGGCCGCATCGCCGCTCGGCAGCTTGCCCAGCAAAAATTCTTCCTCTTCGCGCGTTAGCGGAGGAGGTAAAGCTTCGCTCCCTCCGATATAGTACACTTCTTCGTTTTTGAGTCCGAATAACAGCATCATCCGGTAGTAGTAGATTTGCATGTTCAATTTCCATTTGTAGAGCATAGCTAATACCTCCTGAAATTCACTTATGCTTAAGGCTTCATCCGATTAAAGTCGGATGAATGATCGCTCGGTACGAGCCGTCCGAAGACAGTTTGCCTCCGTCGAGGCCGATCAGCACCTTCGACGTTTCCGTAGTCGCGTCGCCCTGGGTAATGATAACCTTATCGGGTTTCAACGCCAGCATGAACTGTGTTCCCCGATTCACGCCGCGGTAAGGGATAATGCGAAGCCGGTCCTGCCAGGCAAATTCGTCTTCACCGATCACAGCAACGATCTGATCCGCTTCAAACTGTTGAATCCGCTTGAGCCAAGCCTCAGGGAGCTGCTCCTTCCATTGCGAAGCCTCCATAATCATGACCGGCGTTCGTGTCAGCGGATCGTACAAGTGATTGCCGGTGTCGATCAGTCCGATGCAGGTCGATTCGACATCCTCAATGACGACGCGCACCTGAGCCATAAACTGCGTCATGGCCTCCCGCCGTTTGGCGCTTTTGAATACGACCTGATAGAGCATCATCATGAGGAAGAAAACAATCAACACAAAGGTTGAACCTATTTTCATCTGAAAGCTGAGTCCGCCGGAATGCGTGAACCAAATTCCATTCATCACTTCCCCGGATGACTGCATAAAATAGTGGAGTCCGATAATTCCCCCGGCAGCGGCGAAGTTGGCGACGTAAAACATCCCGATATTTCTTAAAAAATGCTGCAAGCTGCCGAACCCGAAAGCACACCAAACCATAAATAACGAAAATACCAGCTTCACTGCAAAAGTGGACAAAAACGTAAGCTCCGGCACAAACATCACGATCACATAGGATGCGCCGATGCATGCCGCCACAATGATGCGCCATAGCTTTACCTTCAGCTTGCGCATCCAAGCCGTTGCCAGCAGCACCGTGCCGTCGATCAACAGGTTGGTCAAGAAAATGAGGTCAATATAAACAACCATGTTTTCTCACCGCCCTACCAGAAATCGATAAAGCTAGTATATAAAAAGCGTATTCCAAAGTCTGTCTAAACTTGCCAGCCGAACGGAACTTTTTTTGTCGAAGAAGGCAACTATTTCACGAGAAAATAAAAAAAGCGCACCGCCATTCACAATGGCAGTACGCTTTTGATAGATTGCACTAGTTCCGTGGACGGTTACGCAAAAAGGCAGGGATATCGAGCTGATCGCTCGAGACTTGGCTGCCGAACGGCTTCAAGCTCGATGAGCGGTTATCCTGTTGAGCTTCAAGCTGCGATGCAGGCTTGCGAACAGGTGCCTGCGGGGCGCTCTTATGCTCGAATCCGGTTGCGATAACCGTTACTTTGATTTCATCTTTTAAGGTTTCGTCGATCTTCGCGCCAAAAATCATTTGCAGCTCCGGATCCGACGCCTCGGTAATAATTTCAGCCGCTTCGTTAACTTCGTACAGGCTCAAGTTAACGCCGCCCGTTACGTTGATAATACAGCCGCGTGCGCCCTCAATGGACGTTTCGAGCAATGGGCTCATGATCGCTTTGCGCGCCGCCTCCGCTGCGCGGTTCTCTCCAGTCGCCACACCAATGCCCATCAGCGCAGAACCGCGATAGGTCATAATGGTCTTGACGTCGGCAAAGTCGAGGTTAATCAATCCCGGCACGGCGATCAGGTCGGAGATGCCCTGCACGGCTTCGCGAAGAACGTTATCCGCCGCGCGGAACGCTTCGAGCATCGGCGTTTTTTTGTCTACAATCTCAAGCAACCGGTCATTCGGAATAACGATCAGCGTATCGACCTTTTCCTTCAGCGCTTCGATTCCGACTTCTGCTTGCATAGAACGTTTAGGGCCTTCGAACCTAAACGGCCGCGTTACGACGCCAACCGTCAGCGCGCCGCATTCGCGGGCGATTTCGGCGATAACCGGAGCGGCTCCCGTTCCTGTGCCTCCGCCCATACCCGCCGTTATGAATACCATGTCCGCACCTTTAAGCGTGTTCATGATTTGATCTCGGGACTCCTCGGCCGCCTTCTTGCCTACATCGGGATTTGCTCCCGCGCCGAGACCACGCGTCAGCTTGTCCCCAAGCTGCAGCTTCTGCTCGGATTTGGACAAATTAAGCGCCTGCGCGTCGGTATTCACCGTAATGAACTCAACGCCTTCGACGCCATTTTCGATCATGCGGTTGACGGCGTTGCCGCCGCCGCCGCCGACGCCGATTACTTTAATTTGCGCCATATGCCCCATATCATAATCAAATTCCAACATGTTATGATTTTCCCCCTTCAGGCTCTCAGTGAAAAGCTTCTGAGCGAAGCCTATTCGATGAAGATACATTCGTATTTTAGAGGAAGCTTTTCTTGCGAAATAAGGAAGCCATAACTTGAAGTATATTCTTTCTTATCTCTTAATAAAGCCACGACTAAAGCGTGCAGCCATTCACTTGCACTATTAGATAAACTCGCTGAACATATTTTTCAACCGCTCGAACAATCCCGGTTTTGGCGTTGAAGTCGAGGCAGCGGCTTGAGCCTTGCGGTTGCTGGATACCTTCTTCGCCGGCGCTGCGCTTCGATTACGCACGTATTTGGAAACATATTGGATGATGCCGACACCACTCGCATAAGCGGGATCTCTAACGCCGATATAGTCCGGCACGGCGATGCGTACCTGTGCGGCCAATTCCGATCGTGCAACGGTCAGAACGCCCGGCATGGCAACCGCGCCGCCCGTGAGAACGTACCCTCCGGCCATATCGCCGAAGCCAAGCCGCTTCACTTCCATTCGAATCAAGTGGAAAATCTCTTGCACGCGCGGCTCAACGATATTCGCCAAATCGACTTGCGTATATTCTCGTTCGGTATTCGAGCCGATGCCCGGCACCTTGAATACTTGATCCTCCGCCGCGTCCGCGACGACGGAACAGCCGAATTTCAGCTTGATTTTCTCGCCGATATCCGTTTGCGTCTTCAATCCGTAACAAATGTCGTTCGTTACGAATTCGCCGCCGATCGGCAGTGTGGACGTAGCGACAAGATTGCCCTGATCGAATACGGCGATCGTCGTCGCGCCCGCTCCGATGTCGACCAGCACCGTCCCCATCGTTTTTTCGTCTTTGGTCAAGGCCAGTTGTCCGCTCGCAAGCTGCATCAGAATCAGGCCCGAAACATGCAGGCCGGACTTCTCCACACACCGCAGCAAGTTATGTATTGCCGTCTTCGCGCCCGTAATAATGGTCGCTTCCACTTCCAGACGTACGCCGATCATCCCTCGCGGGTCTTTGATGCCTTCCAATCCGTCTACGAGATATTGCTTCGACACGATGCCGATAATTTCCCGTTCCGGCGGCAAAGCAATCACTCTCGCTGCTTGCAGTACGCGTTCAATATCCTCTTCGCCGATTTCGCGGTCTTCGTTCGAGACAGCGACAACGCCGTGGCTCGTTTGCAAAGCGATATGATTTCCGTTAATTCCGACATATACGTCCGCTATTTGAATGCCGACCATCCGTTCCGCATGATCAACGGCATTTCGAATCGATTGAACGGTTTGATCAATATCGACGATTGCCCCTTTGCGAATACCTTCCGAGTCGGCAGATCCAACCCCGACAATATTGATCTGTCCATTGTTCAATTCGCCGATAATGGCACGAACTTTGGATGTACCGATGTCCAAACTAACAATGATGTCATTGCTGCTCAACCCGTGGCACCTCCTGTTCACCCGTAAAAATAGTAGTCAAGACAATAATACTCCTGTACATATTCAACACGGTTTAAAGTTTCCCTCTTTTTTCAACAAAATTTTTGAGCATGAATCTATTACCAATTCCGCTCCCCGCAAGCATTTTACTAGATTTCAAAGCAACGAAGTACCTGCAAATCCCATAATTACAATTTTATCATTCTTTTAAGCTATTGAGTAGTGCCTTTTTCAGAGCTTTTGCCGTTATTTTCGCCGTCGGCGCCATCCGGCTCCTGGGGCGTATACGGCAAGTGCGTATTCGCCTCTAGCATCGTAATGACTCCCGGCTTCTGCCGCTCAATAATATCGCCGATGTAAATGATTTTTTCTTTCAACAGCGAAATGGCCGTAATAACCTCAAATTTGGATCTCGTATACAATTTGATCCGGTCGGGATACGCTTGTGACGGGATCGGCTGTATTTCCGAAATATCCGCTAGCAGTTGCTCCGGGATCAAGGCCAGCTGCTTGCATAACTCCGCCTTCAGGGCTTCGAGCTTCGTCCACTTTGTTAATATCGGCATTTCGAGAACAATGTTTACATCTTGAACCGGAACCGACGCCCCATTGGCCAAAATGGCGAAAACCGCCGTGCCCTTAGCGGTCGCCGCAGACCCGTCATTCATCTCGAATGCTACAGTCTTATATTCCTTTACGGTAATCGTAACGAGACCCGGAAACTGCTTATCCACGGCGACATCTTCGACAGGCTGAAGCGTCTTGATCCGGTCCTCCAGCGTACCCGAGCTTGTCCCGAAAAACTGATCCCCCGGCGCGACGCCGATGATTTGTTTGATTTGTTCCGTCGTAGCGAAATGATTTCCTTGAATGCGGATTTCCGATATTTTACTGATCGGCGAGCGGAAGAAAAGTACGGCGAGCAGTACGACAAAAAGCAAAAAAATGATCAGCAGCAGCTTTCTGCTGCCGCGATGGCGCACTTTTTTCTCCCGCAAGACGGGCATTTCTTCTTTCATGGTTCGATACCACCCGGCGTAAAATAGTTTTCGATGCAGTTAGGAGTCTGTCCAACGGCTGCGACGTTAGTCAGACTCCTTAAACGGCAAAGCAGTATGAAAACAATCGATTAGGACAATAACGATTTCGGAACCGGCGAACGTCGTTCAATCTTCGCTCCTAAACGCTGAAAGATCTGCTCGATCCGTGCGTAGCCGCGGTCGATATGGTGCACCTGCTCGACAACCGTCGTTCCGTTCGCGGCTAGGCCGGCAATGACCAGCGCGGCGCCCGCGCGCAAATCGGTGGCTTCGACCGTCGCTCCGTATAACCGGTGAACGCCGCGTATAAACGCCGAACTCATATCGAGCCGGATGTCGGCTCCCATGCGGGTTAATTCATCGACATGCTTGAATCTTCCTTCGAAAATCGTTTCCTTGATAATGCTGAAGCCGTCGGATAAGGCGAGCAGAACCATAATTTGCGATTGCAAATCGGTCGGAAACGCCGGATAAGGGGAAGTGACGATTCGTTCGACGGCTTTTGGCCTTGCCGAACAGTTCACGTTAATTATATCATCGTCGATCGCGATTTGAACACCCATCCGCTTGAGTACGTGAACGAGCGAAGTCAGGTGTCCGGGATTCACTTGCTGCAGCGTGACGTTGCCGCGAGTCACCGCGGCGGCGACCATCAGCGTCCCGGTCACGATCCGGTCGGGAATGACCCGATACACGCACGGAGTCAGCTGCGAAACCCCTTCGATCGTAATCGTATCCGTTCCTGCGCCGATGATTCTTGCGCCCATTGCATTGAGGAAATTGGCTAAATCTTGTATTTCCGGCTCGCGCGCCGCGTTGGAGATCGTCGTCGTCCCCGTTGCGGTAGCCGCGGCCATCATAATGTTTTCCGTAGCGCCGACGCTTGGAAAATCCAAATAAATGTCGGTGCCGACCAGCTTATCGGCAGAGCATATAATCGTATCGCCGGCAAATTCGAATTTTGCGCCAAGCGCCTTCAATCCGAGCATATGCAAATCGATTTTCCGTTCGCCGATCGCACAGCCTCCCGGCTGGTAAAACTGTGCCTTGCCAAAACGCGCCAGCAGCGGTCCCATAAGAAAAATGGAGGATCTCATCTGCTTCATCAAATCTTCAGGAATATGAAACGTATTCGCCGAAGACGTATTCAACACCACTTTGTCAACGTGATGTTCCGCACGACAACCGAGATCCCGTAATATTTGCAGCATCACGTGAATGTCGAGCAGATCGGGTACGTTCGTAATCTCAAACGTTCCTGATGCCATGACGCTAGCTGCTAGAATCGGCAATGCGGCGTTTTTCGCACCATGGATTCGAACGGTTCCTGACAGAGGTTTCCCGCCTTCAATCACCAATTTCTCCAATGTATCACCTCCGAATTACCGCTCACCCACCATAAGCACTTCCGGCGATAATTCAACGCCGAATTGCTCCTGAACCGTTTGTCGGATTCGTTCAATCAGGGTGAGAACGTCTCTGGCTGTCGCGTGCCCGGTGTTAATAATGAAATTGGCATGCATCGGCGAAACTTCCGCGCCTCCCACTCGCAGCCCTTTTAATCCCGCCTCTTCGATCAGTTTGGCGGCATATCCCCCGGGCGGGTTGCGGAACACGCTGCCGCAGCTAGCGAGTGTGAGCGGTTGCGTAGCAAGCCTCCGTGCTCGAAGTGCGGACGAGGTAGCTTTGATCTCGTCCCGGTTGCCGTGCGCGAGCTCGAACACCGCCTCCAGGACGATGCCGCTGCGCTCGTGCAGGACGGAATGCCGGTACTCGTATCGCATGTCCTCGTTGCTCCAATGCGCCACTTCACCGTTTTCAAGCAGCACTTCAACCGATTTGAGAATGCGCGACACATCAGACCCATGGGCCCCCGCGTTCATGTATACCGCCCCTCCGACGGACCCCGGTATTCCTCCGGCGAACTCCAGGCCGGTCAAACCCATCTTCCCGGCCATCGTACACAACTTGATGAGCGAATAGGCGGCGCCTGCGTAAACGAGGTTATCGTCAAACCGACAATAATCGAGCTCTTTGCCCAGCTTGATGACGACGCCGCGTATGCCGCGGTCGCTGACAAGCAGATTGGAGCCTTTGCCGATTTTCGTCCACGGTACACCGTGCAGGTGGAGCAACCGGATGAGACGAATGAGTTGTTGTTTGTTGTCGGGAATGACGAGCATATCCGCCGGACCGCCGATTTCCCAAGTCGTATATTTTGCGAGCGGTTCATTGAGCCGTATCGTTCCGACATCTGCTGCTTCTAATTCAGCAATGAGTTGCTGCATGGGACGAACCTCCTTCACAGAAATAACATGGGATATACAGTGCGTAGAAAATGGCCATTTTCAATACGTCCATGTATACGTCAGATCGGTCTGGGTGATTGTCACGATTATAGAGTATCTTATGTCAAATTGACCGGGAGTGTGACAATCGCCCAGAACCGCGATAAACGGCGCTTTTTTCGATCTCTTGCACTACCGCCGTTTACCTGGAGATAAATCATGGCCGTTTTTGTTTACCGTTTTCGTTTCCGTTTGCGATCGGCAAGCCGCTTCATCTCTTGCACGATCAGCTCCGCCGAATTCGGTTGGCCAAGCGAACGGGACTGCTCTGACATGTCTGCGCGCAGCTTCGTATCCTTCATTATATCTTCGATAGCGGCAAACAGTGACGGGCCTTTCAACTGTTTCTCCAGAATTAGCCTCGCTGCATTTGCATCGGAAAGCCAACGTGCGTTCGCTTCTTGGTGATTATTCGTTACGTTCGGCGATGGAATAAGAATCGAAGGTATGCCTAGCGACGTAATTTCCGCAAGCGACGACGCACCCGAACGACTGACGATCAGCGAAGTCGCTGCAAGAACTTCCGGCATATTATGGATATACGGGTAAATGTGCAAATTGGCCGGCAATTGACCTGCGCTGCGCTCGATTCTCTCTTTTGTCGAAGAATAATAACTTTCGCCCGTTACATACACAAAATGAACGTGCGGCAGCTTGTGCAGCTCGGGCACCGCGCCGATCATCGCTTCGTTAATCGCTTTGGCGCCTCTGCTGCCTCCGACGATCACGACGATATTCGAGCCTTCCGGCAAACCTAGCGCGGCATAACCTTTGGCCTTGTCGGCGTAATAGACAGACGTCGCTCTCGGATTGCCGGTATACAATACTTGGCCCGCCTTGGAAAACTGATTCTCCGAACCTTTAAAGCTGACCGCCACCAAATCCGTATAGCGGCTTAGAAACTTGTTCGTCAGCCCGGGAATGACGTTCTGCTCATGAATAATCGTCGGAATGCCGAGTTTCGCCGCCGCATAAACAACAGGACCGCAGACGTATCCTCCGGTCCCGATCACGATATCCGGTTTAAATTGCAGCAGCAGCTGGCGCGAACGTTTTACGCCGTTCCAGAAACGAACGAGCGTCTTGACGTTTTCCAGCGATAACTTCCGTTTGAAGCCGGTAATATGTATCGCTTCAAAAGGTATATTTTCTTTCGGCACGAGCGTGCTTTCCAGTCCGCGGGTCGTGCCGATATACATAATCTCCGTATCCGGCAATTCCTTCATGCATTGCCGGGCGACGGCAAGCGCCGGGTAAATGTGTCCGCCCGTTCCGCCTCCGCTTAAAACGACGCGCATCCGTCTCACCTCGAATAACGTGATATATTCAATAAAATGCCGATCGCCGTCAGCAATAGCGTTAGCGACGATCCGCCGTAACTGACCAAGGGAAGGGTAATGCCCGTCACCGGAAACATGCCGATGACGACGCCGATATTGATGACGACCTGTACGGCCACAATGCCGACGATTCCCGCTGCGAGCAAGCTGCCGAACGTATCCGGAGCCGTAATGGCCGTACGCATGCCACGCCACAGCAAGATGAGAAATAGAATGAGAACGGCGGCTCCGCCGATAAATCCAAGCTCCTCGGCTACGATGGAGAAAATAAAATCCGTTTGCGGCTCGGGCAAATAACTGTACTTTTGCCGGCTCATGCCGAGTCCGAGTCCGACAAGTCCGCCGGGTCCGATCGCATAAAGAGATTGAATGGCTTGATAGCCTGCCCCTAGCGGGTCTTGCCATGGGTCAAGAAAAGCCGTGATCCGCTGCAGCCGATACGGCGCAGCCAGGATGAGTCCGACAAACCCTGCGACGCCGATCAGCGCAAGCGAAGACAAATGAGCAATACGTGCTCCGGCCGTGTAGATAACGATCAGCGCAGCCCCGACCATGACCGTGCCGGTCCCTAAATCAGGCTGCAGCATGATCAGCCCGAATGCCGCGCCCAGAATCAACAGCGGAGGCATAAGCCCCTTCGTGAAATACGTAATTTTCGATTGTTGCTCCGACAGAAGCTTGGACAAAAAGATAATCATGCCGAGCTTCATAAACTCGGAAGGCTGAATGCCGAACGAGCTGATGCCAAGCCAGCTTCTCGCGCCGCCTCGGATGACGCCGACGCCAGGAATCAGAACGATGACCAGCAGCGCAAAACATATGATGAGTCCGATCTTCGCCCATTTCTTCCATACCCAATAATCCACGTTCATCGTGACGAACATGGCGATGACGCCAAGAACCGCAAACAACAGCTGTCTTTTCAAGAAATAATACCAATCGCCGTGATCGTGAAAAGCAAGCACCGCGCTGGCGCTATATACCATGACAACGCCGAGTGAGAGAATGACAAGCGTTGCGGCAATGATCCAAATATCAGGCATGGAACGGACTTTGGTCATAAAGCGGACACCTCTTAAACGCCGATGTAGGGGCTTGTATGCCCCCCTACTTAAAGGTTATGCACCGACTCTTTAAAAATGCGTCCACGCTGTTCGTAGGTTGTAAACATGTCCCAGCTGGCACATGCCGGAGAAAGCAACACAATGTCGCCCGGTTCGGCAAATTCAGCGGCGGCGCGTACGGCGAGGCGCAACGTTTCGGCAGCATCCTCCACAGTATCGACGGTTTTGACGGAAGCAATCCCCGCCATCTCCGCAACCCGGCTAATTTTGTGTCTCGTTTCCCCTAGGGCTATGACGGCTTTAACGTTGCCGCGCAGGCTTGGAACAAGCTCCAAATAATCCATCCCGCGTTCCAATCCGCCCGCAATCAGCACAATCGGAGCGGTGAACGCCTCGATCGCCGTGATCGTAGCCGCAGGATTCGTCGCTTTGGAGTTGTTGTAATAGTCGACCCCGTCGATCGTCCGCACGTATTCAAGGCGATGCTCGACGCCTTTGAACGCCCGAAGCTCCTGCGCGATGACCGTCGGCTCGACGCCGGCCGCCAGCGCAGCAGCCGTAGCGGCGAGCGCGTTTTCGACATTGTATTTGGCGGGAATGCCGATTTCGTCGATTGCAAGAATCGGATGTTCGGCGCCTTCGGAATCCTTATAAACGATTTGCTGCTTGCCGACCTGATCTTCCGGCTTGAGCGGAGGGTCGACGTAAACGCCCGCATTCAGCCGTTCCTTCACGGAAAACGGCATGAGCGTCGACTGAATGCTTTGCGCGACCAATCGGCAAATGGCATTGTCCCAGTTGATTATCGCAATATCGTCTTTGGTTTGGTTGGCGAATATTTTCGTCTTGGACGCAATATAATCTTCCATTGACCCATGGTAGTCCAAGTGCGTTTCGAAGACATTGAGCAAACAGGCGATACGAGGCTTGAACAGTTCCGTGCCTTTCAATTGAAAGCTGCTTAGCTCGACGACAAGCCAATGTTCCGGCGTCGCTTCCGGAGCGGCCTCGCAGAGCGCTCGTCCAATGTTGCCTGCGACGATCGGCTGCTTGCCCGCCGCGGCCAGCATGTTGCCGATCCAGGTTGTCGTCGTTGTTTTGCCGTTGGAGCCCGTAATGCCGATGATCGGCGCTTCGCCGATCCGGTAAGCAACCTCAACCTCGGTCACGACTTCGATGCCCAGCGCCAAAGCCGCTTGCACCGGGGGCGCCGAATACGGAATGCCCGGATTTTTCACGACAAGCGCAACGCCCGGGTGCATCAAACCGTCGGGATGACCCCCGCATACAACAGAAATTCCCAAAGCTTCGAGTTCATCCGCTTCGGGACATGATTGTCGATCCTTCTTATCGTTGACCGTAACGACGGCTCCAAAATTGCGGAACACTTTCGCCGCGCTGATGCCGCTCATGGCAAGCCCGAGGACAACGACCTCCTGCCCCCGGTACGCTGATGGATGTTTCATCTGCTACAACCCCTCGTTGATAAAAAGTCCAAGTCCGGCGAGCAGTAGCCCAACCAGCCAAAACGTAATGACGACCCGCCACTCCGACCATCCCGACAGCTCGAAATGATGGTGGATCGGGCTCATCTTGAAAATGCGTTTCCCGCGAGTTTTGAACGAAACGACTTGAATGATAACCGAAAGCATCTCCATGACGAATACGCCGCCAATGAGGACAAGCAGCAGTTCGGTTTTGGTCAAAATCGCTACCATCGCAAGTCCACCGCCAATGCCGAGCGAACCCGTGTCGCCCATAAACACTTTGGCCGGGTGGGCGTTAAAGACGAGAAACCCAAGCACCGCTCCGATCATCGCCGCGGAGAACGTCGCCGCCTCCGGTTCGGACAAGCGCATCGCGATGACGACGAACGCGCCGAAGGCAATCGCGCTTGTTCCCGACAGCAGGCCGTCCAGACCGTCGGTGAAATTGACCGCATTCGTCGTGCCGAGAAGCATAATGACGACGAGCGGATAATAGAACCATCCCAAATCGAGCGAAAAACTCGTGCCGGGAAGCGAAATGACGGTGCTGTGCCCCATCTGGTACAGCATGACGCAAATGATGACGGAAAATACGAGCTGTCCGATCAGCTTCTGCCTGGCCGTCAAACCAAGCGAGCGTTTGAATACGATTTTAATATAGTCGTCCAGAAACCCGATCAGGCCGAACCCTAGCGAAGCGATCAACAGCACGGCGAATTCCAGCGTTTTATCGGAAAACTTGAGAAAAGCCAAAGCGAGAGCCAACATAATTATGACGCCGCCCATCGTTGGCGTGCCTGCTTTTTTCAGGTGGCCCTGAGGGCCGTCCGTACGAATTTGCTGCCCGAATTTGAGCCGGCGGAGCAGCGGGATGAACAAAGGCCCGGCGATCACAGCCAATATAAATGCGACCCCTAGTGTTAATAATATCAATTTGTAGTCCACTGATTCACCTCATTATGCGACAATCTATAACTGTAACGTTTGCAGCTCATGGACAATCTCTTCCAGCTTCATCCCTCGCGAACCCTTCACCAGCACGACATCGCCTCCGTCAACAAGACGCGAAATACTGCGGACGATTTCATCTTTAGGCAGCGGCGCTTTCACCCGATCCTCCGAAAAGTTGGCGGCCGCTTCTTCCGCGATGCAAGCCGCCAAATTCCCGTAAGTAAATACGTAATCGACGTCTCCTTCGCGAAGCGCCCTGCCGATGTCCCGATGAAATTCCCGCTCCCGATCGCCAAGCTCCAGCATATCGCCGAGAACGACGATTTTCCTGCGGTATCCTTTCAAATCGCGAAACAAGTCCAAAGCGGCGAACACCGATGTCGGACTTGCATTATATGCATCGTTTAATATGGTCAGGCCGGAAACGCCGGTAACGACTTCGATCCGCATCCCGGTCGCTTCCATCGTCTCCAAACCGCGCACGATCGCGTTCCAGCTGACGCCCATATACTGCCCGACCGCGATGGCGGCGAGCGCATTGATCACGTTATGTCTGCCGAGGAGCGGTATGTAGCAATTCGGCATATTCGTCCCACTCACGGTGAAAAAGGTGCCCTTGCCGTCCAGCATCGTCGCAACCGGATAATAGTCGTTGCTGTCCGCGTGACCGAAGCGGAAACGAAGCATTCGCTCCGGAAGCTCGAGCGACTGCATCACTTCCTCGATCAGCGGCTCGTCGCCATTGTAAACGAACAATCCTCCAGGCTGCAGGCCGCTCAAAATTTCCAACTTCGCCCTGGCGATTTCCTTTCTCGATCCAAGCTGGAGCAGGTGCGCTTCGCCGATATTCGTGACGATCGCCGCTTCGGGCTTCGCAATGCGGGACAG
The DNA here is from genome assembly GCF_056120465.1 of Paenibacillus sp. sgz302148. Lineage (NCBI taxonomy): Bacteria > Bacillati > Bacillota > Bacilli > Caryophanales > Paenibacillaceae > Paenibacillus > Paenibacillus sp. sgz302148. The sequence goes on from NZ_JBVYOJ010000004.1 coordinate 344,107, forward strand.
CAGCTCAATTTCACCGCGGCCGCTCATCCCCATCTCGACAACCGCCATTTCCGTGCTTTCGTCCAATTGCAGCAGCGTAAGCGGCAAGCCGATATGATTGTTCAGATTGCCGGCCGTTTTGTGCGTCCGGTACGTCGTAGCAAGAATCGAAGCGACCATGTCCTTGGTCGTTGTTTTGCCATTGCTTCCGGTGATGCCGATGACTCGAACGGGCAGCTGATCCCGGTACGCCGACGCCAGCTTCTGCAAGGCAGCGAGCGTATCCTCCACGATGACGAGCGGCACGCCCTCCGGCGGATTTGGCCTGTCCTTCTGCCACAAAGACGCGGCTGCGCCGCGTGCAAGCGCCTCGGACACAAAGTCATGCCCGTCGAAACGCTCCCCGATGATCGGAACGTACAAACTGCCGGCAGGCACGTTTCGCGAATCCTTCGTAACGCCGTGAATACGCAAGCTGTCCCAAGGGCCGTTTAAACCGGCGGCCCCGGACATTTGCGCAATTTCCGATAACGTTCTATCAATCACTTGTTCTGCTCCTTATCGATTCGGCGGCAACGATCCGATCGTCGAAATCGAACGTTTGGCTGCCGATAATTTGACCTGTTTCATGACCTTTCCCCGCAATCAATACTACATCTTTAGAGCTTGCCATATCAATAGCTTTTTGGATGGCGGCGCGGCGATCCGCGATGATCACGTATCGCTGCGGGTCGATGCGGTCTTCGATAAACGCTTGCTCAATGTCTTTTAATATATCTTCCGGTTTCTCCGTACGCGGATTGTCCGAGGTGATGATAACTTGATCGGCATATTTCGCCGCGATGCGTCCCATGATCGGCCGTTTCGTCTTGTCTCGGTCCCCTCCGCAGCCGAACACGCACAGTACGCGTCCTTCTGCGAACTCTTTAACGGCGAGCAGCACGTTTTCCAGACCGTCCGGCGTATGCGCGTAATCGACGACAACGGAGAAGCTTTGCCCTGCATCGATCGCTTCCACGCGGCCTTCCACGCCTTTAACCGACTCCAGGCTTGCCTTGATTCGCTCAAGCGGAACGCCTTCGGCAAGCGCGGCGGATATTGCGGCGAGCGCGTTGTAGACGTTGAATTTGCCGACCATTTGCAGCTGAATGTCCGTTTCGCCGCGGAACGTCTTGACGTGGAACTTCGTTCCTCTGCCGGTCATGACCAAGCCGGACGCCCGTACGTCGGCTTCGTTATCGATTCCGTATAGAATCGTCTCAGCCGCCGTCAGACGGGCGAACTCCGCCGATGCCGGATCGTCTGCGTTCAGCACCGCGTATTTCCGCTCGGCCGGATCCGAAGCGTACGAATTGCCGAGCCGTGAGAAGAACAGCCCTTTCGCCGCGCGGTAATTTTCCATCGTCAGGTGATAATCCAGATGATCCTGCGTCAGATTCGTAAATATCGCGGTTCGAAAATCGCAGCCGAGAACGCGTCCTTGCTCCAATGCGTGGGAGGAAACTTCCATCACGCAATAATCGGTGCCCGCTTCGGCCATGTCATGCAAGTAACGCTGAAGATCGAGCGCACCCGGCGTCGTGCCGGACATCGGATAATCGCTGCCGCCGTATTTCATTTTGATCGTACCGATCACCCCGACCGAGGCGCCGTAATCGGCCAATATGCGATCGATCAAATAAGTTGTCGTCGTTTTCCCGTTTGTACCCGTAATGCCGATCATGCGCAGCCTTTTGCTGGCATAACCGTATTGAAATGCGGCTAGCGCGGCTAGTGTATGCCGGCTATTTCGCACGACCAGTTGCGGCAAGTCGACGCCTTTCAGCTCGCGCTGCACGACAAGCGCCGCCGCGCCTTTCTCCGCAGCCATCGGCGCGTGGTCGTGGCCGTCATGCTTCGAGCCGGTAATGCAAAAAAACAAATCGCCGGGTTTCACCTTGTTCGAGTCGGTTTGCAACCCGGTGATTTCAACATCCGCATCCCCGATCAAACGCGAGGAAAGCAGCAAATCCGCATATATTTTCAGTTGCATATCAAGTTCCCCCTATGCAAGACGTTATTCTCAGTATTAACCAAATGAGCCGACATCAAAATCATGGCGCCTTTGACTTCTGCTTGATCTCCGAGTCGGACCCCATATAAATCCGAATCGTTGAGCCTTTCTCGACGCGCGCGCCAGGCTTCGGCGCTTGGCTGATGACGACATTGCCCGTACCCGATTTGGCCAGATTAAAGTTCGTGTTCATATCCTCGTAGATATCTTGAACCGTCATTCCCGTCATATCGGGCACTTCGATCACCGGCGTTTCGCCGTAACGGTAGTCTTTGTTCAGTTGGTTTTTGCGCGGTTCGATATTCATGTATTGCAGCGTATCGGCCATGACGTTGCGCACGACCGGCGCCGCCACCAGGCCTCCGAACTGAATGCCCTGAGGATCGTCGATTGCAACATAAATGACGACCTTCGGATCATCCGCAGGCGCGAATCCGATGAACGAAACGATATGCTCATCCGGCAAATACCGGCCGTTCACCGCCTTCTGCGCGGTTCCCGTTTTGCCTCCTACACGGTATCCGTCAATAAACGCGTTGCGGCCTGTTCCTTTGGCAACGACGCTTTCCAGCGCTTCGCGCACCTTCTTCGACGTTTCCGGCGAAATGACTTGGCGCACGAGCTCCGGCTGAACCGTTTCGACCACTTCGCCCGTTTCCGGATTCGTCCACGCCTTGGCGACGTGAGGCTTGAACAGCTTGCCGCCGTTAATCGCCGCCGATACGGCCGTAATTTGCTGAATCGGCGTAACCGATACGCCTTGGCCGAAGGACGTCGTCGCAAGCTCGACCGGGCCGACCCGATTCAGCTTGAACATAATGCCGTTTTCCTCGCCGCTTAAATCGATGCCCGTTTTCGTGCCGAAGCCGAAATTTTTAATATACTCGAACAGCTTTTCCTTGCCGAGCCGCTGTCCCATCATGACAAAACCGGGGTTGCATGAATTTTCCACCACTTGCAGCAGCGTTTCGCTGCCGTGGCCGCCTTTCTTCCAGCAGCGCAGCCTGGCCCCGCCGACTTCGACGAAGCCGGGATCGTAGAAGGCTTCGCCGAAGCTGACTTTCCCTTCCTCAAGCGCAGCCGACAGCGTGATGATCTTGAACGTCGACCCCGGCTCGTAGGTCATCCAAATCGGCAGATTGCGGTTGTACACCTCCGACGGGAAGTTGCGGTAGTCGCCGGGCTCGAAATTCGGACGTCCGGCCATCGCAAGTATTTCCCCCGTGTTCGGATCCATTGCGATGCCGATCGCATGCTGCGGCTGCAGTTGCGTCATCGCCTGATCGAGCTCGCGCTCCAGGATGGACTGAATATGCTTGTCGATCGTCAGTTGCAGGTTCAGACCGTCGCGCGGCTTGACGTATTCGTCGGATGAATTGGGCATTTCCCGGCCGCTTGCATCGGCCAAATACGAAATATTGCCCTTCATGCCGCTCAGCAGCTTATCATAGCTCTGTTCGACGCCGGTTAAGCCTTGATCGATTCCGGCGATGCCGAGAATATGAGAAGCTAACCCGCCGAACGGGTAATACCTTTTGTTGTCCTCGGCAACATAAATGCCGGGCAAATTCATGCCTCTGATTTCCTGCGCCTTTTCCAACGTAATTTTACGCCCCCCGGGTCGAATACCTTCAATCGAGGAGCGCTTCGTGATCGATTTATATACTTTTTCTTCCGACATCCCGAGTGCGCTTGCCAGCTTTGCCGCCGTATCTTTGGCGTCTTTGATCTGGGCAGGCACCGCCCAAACGGTTGGCGAACTAATATTATACGCTAGCGGAATGCCGTTTCGGTCGGAAATTTCCCCGCGCTTGGCGAAGAACGGAACTTCCCGCCGCCACGAATCTTCGGCTTTCTCCGCCAATTCGGCACCTTTCCACAGCTGGACATAACCAAGACGAACAATTAAAGCCAGGAACAGCACGGTTCCAAGCGACAATGCGACAAGCAGCCTTCGGCGAACCGTTACGCCAGACACTTTCACCATCGTTCTCCCCTCTCCTTGTCCTTAAGTCAAGATACGTTTCATATCATGACTATTCGGGACAAACAGGGGTTAGAACAAGCTGTGCCGTTAATCCGGCAGATTACTCGGGCGGCGTCTCTTGATTGCCTTCAGGAGGCGTTGAATCCCCTTCGGACGCTCCGTCTGTCGGTCCATTTGTCTTTCCTTCAGACTTTCCTTCCGACTTGCCGTCGTCCTTCGACTTATCCCCGCCTTCTTCAGGCGGAGGACCATTCAGCGATTCGCTGAGCGATTGCAGAACAAGCGAAACGATCGTTTTTCCGTTGTTTTTCTCCGTCTTCTGTTCGACGACATATCCTTCGCCCGTCACCTGGCACGTTGTGCCGAGCAGCGTGCACATTTCAAGCGCATCGCGGAGCGACAACCCTTTTAAATCAGGCATAGTCGTATCCGATATTTTCTCCGTCATAACATAGATTCGTTGCTCGGGCAGAATTTGAGTCCCCGCTTGCGGAATTTGCTTGACGACCTTCGTTCCGCTGCCGATCGTTTGATAGGTCAGCTTATTGCTCTTGAGCAGCGATTGTGCCTGAGCTACGGTCAGATCCACGAGCTTTGGCGTGGCTACGAATGATTCCTTGTGTTCTTCCACGGTAATGGCTTTATTCGAAGGAACACCCATGTAGCGCAGCGACTGCGTAACGATTTCCTTGAACACCGGTGCAGCGACCGCTCCGCCACCCGCATATTTGTCTTGCGGTTCGTCAACAACGACATATACCAGAATTTTCGGATCTTCTACCGGAGCGTATCCGATAAACGATACGACAAACCGATCTTTTGAATATTCTTTTTGTCCGGTGATTACTTTTTGCGCCGTTCCGGTCTTGCCTGCAACCCGGTAGCCTTCAATATAAGCGTTGCGCCCCGTCCCTTTCTCCTGGTCGGAAACGACCTGCTCCAAATATTCATTGACCAGCTTCGACGTTTCGGGCGAAACGACTTGCCGCACCAGCTTCGGTTCAATCTTCTTTACTTCTTTGGTTACCGGATCGATCATTTCCTTCACCAAATGCGGCTGCAGCAGTTTACCGCCGTTGGCGACCGCGGCCACCGCGGCGACCTGCTGGATCGGAGTTACGGAGACCCCTTGACCGAACGTCGCCGTTGCATACTCGGATTCATAACGCATGTTGATACGGGCTTTAAGCTCGCCGCCAAGTTCGATACCTGTTTTTGGACCAAATCCGAAATCCGAGAAATATTGCTTAAACTTCTCATTGCCGAGCTTTTGCCCCAGCTTGACGAACGCAACGTTACTCGATCGCTTCAAGCCTTCGAGATATGTAATCTCCCCCCAACCTACCCGGTTATGATCTCTGATCGTTCTGTCCGCTACTCGGATCTGTCCGGATTTATACTTGTCGGTCGGATTAAACAACCCTTCTTCCACTGCTGCCGCTAAGGTCACAATTTTCGAAGTCGAGCCTGGCTCGTAATACGACTTGATTGAATGGTCGAAAAACGCGGCCATGTTGGTCGTTTCCCAATATTTGTTCGGGTTGAAGTTCGGCAAGTTCGCCATCCCGAGTATTTCCATCGTTTTCGGATCAACAGCGATCGTCGTCATGCTGAGTGGATGATACTTATCGTACGCTTTTTGCATCGCTTCTTCGATATAATGCTGAATTTTCTCGTCGATGGTCAGCTTGATCATCATACCGTCGCGAGGCGGTACGTATTGAACGTCCGCGTCCGGCAGCTTATAACCTTTCCGGTCCTTCGCATAGGCGATGGAACCTGGCGTCCCTGTCAGCTGCTTGTCGAAATAGGACTCGATGCCGTAAACCGGCTTTCCTTCTTTATCCATATAGCCAAGAACATGCGAAGCTAACGTATTTTTCGGATAATAGCGTTTCGATTCATTCATTAAATAAATGCCGACATCGGATATTTTTTGCTTTTCCCGTTCTTCCAGCTCTTTCTTCAAGCTTTCCGATAGAACCCTTACTTTATCAGCTACTTCTGTATCAATTTTCCATCCTTCCTTGCGGACTTCCCTTTGTTGAAAAAATGTGCCGTCCTCTTTCTTTGCAGTGACAAGCTTCATCAATTCAACTTCCGGTTTATCCAAAATATCGTGCAAGCCTTTGACAACCTTGTCGGCAATGCCGAGATCGTCGATCACCTGCGGATTTACCGCAACGGTGTATGCAAGAGCATCTTGCGCAAGGACGTTCCCGTTCCGGTCCATGATCGTCCCGCGAACGGGCTGCAGCTTCTTCTCCACCGACCATTCCTTCTCGGCAATTGTCAGCCATTTGTCGGCATTCGCGATTTGAACCCAATATAACCGACCTATCAGCGCAACAAAAAAGAGGGTGAATACGCCCCCAATGAGTAATGTACGAATACGCACAAGTTTTATCATCGACTTCACCTTACCTTTGAGCGTCAAGCATCGCAGTCGGCTCTTGATTTGTCGGTATGGATGCAGTCGGTGATTTTTTCAGTTCTTGAATGCCTTTATCATAAGGAGCGAATCCGAGCTTCTGCGCTTCTTCGGCGATGCGCTGCGGATTTTGCAGCTGGGCGATCTTCGTCTCTAGCTTGATGTTCTCTTGCTTGAGCGTCTCGATTTCTTTGCTGATCTTCTGCATTTGCACGTTCATCTCGTAGATCTGCGCATAACGGAAAATAATGAATCCCGCTACAACGACGCACACCACGATAGTAAATAAGTATAACAGTTTTTCCTGCATCGGTATAGCCTTTTTGCGGACGACGGTTCGCGTCGTTTCGCGCACTTTCTTTTCCGGTTGCTTTAACGTCTTCTTCTCATCGATGGCTAAATTTCCGTGCATGTAAGCGGACATTGTATTCCCTCCCTATTATGCTTGGTTTAATTTTTCGGCGATTCTCAGTTTAGCGGAGCGCGACCGCGGATTGGCTTCCAGCTCGGCCTTGCTCGGCTCGATCGGCTTCCGGTTAACCAGCTTGAGCGTCCCCTTCTTCCCGCACACGCACATCGGAAAATCCGGCGGGCAGGTGCATTTCTCTACGAAGCTCGCAAACGTTTGCTTGCAGATGCGATCCTCCAGCGAATGGAACGTAATGACGGATACCCTTCCGCCCGGAGCAAGGCAGCGCACGCTTTGCAGCAGTGCATCCTCGAATACGCCGAGCTCGTCGTTGACCGCGATACGAATCGCCTGAAAGCTGCGCTTCGCCGGATGCGGGCCCGTTCGGCGCGCCGCTGCGGGTATCCCTTCCTTAATAAGCTCTACTAGCTGCCCCGTCGTTTCGATCGTACCGGTTTCCCTTGCCTGTACGATCGTTCTTGCGATGCGTCGGGAAAACTTCTCCTCGCCGTATTCGAACAAGATCCGGGCGAGTTCCTGCTCGCTCCATTCGTTGACGATCGTTTTCGCCGACAAGCTCGACGACCGGTCCATTCTCATGTCCAGCTCCGCGTCCGCGTTATAGCTGAACCCGCGATCGGCTTCATCCAGTTGGGGCGACGATACGCCGAGATCGAACAGAATGCCGTCGACTTGCGGGATGCCGTCAACCGTTCTAACTCCGGCTTCCAGCAGCTTGTCCTGCAAATGGCGAAAATTGCTTTTGATCAGCTTGACGCGATCCTTGTAATCAGCCAGCCGTTTCTCCGCATTGTTCAAAGCGATATCGTCCTGATCGAAAGCGATCAGCATGCCGCCGTTTCCGAGCCTGGATGCGATTTCGAAGCTATGCCCCGCACCGCCAAGCGTGCAGTCTACGTAGATGCCGTCCGGTTTGATATTCAGACCTTCAACCGCTTCTTCTTTTAAAACCGTGATGTGGTGAAACAATGCTGCCTGACCTCCTGCATATGTATGTATTATAAATCGAAGTTAAAATCGACCAGCTTCTCGGCAATTTCGTTAAACGATTGCTCCGATTGCTGGAAGTAGCCTTCCCACACTTCCTTGCACCAAATTTCAACGCGGTTGGAAACGCCGAGCACGACGCAATCTTTGTCAAGCTTGGCATATTCACGAAGCGTATTCGGTATATTTACCCTTCCCTGTTTATCCAGCTCGCATTCCGTCGCGCCGGAAAAGAAAAATCGGGTAAACGCCCGGGCGTCAGACTTCATCAGCGGCAATGCCTTAAGCTTCTGCTCCAGCACCGTCCATTCGCTTCTCGGGTAGACGAACAAGCAATTGTCGAGCCCGCGCGTAATAATGAAGTCAGGTCCAAGGGCTTCACGGAACTTGGCCGGAATGATCAGACGGCCTTTATCATCCACACTGTGCTGATATTCGCCCATGAACATCGTCCCGTTCCACTCCTCCCCCGAATGTCACCACTTCGCTCCACTTTCCACCACTTTGTTTCTAGTATTCGCCACGCAAAACAAAAATCCTGCTTCGCGGCAGGATTTTTCGCAACATATTTTATGTTGTTAATAAACGTTCACATTTTCGATTCATCCTTATGTTGTAAGGACTCCGAGGTTTTGTCCCCGCCGCTCGGCAACGAATTATCCGTTTGTGGGAGAGAGTGGGGGGAAGTCTCTATTTTTTGATCGTTTTCGGTATGAATTTTACGAATTGAGCGAGATTTTCGTACAATCCAATAAATCGGAAAGCCAAAAACGACCAAAATGGCGAGCACAGGCAGAGAGGCGACAAGAAGCAAAACGAGCCACTGCAAAAAGTCGAATACGAAGTTGGCGCTTGATTGCAGCGTACCCGTCATCCTTTCCCAGAACGGCTGACCTTCTTCGCTCAGTGCGGAAGCGGGTTCCAATCGCTGGTACATACGCAGCTCGATCGTGGAGAACGCAACATTCTGATCAAGATAACGAATCCGCCCTTGGATCCGCTCCATTTCTTCTTGAACCGCACCAAGCTCGGACGAAAACCGGACGAGGTCATTCGCTCCCGTCGCTTTTTCCATAAATGCGAGCAATCGTGCCTCCACGACTTTTTTCGCTTTCAGACGCGCTTCGAGATCGACATACTCCTCGGTCACATCCGTTCCTTGCATGGACCGCTGAAAATCGATATGCTTGATTTTTTCCATCTCGGTAATGAACGACATAAAACCGCCCGAAGGGATTTTGACTGTAAACGAACCCCCAAGCTCAGACGTGGACTTCGTGTCGGCAAACTGGAGAATGTAACCGCCCGACAAGTGAATTAAGTTCCGCAGATCCGTCTGCGCTTTGTTGTAATCTTCCACCTCCATCGTCAAGTTCGCCCGATAAATCAACTTGCGGTTTAATCCGTCTGCATCCGCGGCGATCGGCTGAGAGCTCCCTCCGATCGACTCCTTATCCGATGCGGTTCCGGTGTAATCAACAGTGTCGGAAGCCATCTCGGACTTTGTCTGCTCTGCGGCAAGCGTTTGTTCCGCAGGCGCGGTATCGCTCATCTTGCCGTCCGCTTTCCCGGTCGACGCCTTTGAATCTTCGTAGCTGCTGCAACCGACGACCAATGCCAGTATCGCAAAAAACGCAAAAGCGAGCCAGCATCCTTTGAACGCGTAGATTTTGTTTTTGTTTTTGTGCATCGACGATCCCCCCCTTTTGTTTGGTTGCTTCAATCTATTGACGCAACCAAAATATGGATTGTTACGCAAAAAGGTGGCGAGACGAAAAAAAATAGCGGCATATCCTCCGGAAGGATACACCGCTTATTTTTTAAGCAAGAACCGGTTCGCTTAATGCTCCGCCCAGCTGTCCAAATAAGCTTTTTGCTCGTCGGTCAGCTTGTCGATGGAAGTGCCTAGCGAAGCCAGCTTGTAACGCGCAACCTGCTCGTCAAGCTCGTAAGGAACGTTGACCACCTTGTTGCCGATCGCTTGATATTGCTCGTTCACGTATTTCAGTGACATTGCCTGCAAGGCAAACGTCATATCCATAATTTCGGCCGGATGTCCGTCGCCCGCAGCCAAGTTCACGAGACGGCCTTCCGCCAGCAAATAAAACTTGCGGCCGTCGTTGATTTGATATTCTTCAATATTGCGGCGAACCGTCCGTTTGGAGACGGAAATCGCATCGAGGTCCGGTTTGTTCACTTCCACGTCGAAGTGGCCCGCATTGGACAAAATCGCGCCGTCCTTCATTACCTTGTAGTGCTCGCCGTTGATCACATCGCGGTTGCCGGTTACCGTCACGAAGAAATCGCCGATTTTGGCCGCTTCGATCATCGGCAGGACGGTGAATCCGTCCATATAAGCTTCGACCGCTTTGATCGCGTCGATCTCGGTCACGACAACGTTTGCGCCAAGTCCTTTCGCGCGCATCGCAACCCCTTTGCCGCACCAGCCGTAGCCGACGACGACGACGGTTTTGCCCGCGACGACAAGGTTGGTCGTCCGGTTAATGCCGTCCCATACGGATTGGCCCGTACCGTAGCGGTTGTCGAACAAATATTTGCAGAACGCGTCGTTGACGGCAACCATCGGGAATTTCAGCCGGCCTTCCTTCTCGAGCGCTTTCAGGCGCAAAATGCCCGTTGTCGTTTCTTCCGCCCCGCCGCGCACTTGGGCAAGCAAATCCGGACGTTCGGAATGCAAAATCGTGACGAGATCGCCGCCGTCGTCGATTATCAGATCCGGTTTCGTTTCCAGCGTTTTAACCATCAATTCCTTATATTCCTGCGGATCGGGATTGTACTTGGCAAACACCGTAATTCCGTCTTCCACAAGCGCCGCGCATACGTCGTCCTGCGTCGAAAGCGGATTGCTGCCGGTAATCGTCACTTCCGCGCCGCCGGCTTGAACGACCTTCGCCAAATAAGCGGTTTTTGCTTCCAAATGGAGCGAGATCGCAACTTTCAGCCCTTTGAACGGCTGTTCCTTTTCGAATTGCTCGCGGATCTTGTTCAAGACAGGCATGTGGGCGTTAACCCAATCGATTTTTAAATGTCCTTCCGGCGCAAGCGTCGGGTCGGCGATAATGCTATTTGTTTTTGCAGTCATAGACGGGCTCCTCTCACTATGTTTCTTCCAGATTAAAATGCGAAATCTTATAAGTAAACGATCGTATGCAGCGATTGAGGCGACGCATCCAATAACCCATGCAGCCACCCGTCGCCGTAACGGTTTAAATAAGCATACATATTATACACTCTTTCCTGCAATTTACCCAGGGGCATCAGTGACAGCCGAATCCGCTCCAGCTGCCGGAGCGCGGCGTCGTGCCGGATCCGGAAAGCATCGTTCGCTTTCCCTTGCAAATACTTGATTTGCTCGAGAATTTTGTGACGGTTCGTCTCTCCTAGCTTGCCAATAGCCGGCTGCACGCCTGCGATCAGCTCGATCAGCGGTTTGTACATATCGTCGAACCGCGACTTCACTTCGGCGAATCGCTCATCCAGGTGCAGATCGTCCTGGCTGTTCAACCATTCCTGCAGCTTCTCTTCGAATCGGTATAGAACGTCGTCGAAGGACAAAGCATATTTCGCCATATGTTTCTGCACCGTTCCGTCAACGAGCGTGTACTCGTACCGCGGCGTAATGACCGGCATTTGCATGCCGAACGCGCGGAAGGCTTCGCGGGTCAACGCCCAATAGGCAATTTCCCCTGGGCCTAGCACAACCGAGAGCACGGGCAGAAGATAGTCCTGCATCAGCGGACGCGTCATCACGTTATTGCTAAATTGGCCCGGCTCCCGATGAGCCAGCTCGAGCAGCTCACTCTTGCCGACCGATACCCGGTCCCGCCGATCGGAGAACCGTTCGCCATCCTCGGATTTATATAAGAGCAACCGCGTTTCGTCATGAAAATAAAATAGGTTCGCACAGCCGGGCTGCACGTCGGCTTGCGCTTCATAGCCAAGGTTTTCGATATTCCGTTTGGCGGCGAACAAGGCGTGCTCGATCTCATCGTTGCGAGAGATCAGCCTTGCGAACATATCGCCTTCCAAGGCGCGGATCTCAAGCGCATCGGAATCAAGCAGCACGAGTCCGTATCTGCCGAACAATTGGACCATAATACGGGCGAAGCTGTCGGACAGCGTCTTCGAAGCGCCGGTAATTTCGCGAAGCTGAGCCATGAGCTGCGGCTTGAATTCGGAATCCATCAGCGATTCGTCCAATTGCCTGAGCGCATCCTCCCACGCCGCCGCATCGATCGGCAGACGGCTAATCGCGTTTTTGCTTCCGTTCGGATGGTCGATCTTCAGCTTCTGCACTTGCAGCTCTCCGGATAACGAATAGATATGATTCACTTCATCAAAATCATGATCTTCGCCCGCAATCCAGAATATCGGAACGACCCGGCGTCCGAGACGCTGCTCCGCCTCTCGAGCCGTGCGAATGATCGTAATCGCCTTATACAGAACGAGGAGCTGGCCCGTGAACAACCCGGCCTGCTGTCCGCCGACAACGGCAAGCGTCCGGTCGTCCTCCAGAGCGTCGATCGCTTCGTGAGCAAGCGATGTGTTGCCGATGCTCGCATTATATTGCCGGAGCGCAGCGGCGAGACGGCTGCGGCCGACGCGGGTCTCTGCCGAACGGTCGAGCCACTCGGCGCGCGGAGTCCACGATTCGGGCGTCGGCGCGTACTCGTACAATCCGCTAACCTTCTCGAATTGCGAGACATAATCTTCGGAAATCGGCTGATTCCGCCTTATATAAAACGGTTCCCCGTTCATCGTGCACCTCCTGGAACTATATATCTCGTAACTATAAAGAAAAGCTTCTGATCGAAGTTAATCGGTGAAGATACATTCGTGTCTAATCGGAAACTTTTCTTGGTACAGAAAAGTTCTCCTTCGCTCGACGCATAAGCGAACTTTAACTTTCTGTAACTTTCAAAATGATTGTACCTCTCTTTTGCCTTGTACGTCAAAGACGCTTTTGAAAAAAACATCGGGCTGACCGTTTGACATCGATATGATTAGTACTGTATAGTTCTAGTCATGACAAACAGATCAAACAAATCAACCAAAACGAATGCCGCACAGCCGTCAAACCGCAAGCATGTCGTCGAAGTTGCGGCGCAGCTCTTCCTGCGCGGCGGATACGCCCATACGAGCATGGACGACGTCATGCGCGAAAGCCGCGTTTCGAAATCGAACATTTATTATCATTTCAAAAGCAAGGAGGAACTGCTTCTCGCCGTCGTCGAATATTGGGCGTTTACGTATGAATCGGCGCTAACGGCGCTTCTGGAGCAGCCCGATCGCACCGTCGAGGAACGCACCCTCTTATTCCTGGCGGCGCTGGCGGATGGATTCGCCGTTCGCAATTGCCAGGGCGGCTGCCCTTTTGTATCGTTATACGTGCAAAGTCCGGAGCAAGCATCGCAGGTGAAGGCTCGTATCTCGCGTTTTTTTGCCGAGCTGAAGCCAAACCTCGAAAAGCTGTTCCGCCAGGGAATCGGCTCGGGTGAATTTCGCCCGGATTTGGATGCGGCTGCGGTTTCCATGTTGTTTCTTGCCGCATTGGAAGGCGCACTCGTATTGGCCGAAACGACTTCGGACCTATCGATCATTCAACAAACCGGCCGATCGTTTTTCAAATTGCTTCGTTAACGAAGCGTATTTTTTTGAAATCGAATAGTACTACTCAGTACTAATTTTCGATATCATATCGTTTTTACCGGGAAGTCGGAAGTTCTACCAATTCATCGGAGGTTGATCTTATGGTTATTTTCATGACGGGAAGTACGGGATTTATCGGCAAAGAAACGTTAAAGCAGTGGGCCGTCCGGGAGGAAACGGGAACGCTTCTGCTGCTAGTGCGTTCTGTTGGCAAAGCGCAGCGAATGCTATCGGATATCGGTTTATCCGGCCGCCAACATATTCGCCTTCTGCAAGGCGACTTGTCCGCGCCGGGGCTCGGATTAAGCGCCGACGACACGGCGCTGGCGATGACGGCGGACGTTATCGTTCATGCCGGAGGAGCGATGGACATTACGCTGGAAAACGACGCCGCGCGGCAAACCTTCCTGGAGGGTGCGCGGCATCTCGCCGAATTAGCCGAGCGGATTCATCGCTCCCGAGGATTGCGGCATTTTATACATGTCGTCGGCTATATGAGCCCTTTCCACGACGGAAACGTCGATCCGAAGGCCGATGTTCTGCGCATGGATCGATTTATGGAGAACGATGGCGCCTATGAAAGAATGAAATTTCTCGCCGATCTGTACATCCGGCAGCAGTCGCTCCGGCACGGTTATCCCCTGTCCGTCGTCAACCCGAGCACCGTTGTTGGCGCCAAGCCGACAGGCGTGACGGAGCAAACAGGCGGCCTCGGCATTCTCGTTCATGCGGTGCGCCGCCGTCTGATGCCGCTTGTGCCGGGAGGCCCGGATCATTGGGTGCCGCTGGTCGCGAACGACGTTGTCGCCCGCGTGATCGTTCACTTGGCCTGTGAGAAAGCTCCGACCGGCGGCACTTATAATATGCTCGGCGATAAAGAAGCTAGCCCGAATATGAACGAGCTGCTTGGTACAATCGCCCGCGAATTGCGGATGCCGGTTCCGCGAATGTCCGCTCCCGTCGGCATGCTGCATGCCGTCATGAATACGGGACTTGGCCGGTTGACGGGCATCCCCGCGGAATCGCTGGCCTTCATTACGAACCGGTCGTTCCGTACCGAAGAGGCGAAGCAATTGCTCGGGCGGATGGGCTCCGAGCATGATTTTGACATCCGCGATGTACTGCCGTTCGTTATCGCCGATCTGGATTACCGACTGTTGAACCCCGCTTATGCCGATCCGGCCGGATTCAGCCGCCGTCGCGCCGGAAGGCTGGCGGCGCTCGTACGCGAAGGCACGGGCACGCCGTGGTTGATCGTGCACGGCTTGCTCGGCGGCGCCGACGATTTCGCGCCGCTGGCCGAACGGCTGCACGCGCTGAGCGGCGCGCCGGTGTGGCTGCTCGACCTGCCCGGCTTCGGCAGGTCGCCGTCGCCTGCGGCGGGAGGCGCGCTCGATGCTTGCGCCGCCGCCGTGTGCGATGCTG